>DATJFD010000034.1:0-14361 GCA_035495855.1 Binatia bacterium | reverse complement strand
CTTCTCGCGCGACGAGGGCGACAAGCTCCCGCCGGGCGTCATCCAGTCGATCCAGGTGTCCATCGCCGCGCTCCGCAAGATCCAGGTGGGCGACAAGGTCGCCGGCCGCCACGGCAACAAGGGCGTCGTCTCCAAGATCGTCCCCGCCGAGGACATGCCGTTCCTCCCGGACGGCACGCCGGTCGACATCATCCTGTCGCCGCTCGGCGTCGTGTCGCGCATGAACCTCGGACAGATCCTTGAGACGCACCTCGGCCTCGCCGCCAACGCGCTCGGCTACCATGTCGTGACGCCCGCGCTGAACGGCGTCACGGAGCCGCAGATCGTCGAGCAGCTCGAGCTCGCCGGCTTCCCCAAGGACGGCCAGGTGACGCTCTTCGACGGCCGCTCCGGCGAACCGTTCGATAACAAGGTCACCATCGGCTACATCTACGTCCTCAAGCTGAACCACATGGTCGAGGACAAGATCCACCAGCGCTCCATCGGCCCGTACTCGCTCATCACGCAGCAGCCGCTCGGCGGCAAGGCGCAGTTCGGCGGCCAGCGCTTCGGCGAAATGGAAGTCTGGGCGCTCGAAGCCTATGGCGCGGCGCACACCCTGCAGGAGATCCTGACCATCAAGTCGGACGACGTGCCGGGCCGCTCCAAGGCGTACGAGTCGATCATCAAGGGCGAGGCGATCAAGAAGATCAACGTCCCTGAATCGTTCAACGTGCTCGTCCGCGAGCTCAAGGGGCTCTGCCTCGACGTCGAGCTCATGAAGGACAAGCAGCGCGTCGACGAGAACGACGCCCGGCGCATCATGCCGCTGCAGCTCTCGCGCGGCTCGGTGCCCGCGGAGACCGCGGAGGAAGGCGAGCTCGACAAGGAGATCGAGGAGACCGCGCCGAAGGCCGGCCTCGCGAACGAAGAGCCTGAAGAGGACGCTGAATAGCCCGCACTCCTATGAATCCCATCGCTGAACAGTTCAAGGTCCAGGACTTCGACGCGATCAGGCTGAAGTTGGCGTCCCCGGACGTCATCAAGACCTGGTCGTACGGCGAGGTCACGAACCCCGAGACGATCAACTACCGCACCCAGAAGCCCGAGAAGGGCGGCCTCTTCGCCGAGGAGATCTTCGGTCCCTCCAAGGACTGGGAATGCTACTGCGGCAAGTACAAGAAGGTCCGCTACAAGGGCATCATCTGCGACAAGTGCGGCGTGGAGGTCACGCACTCGCTCGTGCGCCGCGAGCGCATGGGCCACATCGAGCTGTCCTCGCCCGTGTCCCACATCTGGTTCCTCCGCGGCGTGCCGTCGAAGATCGGCCTCGTGCTCGACCTCTCGGTGCAGTCGCTCGAGAAGGTCATCTATTTCGCGAACTTCATCGTCATCAAGGTCCGCGAGGAGGCCAAGCTCGAGACCATGGAGCAGGTGAAGGTCGAGTACAAGGGCAAGAAGAAGCAGATCGAGGGCGACTACAAGCGCGCGGTCGAACAGGCCGAGAAGGACGCCAAGAACGACGCCGACCGCGAGAAGAAGATCTCCGCCGCCTTCGACATGAAGCAGACGCGGATGAAGGAGCTCGACGAGGACTACACCATCGTCGAGAAGGAGCTCAAGGAGCTCAAGCCGCTCAAGATCATCTCTGAGAACACCTACCAGGAGTGGTCGCTCAAGTACGGCCACCTGTTCGAGGCGGGCATCGGCGCCGAGGCCATCCGCGACCTGCTCGACAAGATCGACATCCAAAAGAAGAAGAAGGAGGTCGAGGAGATCATGAAGGAGGAGCCGCAGGGCCCCAAGTTCGACAAGCTCGTGCGCCGCATGAAGCTCCTGCACTCGCTCGAGACCAACGGCATCCGGCCCGAGTGGATGATCCTGACCACGCTGCCGGTCATCCCGCCGGACCTCCGCCCGATGGTCCCGCTCGACGGCGGACGTTTCGCCGCGTCGGACCTCAACGACCTGTACCGCCGCGTCATCAACCGCAACAACCGCCTGAAGAAGCTCCAGGAGCTGAACGCTCCCGAGGTCATCACGCGCAATGAGAAGCGCATGCTCCAGGAGGCCGTCGACGCGCTCATCGACAACAGCGCCCGCCAGTCCAAGACCGTCATCGCCACGACCGGCAAGAAGCGCCAGCTCAAGTCGCTCGCCGACATCCTCAAGGGCAAGCAGGGCCGCTTCCGCCAGAACCTGCTCGGCAAGCGCATCGACTACTCCGGCCGTTCGGTGATCGTCGTCGGCCCCAGCCTCAAGCTCAACCAGTGCGGTCTGCCGAAGATGATGGCGCTCGAGCTCTTCAAGCCGTTCGTCATCTCCAAGCTGATCCAGCGCGGCTTCGTCCATAACATCCGGTCCGCGAACCGCTTCATCGAAGCCGACAACCCGGAGGTCTGGGACATCCTCGAAGAGGTCACGAGCGACAGCATCGTGCTGCTTAACCGCGCCCCGACGCTCCACCGCCTCGGCATCCAGGGCTTCCAGCCGAAGCTCATCGAAGGCAAGGCCATCCAGATCCACCCCATGGTCTGCCCGTCGTTCAACGCCGACTTCGACGGCGACCAGATGGCCGTGCACGTGCCGCTCACCGAGGAAGCCAAGAACGAGGCGCGCGCCCGGATGCTCTCCATCAACAACCTGCTCAAGCCCGCCACGGGCCAGCCGGTCATGCGTCCCGACAAGGACGTCATCTGGGGCATCTTCTACATGACCTCGACCATCCCGCCGCAGGGCGGCCGCGAGACCCCTCGCGCGTTCAGCGACATCCAGGACGCCGTCTACGCGTACCGGGTCCGCATGATCGAGATGCGCGAGAAGATCCTCGTCCGCCTGACCGACCGCAGCAAGCCGACGGAAACGACGGTGGGCCGCATCATGTTCAACAAGGCGCTCCCCGAGGGCCATCCCTTCGTCAACGAACAGCTCGATTCCAAGAAGGTCACCGAAATGGTCCGCGCCTGCCTCGAGAAGTTCGGCAAGGAGCGCGCCACCATCCTGCTCGACGACCTCAAGGAGATGGGCTTCCACTACATCACCAAGTCCGGTTACTCCTGGGGCATGGCCGACCTGCCGTTCCTCCCGGAGAAGAAGGTCCTCATCGAAGAGGGCGATAAGAGCGTCGAAGTGATCGAGGAGCAGTTCAACGAAGGCTTGCTCACGCAGGGCGAGCGCCACTCGAAGATCGTCGACGTCTGGACGAACATCAAGGACCGCGTCACCAAGCTCGCCAAGGAGAAGCTCCCGAAGGACGGCTCGGTCGCGGCCATGATCGACTCCGGCGCCCGCGGTTCGTGGGGCCAGCTCACGCAGATCATCGGCATGAAGGGCCTCGTGTCCAACCCGGCCGGCGACATCATCGAGCTCCCGGTCAAGGCCAACTTCAAGGACGGCTTCGACGTGCTGGAATACTTCATCTCGACCCACGGCGCTCGTAAGGGCTTGTCGGACACCGCGCTCCGCACGGCCAACGCCGGCTACCTGACCCGCCGCCTCGTCGACGTGTCGCAGGACCTCGTCATCCGCGCGGAGGACTGCGGCGACGAGACCGGCGTGCTCGTCACGCTCAAGGAGAGCGAAGAGATGAACGAGAAGGTCGTGGCCCGCATCCTCGGCCGCGTGCTGCTCTCCGACATCAAGGACCCGAAGACCGGCAAGACGCTGGTGAAGAAGGGCGAACTGATCACCGAGCCCATCGCGCGCGACCTGGCGAACGTCGTCATCGAAGAGGTGCGCGTCCGCTCCGTGCTGGAGTGCCGCCTGTCGAAGGGCGTCTGCAAGAAGTGCTACGGCTACGACCTGGCCTACAACAAGCCGGTGGAAACGGGCGTCGCGGTCGGCATCATGGCCGCGCAGTCCATCGGCGAGCCTGGCACCCAGCTCACCATGCGCACGTTCCACACCGGCGGCGTCGCCGGCTCCGACATCACGCAGGGTCTCCCTCGCGTGGAAGAGCTGTTCGAGGCGCGCCCGCCGAAGCGCAAGGCGTTCATGAGCGACGTCGCCGGCAAGGCGACGATCGAGGAGATCGAGCGCCGCATGATCGAGGGACCGGACGGCCAGAAGGTGCTCGCGCCTTTCGTCGGCCACAAGATCGTGAGGGTCGCCTACACCGAACAGGACGGCGAATCCTACAAGCACACCTCGCATGACACGCTGAAGGTCAAGGAGGGCAAGAAGGTCACCGAGGGCGAGGTGCTCATCGAGAAGGCCGATGGCTCGCCCGTCACCGCCAAGGTCGGAGGCACGGTCAAGCTCGAGAAGCGCATCCTGCGCGTGCTCCGCGACACCGAGAAGGTGAAGGAGTACATCATCCCGCCGGGCTTCGTCCTCTTCGTGAAGAACGGCGACACGGTAGAGGCCGGCCAGGCGCTCACCGACGGCAACCTCGACCTGCACCAGCTGTACAAGCTTCGCGGCAAGGACGCCGTGCAGAAGTACATCCTCAAGGACGTGCAGGCCATCTACACCTCGCAGGGCCAGAAGCTCAACGACAAGCACATCGAGATCATCATCAAGCAGATGTTCTCGCGCGTGCTCGTGAAGGATGTCGGCGACACCGACCTCCTCCCCGGCGAGATCATCGAGAAGGCGCAGTTCATCGAGGAGAACATCGCCGCCGACGGCAAGGGCGGCAAACTGGCGACCGCGGAGGAGCTCTTCCTCGGCATCACCAAGGTCGCGCTCTCCACGCAGAGCTTCCTCTCGGCGGCGTCGTTCCAGGAGACCGCCCGCGTGCTCATCAACGCGGCGATCACCGGCAAGATGGACCGCCTCGAGGGCCTCAAGGAGAACGTCATCATCGGACGCCTCATCCCCGCCGGCACCGGATTCGGTGTCCAGAGGGAGAGGGTGGAAGAGGAACCGGCCGCGGCATAGCCGCGACGGCAAAAGAACCGCCTGCGGGCGGTTTTTTTGCGTTGTTTCGACGGGTTCTAGGTGGTAGGTTGTAGGTTGTAGGACCCCGAACGGACGTCTACCACCTACCACCTACAACCTGCATTCCCTCCCTATGTCCAAGCACTCCCGTTGGTCGAAAGTGAAGCATCAGAAAGGCCCTGCCGACGCCAAGCGCGCCGCCATTTTCACCAAGATGGCGCGCGTCATCACCGTCGCGGCGCGCGACGGCGGGGGAGACCCGAACTTCAACTTCAAGCTGCGCTCGGCGATCGACCAGGCGCTCGAGGCCAACCTTCCGAAGGACAACATCGACCGGGCCATCAAGAAGGGCACGGGGGAGATCGCCGCCGAACGCATCGAGGAGATCGTCTATGAGGGGTACGGGCCGGGAGGCGCGGCCATCATGGTCGAAGCGCTGACCGACAACCGCAACCGCACCAGCTCGAATTTGAAGCACGCGTTCTCCATCGGCGGAGGCAACCTGGCCGCGCAGGGCGCGGTGCAATGGATGTTCGAACGCAAGGGCATCGTGCGGCTCAGGGGAGGCAAGCCGTCCGATGACGCCGAGCTCGCGCTCATCGACGCCGGCGCGGACGACATCGCCGCCGAGGACGAGGGCGTCGTCGTGAGCGGCGCGCCCGATGCCGTCGCGCGCATCCGCGACGCGGCGGCGAAGCAGGGGATGGAGGTCGCGGGCATCGGTTTCGAATGGATCGCCAAGGAGAAGGCCGTCCCGCTCGACGCGGAGACGAAGGAGAAGCTCGAGGGCCTGTTCGAGGCGCTCGACGAGGACGAGGATGTGAACGCCATTTACTCTAATTACGAAGGTTAAGAGGGGTAGAGGGTAAAAGGGGTAAAGTCGGCATGCCTCTGTCCCTTTTTCCCTTTATCCCTTTTCCCCTCGCCCCTATGATCATCCTCGGCATCGACCCCGGCTTCGCCGACATGGGCTACGGTCTCATCGAGACCGCCGGCGGCAAGGACCGCTGCCTGGCCTATGGGAGCGTGCGCACGCCCGCGGGCTCGCCCATCGCCGAGCGGCTCGCGACGCTGTACCGGGAGCTCGAGGCCATCATCGCGCAGTATCGCCCGCAGCGCGCCGGCATCGAGAAGCTCTTCTTCTCGACCAACGCCAAGACCGCCATGCTCGTGGCCGAGGCCCGCGGCGTCATCCGGCTGTGCCTGGAAAGGAACGATCTCGGCTGCGTGGAGGTCGGACCCGCTGAAGTGAAGATCGCCGTCTGCGGCCACGGGGCGGCGGAGAAGCCCGACGTGCAAAAGATGACCCGCGTACTGCTCGGACTGGCCGAGATCCCCAGGCCCGATGACGCCGCCGACGCGCTCGCGGTGGCGATCACCGTGGCGCACACCATGGTCGCGGCGGAAAAGAGCGCGCGACTATGACGGCGGCACCGAAAGGCGACACGTTCATGGAGGCGTCCCGCCTTTTTTTCGTCGGATTCCTGGCGACGTTCGTGCTGACGGGGCTCGTCTTGGCGGCCCCTGAACGGTTCTTTCCGGCAGCCTCGGCCGACGGCCAAGGCTTGCGGCTGGTGCGGGACCGTTACGAGATCGCCGTCTATTACGAGCGCAGCGATTGGGTGGCGTCGGGCGCGTTGCCGTACTCGGCCGCGTCCCATCAGGAATATCCGCCTCTCGGCGCGCTCTACATCGCCTTCCCTCGTTATTTCACGGACGACCTCTTGGCCTTCGAGGCGATCTCGCTGGCGCGCTCGGCGGTCTGCTTCGGCCTGCTGTTCGCCGTGACCGGCCTGCTGCTCCGCAAGTTCGGCCGGCCGCGGCGGCTGCTGCTCTTCTTTTTCCTGCCGGCGTTCCTCTATTTTTCGCTGTGGCGCTATGACACCTTTCCGGCGCTTTTCGCGTCCCTGGCGGTGCTCGCCGTGGACGCGGGATCCTTCGGCGCCGCGATCGTCGCGCTCTGGGCAGGGGTCGCCGCCAAGATCTATCCGGGCTTCTTCCTGCTCCCGTTGTTCCTCCGCCTCGAAGGCGTCATCAGGCAGCCGAAGGTCCGCGCCTCGGTCGCCAAGGGGCTTGTCGCCGTCCTGACGGTCAGCGCGGCCTTCCTGCTCGCCGCCAGGGTGCTCGGCCTCTCGCCCGTCTCCATGGTCCTCGGCACGCACGCCAGCCGCCCCTTCGAGGTCGGTTCCGTCCGGGAACTGCTGCTGCGGTGGCTCTGGGGGCTCGGCATGCATCCCGAGATCGCCAGGGGCCTGATCGCCGTGTCGTTCGGCCTGCTGCAGTTCGGGGCGTTCCTTCCGCTCATCAACCGCGTGAAGGTCAAGGACAGCCGTTCGTTCGTCCGCGCCTGCCTCTATCTCCTCATTCCCTTCATCGCCTTCGGCTGGTTCTTCTCGCAGCAATGGATCATCTGGATCGCGCCGCTGCTCATCCTCGTCGCCGGGCCCGGGGAGCTCGTGATGCTGGGCGTGCTCGATCTCCTGCTTTTCCTGCAGTTCCCGGTGCTGTACGACATCGACTTCCGCGCGCCGGCGTTCGATGCAGTGACCGTAGCGCGCACGTTCGTGCTATGTTGGTTGTGGTGGGCCAACGCCAGGGCCCTCTCCCGTGAACGAGCCTAGTATGCGCAAGACCCCGAAGTCCGAGATCCGCAAGGATTACCTGCAGGACAAGTACGTCATCATCGCGCCCAGGCGCTCCCGGCGCCCGAGCAGCATCATCTGCCCGGCCTGCCGCGACGCGGCCGCGCCGAAGGATTGCGCGTTCTGCCCGGAGCACGCGGACAAGGCGAGATCGCTCATGGACCTCGGTTCCGCGGACGGCTGGCACATCAAAGTGCTCGCCAACAAGTACCCCGCGGTGTCCAAGGCGAACCCGCTCGCGTACGGCGTCCAGGAAGTGGTCATCGAGACGCCGGACCACGTGCTGCAGTTCGAGGAACTGCCCGTGGAGCGCATCGCCGAGATCATGTGGGCGTGGGCCGAGCGCACGCAGGCGATCGCCAAGGACAAACGCATCAAGTACGTCATCGTCTTCAAGAACACCGCGCAGGCGGGCGCCTCGATCCTCCACTCGCATTCGCAGATCTTCGCCACGGACTTCGTGCCGCCGCACCTCGCGGACAAGGCGCGCAAGGCGCTCGAGTACCGCCACCACAACGGCGTCTGCCCGTACTGCGACATCATGAAGAAGGAGATGAAGGGGCCGCGCCGCGTGTACGCCGACGAGCACGTCGTCGCCTTCACGCCGTACGCGTCGATGCACAATTACGAGCTCTGGATCCTGCCGCGCCGCCACGTCCATGACGTCGCCGCGCTCAACGCGGACGAGCGCCTGTCGTGGGCCAAGGTGCTCAGGACGGCGGCGGCCTTCGCCGTGAAGAAGGACCTGCCCTACAATTTCTATTTCCATCAGATCGTGCGCGGCGCCGACCTCCATTTGTACATGAAGCTCATCCCCCGCGGCTCCGTCTGGGCCGGCGTGGAGATCGGTTCCGGCGTCATCATCAATCCCGTCGCGCCGGAGGATGCCGCGGCCCAATACCGGAAGGCTTTTTCGACCCGATAACGCCGCTCAACCATGCGGCTTTCCGGGAGGGGTGGGGGCATTGACCCCGCCCCTCCTTTGGTTATACTGGCTTTAATGCCCTTTCTATCCGCAATGCGCGCCATCTTTCGATAGGCGCGAGGAGGACACGCAATGAGTGACTCGCAATTTCGCTACGGCGAAGATGAGTTCACCGTTCGCGTGGACTCAGACGGCTTCGGCCCGCGTACGCAGAAGATGTTCGACCATCTGTCGGCTCGGGTGATCGGCCAGGATCGGCCGGCGCGCAGGATCTGCCAGGGCTTCTCGATCTACTATTCGGGCCAGAAGGACCCGAACGAACCCATCGGCACCTATGTCCTCGCCGGTCCGACCGGCTGGGGCAAGACGCTGATGGCCGAGGAGCTTTCCAGGTTCCTGATCGCCGATCAGCCGAAGGCCCCGCTCACCCGCGTTCCGTGCGGCAAGTACACGGAGCGGCACCGGGTGTCGGAGCTCATCGGGTCCCCGAACGGCTACGTCGATTCGGACAAGCTGCCGAAGCTCGCGCAGCTGAAGATCGACGAGCATCACTTCTGGGTGAAGGTCCGGCCGATCCTCGACGAGCTCCGCAAGAAGGGGCTCCCCGAGAAGTTCGACCCGGACGAGCTGATGTCGGAGCTGTACGAGCGCCACCGCCCGTACCTCTCCGTCGTGCTGTTCGACGAGTTCGAGAAGGCCCACGACGACCTGCGCAGCGCCATGCTGCACATCATCGGCGACGGGCACCTCGAGCTCACGCACTCGAACACGGACTTCACCAATTCGGTGATCGTCCTCACCTGCAACGTCGGCGGCAAGGAGCAGCAGGAGCTGCTCTCCGGCAAGAAGCGCGGGCTCGGCTTCGGCGGCGGCACGAACGCCCCCACCGACCCCGAGGAGCAGGACCAGCTGATCTACGAACAGACGGTCAAGCTCATCGAGGAGAAGTTCCCGCCCGAGTTCGTCGGCCGCATCAAGGAGAACATCATCGTCTACCGGACGCTCAACCGCGAGCAGTGCCGGCCGGTGCTGGACCTGATGCTCCGCAACGTGCAGGACAGGCTGATCGGCCAGAAGTCGAACAGCATCCCGCTGCTGCTGCTCTATGCCGACGCGTTCAAGGAGTTCCTCCTCGACGAAGGCATCGACCGGATGTACGGTCTGCGCCCGCTCAAGGCTGCCATCAAGAAGCACGTCACGCTTCGGCTGGCGAACGCCATCGAGTGCGGCAACGTCCGCAGCGGCGACGAGGTCATGTTCAAGGTCGTGGGCAAGAAGCCCATGCTGTTCGTGAAGCCGCGTCCGCACGCCCTGCTCCTTCCCAAGACGGCCTCCGCGCCTTCCAAACCGCCCGGCAAACCCGGCGGCGACGGGAAATGACGGAGAGAGCGCTGTTCCGCGAGGACGAGGCCCGGCAAACCCGGCGCTTCGCTCGCGAGGCCAATGCTCTTTCGGTCATCCATCATCACGCGACCTCCCCACGGGGAGGTCTTTTTCATTGCAGCGAGGGAAGGACGCCGAGGAAGAATTCCTTGTCCTTGGGGTGGGTGAGCAGCGGAGCGACCGCGTCGCGGGCGACCCAGCGCGCTTCGGGGTTCTTGGGGTCGAGCGGCCGCAGTTCGTCCTGGCCGGTCGTGAACAGGAACATGACTATCGTCTTCATCTCGTCCGTCCTTTCGCCCTGGCCGCCGTACCCGATGCCGTGGCGTTCGTAGGAACCGAGCTCGCGCACGAACGTCAGGCGCGTGATGCCCGACTCCTCCTCGATCTCGCGTTCGGCGGTCTCGAGGTCCGATTCACCGCGTTCGACGTGGCCCTTGGGAAGGGACCACGAATCGCCGTTCTGGCTTACGACCAGAACCTTCCCCGTCCGTTCATGAATGATGACGCCGCCGGCGGTCCGTGTCCTTTTCATGCGCTGATGATACGTCATTCCGGCGCCCGGCGCGACCTTCACCGTACGTGGCAGGGCGGGTATGATGGACCCATTATGGCCGCCAAAGACAAACTTCCCGCGTTCTCGCCCATCCCGGCGTTCTTCGTCGCCTCGGTCGTTATCGGTCTGCTGGCCGCGGCCTTCGCGCCCGTGCCGCAGGCCGCGCCGTCCGCGGAAGCCCGCCCTTCTTCAGGAACGTCGGCCGAGACCGGCACGGCAGAGGCCGCCAAACTTTGCGCGCGCGCGAAGGCGCCCAGGACCTGCCTGCTCGAGTACCTGCGCGCCAGGACGGCGGAATTCGGTCCCGAGACGGCCTTCGCCGACCTTAAGGTCCTTTATGACAAGGACGAGAACGCCCACGGTTTTTGCCACCAGCTCGCCCATGAGATCGGCCACGGCGGTTACAAGAAATACGGGAGCGTCGCCGCGGCCTTCGCGCACGGCGATAATTTCTGCTGGTCGGGTTATCACCATGGCGTGCTCGAGTCATACGTGCAGGACATAGGCATGGAACAGCTTCCAGCGAAGCTCGGCCACGTCTGTGACGACGTTCCGGGGCGGGACCAGTACACCTTCGGCTATTTCAACTGCGTCCACGGGCTCGGCCACGGCCTGATGGCCGTAACGGACGATAAGGTCGCCGACGCGCTGCAGTATTGCGATAACCTTGAGCGCAGCTGGGACAAGGATTCGTGCTACGGCGGCGTCTTCATGCAGAACGTCATCAACGAGGACCTCACGCTGCACGTTCCGGATTTCAAAAAAGACGATCCTTATTATCCCTGCGACGCCGTGGGCGACAAGTACAAGGATTCCTGTTACCGGATGCAGACGTCGCACATGCTGAAGGTCATGGACCGTGACTTCTCGAAGATCTTCGCCGCCTGCGCCGCGACGCCGGACACCCGCGAGATCGACGTCTGCTATGCGAGCCTCGGCCGCGACGCCAGCGGCTCGACGGTGAGCGACGTCGCCAAGACCAAGGCGCTCTGCATGCTGGGGAAGGACGAGCGCCAGCGCAAGGGCTGCTTCGAAGGGGCGGTGAAGGACTTCATCTCGTTCCATCATTCCGACGTCGAGGCGAAGGAGCTCTGCGCGACGCTGGACGATGATCTTCGAGGCTACTGCCTGGGCGTGGCGAAGGATTACTACGCCGTCTTCGAGAAGTGAGCCGAAAAGAAAGGACCGGGGAAGCCCCCGGTCTTTTTCATTGCGGATGCAAACGGCGTCCGCGGTGATAGCGGTCGTGCGGCGAAGGCCGGCATTTCAGGCACGGGCGGTAGCCGGCCGCGATGGCATCGGCCCAGGTCAGGAAGAACACGCGGTTCCGGGCGTGCATGAGCCGGAGCCCGGACGCGCAGTCGAGGCGTCCGAAGATCTTGTGCGTGATGTTGCCGGCATAACGGCCGGGAACGGGGCTGCGGACGATCTCGCCTTCCTTCAGGACTTTGTAGGTTCGCATGGCTTGCTCCTTTCGGGACCTTAGCAGGAGGGTCGCTTTTTGTGGAGCGGGCGCTCATAATGGGAATCTCGCGGCCTGCTGCCGAATGCAGCAGGCCTTGCCCTGGGCAGCGGAGGAGTGAAGACTTTCACTCCTCCGGCGCAGCGTGCGTGTCAGCTGGAACGGGCTGACACGCACGCTGCTGCTGCCCGTTCGATTCCCTCGGCATCAACTCCAACAAAAATCCCCGGCGCATGGCCAGGGATTTTTGTTGGAGCGGGCGAAGGGAATCGAACCCTCGTGGCCAGGTTGGAAACCTGGAGCTCTACCATTGAGCTACACCCGCAGAAATATTTTCGCGAGCGCGACCAGGCCGATGACGGTCCAGACCGCGTTCAGGGCCATCGGCTGATAAGCGCGCCGAACATAGCTTACCAGGACGATGCCGACCGCGCCCGTGACGTTCAGGAGCTGATAGGCGGCGCTGTCGGCCTTGATCAAGCCGAAGCTGTTGAGGAAGTACGCGGCCAGGATGGCCACTGCGCCGTACCACCCGAATGCGTTGATGAGCTTTTTCATGGGTTCGATGGTCGGGGCGGAGAGATTCGAACTCTCAATCTTCTGCTCCCAAAGCAGACGCCTTAGCCATTAGGCCACGCCCCGATATGCTAGCACGATATCCGAGATGTCGAAGACAGTGAAGGTGGCCGCGCCAAGTGAGTCGCGCTGTGGGCGGCTTCGTAAAGAGTTCGCTCCGCCCGCCTCCACGGGGCACGTAAAAGCCGCTCCCTTCGGGCGCGGCTTTTACGTGGTGCCGAGAGCCGGGATTGAACCGGCGACACGAGGATTTTCAGTCCTCTGCTCTACCACTGAGCTACCTCGGCGCGGTGCCGGACCGTCTAGTGCTCCCTCGTTTCGTGCGTGTCGACGACGTCCTCGTCGTGCTCGTACTTCGGCGGGTGCGCGCTCGTGTAGGCGCGGAGCCTGCCCACGACCTTGCTGAGCACCACGAACGTGAAGAACACGAGCGCGGTGGTCATGATCGCTTCGGCGTAGAATCCCATGCCGATCGCGATGCCGAGGCCGGAGACCACCCACAGCGTCGCCGCCGTGGTGAGGCCGATGATCTGCCCCCTGCCGCTCGACGGCCGCAGGATGACGCCGGCGCCGATGAAACCGATGCCGGTGACGATCTGCGCGGCGATGCGTGCGGGGTCGATGCCCTGCAGGACCGGCGAGATCTCGAGGACCTTCACCGATGCGAGCGTCATGAGCGTGGAGCCGAGCCCCACCATGACGTTCGTGCGGAGTCCCGCGGGCTTGTGATGGTACTCGCGCTCCATGCCGATCAGGGCCGAGAGCACCGTGATGAGCATCAGCCGGACGAGCGCTTCGTTGTTCGAGACCATCGTGATCATAGACGGGGAAATTTGCGTGGTGGGCGTGGATGGAGTCGAACCATCGACCTTCACATTATCAGTGTGACGCTCTAACCAACTGAGCTACACGCCCCTAAAATCGCGTCGTTTTCAACCTATAACGACCGGTCCACTATAGCAAGGCGGTCGGGTGCTGGCAAGACCGGGGGGTGGCGGGAAAAGCCCTCGCCTTAGCCAAAATAAGGCGCTGGCCCCGCCGGAAAAGTTGACGGGAGCGCCGCAAGAGGGGACTCTGGGACAGACGTCGTTCTTTGAGCCAGGAGGATCGTAATGAGGACCATCAAACGGACCAGGACCGTCTATCGCTGCGGGATCTGCAGGACCGACCACGACCGCAAGCGCGACGCGGAGGCCTGCGAGGCCGGCGGCATCGAGGAGAAGAAGTTCCGCGTGGGCGACCGCGTCGTCGCGCGCGGGAAGCGGACCTGCCCGAACGGGCATGCGTACGTCTGCGCCGGCCGCGTCCGCCGCATCGTCGGCCCCGAGCCGTACGAGGCGGAGGTCCACGGCAAGGGATACGGCCTTTGGCGGTCGCCCGGCCACCTCTTCATGTACGAGCTCCTGGCGCGCTGTTCCACGTGCGGGAATACCGCGCCCGTCCGTTACCCGGCCTTCTCGCTCAGGAAGGCCCCTGTGCGCGCGACCGCGCGCTGACGCGACCCGCCATGCGGCGGGTCTTTTTTTATCCACGCAAAAACCGCCTTGCGGCGGTTTTGCGCTTTGACTTCGGCAATGTGAACGAGACAGGAACGTGATCCTCTTCCTCGAGATTGAGACCGACCGTCTTGCGACGGTCGGAACGACCATAGGAGATTCCATCATTGCTGATGGATCCTGTCGTCAAGGAGGCAATTGCTCTCCTCGACGAAGTTTCTACTCCCTAGAAAGGAGGTGATCCATCCCCAGCTTCCGCTAGGGATGCCTTGTTACGACTTCGTCCCTATCATCGGTTTTACCTTCGAAACGCGATCGCGTTTCTTCGGGTACCCCCGACTCTCTTGACGTGACGGGCGGTGAGTACAAGACCCGAGAACGTATTCAACGCACCGTGGCTGATATGCGTTTACTAGCGATTCCAGCTTCACGTGGTCGAGTTGCAGACCACGATCCGAACTGAG
>DATJFD010000033.1:0-28738 GCA_035495855.1 Binatia bacterium | reverse complement strand
GCCGACTCCATCCAGATGTACCTGCGCGAGATCGGCAAGATCCCGCTGCTCACCGGCGAGGAGGAGGTCGCGCTCGCCAAGCGCAAGGAACGGAACGACAAGGAAGCCGAGAGGCGCCTCATCGAGGCGAACCTCCGTCTCGTCGTGTCCATCGCCAAGAAGTTCGTCGGCAAGTCGCTGTCGCTCCTCGACCTCATCCAGGAGGGCAACATCGGCCTGTTCCGCGCGGTCAAGAAGTTCGAGTACCGCAAGGGCTACAAGTTCTCGACCTACGCCACCTGGTGGATCCGCCAGGCCATCACCCGCGCGCTCGCCGACCAGTCGCGCACCATCCGCATCCCGGTGCACATGGTCGAGACCATCAACCGCTTCCAGCAGGTCGAGCGCCAGCTCATCCAGGACCTCGGCCGCGAGCCGCTGCCGGAGGAGATCGCCTCGGAGATGGGGGAGGAGATCGACAAGGTCCGCCACATCATCCAGATCTCGCAGGACACCGTCTCGCTCGAGACCTCGGTCGGCGAGGACGACGAGGATTCGACGCTCGTGGACTTCGTGGAGGACGTGAAGAACGTCGCCCCGGACCGCGCCGCCGCCCTCCAGCTGCTGCGCGACTACGTCCGCGACGTCATCAAGGACCTCTCGCCGCGCGAGCAGAAGATCCTCGAAATGCGCTTCGGACTCACCGACGGCGTCGGCCACACCCTCGAGGAGGTCGGCCAGGAATTCGACGTCACCCGCGAGCGTATCCGCCAGATCGAGGCCAAGGCATTGGAAAAGATCCAGACGCACCCGGGCATCGCCAGGCTTCGGGATTACTAGGAACGAGGGGAAAAGGGAAAGAGGGGAAAAGGCACCCGTCTTTACCCCTTTCCCCCTCTACCCCTCCAGGACAATTTGCCCTGTAGAAGGAAGGCCGCTATGCTCAACCATAGCGGTCTTTTGACGCATTTCGTTTTCCCTTTTGAGGAAACACGGAGGATGCCGTGGAGCAGCCGACCCGTCGATCGTTCCGGGATCTCGTCTGGAACATTTTCGCGACCTACGGCGCTTCGTGGCTGTGGGTCTCCTATCTGGTGCTGGCGCTCTCCGCCTCGATCGGCGCGACGCACGCGCGCATGCCGGTCGTGTCGGTGACCTTCCACCTGCTGTCGTTCTTCCCGCCGGTGGCGGCTTTCCTGCAGGCCAGCCCGGGCACCGCGGTCTTCATGGGCCTGGTGTTCGCGCCGGTCTTCGAGGAGATGGTCTTCCGGATGCTGCCGCTCACGCTCGTGCGCGGCAAGTCGCCGGAGACGATCCGCGCGGTGCAGCTCGCCGTCTGCGGCGTCCTGTTCGGGATCGCGCACGGCAGCCCGATCAACGTCTTCATCCAGGGGTTCGTCGGGTACATGCTCGGCCGCCTCTACATGAAGAACCACAACTCGCAGTTCACGGCGTACGTCTCCTGCGTGCTCGTGCACGCGGCGTACAACTTCACGGTGCTCGCCGCAGGCGCGATGCACTGAACCCGACGGTCCCGCGAACGGGACCGTTTTTTCATCCGACGGCCATTGACAAGCTCGTCCGAAGGCGTAGGGTCGCATGCGGAGAAAAGATCATGACCGAATGCCTTGTCGCGCACGCTTCCGCTCATTCCCACGACATCATGGCCGGGGGCCTGCTCATCGCTCTCGCCGTCTGGCTCGAGTGGCTCACCATGGGTCGCTTCTGGCGCGCCTTCTTCAAGAGGCGCTGAACTTTCCCGCCGCAAGGCGGATTTTTTTCATGAGAAAAAAATGTCACCCCGCGCCAACCAACTGTCGCCCCGCACTTGATGCGGGGTCCAGAAAAAAAGAAAAACCGCCCCGGAAAGGGAGCGGCTAACCGTCGATGCCAACGTACTTGAGGTCGCGGAACAGCGCGGGCTTGAGCCCGTAGAACCGTTCCTCCTTCGGAGGCTTCGCGTCCACGAGCCGAACGTTCTTCCAGTGGCCGAAGTCGCAGGGGAACTGCGACTTGGGGAAGCAGATCTTGATGACCTCGATGGTCGTGCCGATGCGCATCGCGGAGTAGCCGCGGTGCATGCCGTCGAGCAGGCCGTGGCGCTCGCCATGCCACTCCACGAGCGGGGGCAGGTAGTGCGCGACCGCGAGGCCGCCATCGTCCGGCTCGCCCAGGATGACCATCGCGCCCTTCTTGGCGAAGCCGCTCGGCGCGCCCGAGCCCTTGAAGATGTCGAAGAAGGACGCCTGCAGGTTGAGCAACTTGCGTTCCTCGACGAAGGTCTGGCCGACCGCGAGCATCGCCGGGTCGGCGCGCATGCGCTTGATGTCGCAGCCCTCGTAGGGTCGCGAGTCGGGGTCGCCGACGAGCGTGACGCTCAGGAGCAGGTCCCGCAGGTACTCGTCGTTCATCAGCCGGATGTCGACGATCTTGCGGAGGTTGCGAAGCGACACGATGCGGTCAGCGCCCTGCCAGAACGAGCGGCGGGACTGGATGCGGGTGCGGCGCTCGAACTCGCCGAGGTCGATGGGCTCGAACATGGTAAGCCTCCGTGTTGCGTGTCACCCCGCACTTGATGCGGGGTCTCCCGCCTGTGGCGGGACCCCGCCGTCTTTGATGAGAAAGAAGGGGCGGGGCAGGGAAAAGGACATCGGGACTTCAGGTTGCGCCCGCGGCGGCGGAGGGTCAATCGGGCTTATCCACAGGCGAAGATCACTTGACGACGGCAGGCGGCTCGATTACAAACATGCGCGCTCGAGTTCCGCGGAAGACGGGCGCTCTCTCAAAAACCTGACCCTCGACAGCATGACCGTTCGACGCATTCTTCTCGTCGCGACGCTGTGTTCGACGTTCCTTCTTCCGTGCGTACCGGCGTCCGCGGCGTCCCGCATCGGTTCCTTCAAAGCGCGGCCGCCCATCCACGTGCGCGCCAAGGGCATGGCCAAGCCCTCGGCGGGCCTGCGTCCGGCCGATCTTCGCAGGGCCTATCGGCTTCCGGAGGAGGGCGGCAGCGGCACCATCGCCATCGTCGACGCCTTCGACGCGCCGACCATCGAGCGCGACCTCGCCTTTTTCGACGAAGCGATGGGCCTGCCTCCTTGCACCATGAAGAACGGCTGTTTCGAGAAGCGCGCCATGGCCAAGCGCCTGCGCGCGGACGCGGGATGGTCCCTCGAGACCGCGCTCGATGTGGAGTGGGCCCACGCCATCGCGCCCGGCGCCAAGATACTGCTCGTCGAGGCGAAGAGCGCCAAGGGCGCCGATCTCCTCGCGGCGGTCGATCTCGCCCGGAAGAGGAGGGGTGTCGTGGCGGTGTCGATGAGCTGGGGCGGCAAGGAGTTCACCGGGGAGGAAGACCTCGACGGGCACTTCGCGGCCGACGGCGTGACGTTCTTCGCTTCATCCGGTGATGACGGCGCGGGAGCGAGCTGGCCCGCGGTGTCGCCGAACGTCGTCGCGGTCGGCGGTACGACGCTCGACGTTGCGCACGCGACGGCGCGCGAGACCGCTTGGGCCGGCAGCGGGGGCGGGGTGAGCGCGTTCATCCCGCAGCCGGCGTACCAGCGCGACTATGGCATCAGGCGCGCGGGCGGGAAAAGGGCCGTGCCCGACGTGGCCTACGCCGCCGATCCCATGCCCGGTTTCGCCGTCTATAGGACGCCGGCGAAGGGAAAGGGGGGTTGGTACGTCCTCGGCGGAACGAGCGCCGGGGCGCCGCAATGGGCGGCCATCAAGGCGCTCGGCCTCTCCGCCTCGAACGAGCGATTCTACGCGGACAAGGCCTCCGCCGGCCACGGCGCGTTCTTCCGCGATATCGTGAGCGGATCGAACGGAGATTGCGCGTATTTCTGCGAGGCGCGGCGGCGTTACGATTACGTGACCGGCCTGGGAAGCCCGCTCACGGTGACGTTCTGACGCCCGCATGACCGAAGCGTCCGAGCGACGGTATGCATCTTGCAATCTCTTGCTGCCTTGGGTAAGCTGCCGTTGCTCGTTCCGAGGTAGCTCAGCTGGTAGAGCAGAGGACTGTTAATCCTTTGGTCCTGGGTTCGAGTCCCAGCCTCGGAGCCAGCAAGAACGCGTCACACAAGTGGCGCGTTTTTGCTATGCTTCATCTACCCTAGTCCGGACCTAAGATCAAGATCCCAGGGTCGTCTCATCCCGCTTCGTGAAGAAGCGGCGTCGATGGTCCGGCGCGAAATGACCCTCGGTATTCATGAAAGACTTTGAATATGGAATTCAGTCAAAACAACGACATCGTCAAACTTTGTCTTCAGGGCATCGCCATGGAAAAGAAGTGCATGCCCGAGGAAGCGGCCAAGCAGTTCCTTCAAGCTTGGAACGAAGCAACGGATGATCATGAAAAATTCATTGCGGCGCATTATGTGGCCCGCCATCAAGAAAATGCCGCAGACAGACTGCGATGGCTTGAAACGGATCTGGAGCTTGCATTGAAAATCCATGACGACACGGTAAAGAGCGCGCTTCCTTCCCTGTATTCGAACATCGCCGAATGCCATGAGAAGTTAAGCGATTCCGTCGCGGCGAAAAAGAATTATGAGTTAGCGGCCTCGTGCAGCACGGAACCTTCCGACGAAGGCCCTTTTTATCACGGCACGAAAGCGGATCTGCGGATCGGCGATCTCCTCACCGCAGGGAACGAGTCTAATTACAGACCTGAACTTAAAATGAATCACGTGTACTTCACGGCGCTCGCTCATGGGGCGTGGCTGGCTGCCGCGCTTGCGAAAGGCGATGGGCGTGAACGCGTGTATGTCGTCGAACCGACGGGGAGCTTTGAAAATGACCCGAACGTTACGAACAATTATTTTCCGGGAAATCCGACACGCTCATATCGCACCCACGCCTCGTTGAGGATCGCGGGAGAGATCACGGATAGGGTGGGACCGTCTTCTGAAGAGATCCAAAAGTGGCGCGACAGGCTGGCCGGCAACACGGGGGACATCATCAATTGATGACGCGAAGTGGCGGGCATTTGCTATACTTAAGGCACGTCTAACCATCGCGCCAAGCATTCAAGGCGCCATCCGCATTTTCCTATCAACCTATGACCCTCCTCTTGCTCTCCCTCGCCGGCGCCGCCATCTCCGTGGTCGTCGGCACCGTCTGGTACGCGAACGCGACCCCGATGGGGAAGCTCCACATGCGCTATCTCGGCATGGACAAGCTGTCGCCCGAGCAGCAGAAGGCGAAGATGAAAGAAGGCGCCGCGATGATGCCCAAGATGTTCGCGGCGCAATTGGCGCTCTCCTTCCTGACCGCCGGCGCGACGGCGTTCATCATCACCGAGAGCGTGCACAACGGCCTGTCGTTCTGGATGGGGCTCGGGTTCGTGTTTTTCAACTGGCTCTGTTTCATGGTGCCGATGATCGGCCAGGGCATCCTCTGGGGAACCTGCGACCGCAAGATCGCCTGGCAGAAGTTCTTCTCCGACTCGGCCTCGAACCTCGTGACGCTGCTCCTCATCTCGTTCCTGACGAAACTATTCCTCTAGGGTTTCGCCGTGAGACCGCGTCTCTCGATCAACAATAACGAGAACACCATGGGGAACGAACAAGCGATCGAGACGAAAGGCGTCACGGAAAAGTTGCTCGCGACCGTCGACCTCGGTCCCGAGATCGAGGGCATGGCGGGGCGCAAGCTCCGCATGCGTATGTTCACGATGGAGCCCGGCAGCGTCATCGGGCCGGTCCATGACCATAAGAACAGGCCGGGCACCGTCTACATATTGCAGGGGACCATCACCGACCATCGTGACGGCGTCGCCACGGAGTATGGCCCCGGCGTCGGCTGGCCCGAGGACAGGAACACCACGCACTGGCTCGAGAACAAGGGAACGGTCCCGGCGGTGGAGATCTCCGTCGATATCGTCGAAGTGGTCTGAGGTTTGATGTGGGTCACTAAAAAACCTACTATCATTCCTGGCGAGAGCATTTTTTCGACCTGGGGCTAGTGATGGCAGGACTTGGGTAAGCATGTTATAATGAATCATGTTTCCCAGGCACGGCGTCACACGGCAGCGCGAAAAGACGACAAATGCAGCGGCGAAGGGGCCGCCTTTTAAGTATCACTGCAGTTGAAGAGGAGCCGGCGATCGGTCTCGAACAACCCATACGTTATGCGGGAAAAAAAGATCGCCTGGAAAAATGAATACAAGACCGGCGTTCCTTGGATCGACGAACAGCATAAACATTTTTTTACGCTGCTTAAGGAGATAATGAAAGCCTCGCGAAACAGAGCCCTTACGCGAAAGGACCTGCTCTTTTGCCTTACCCACCTCTTTAATCATGCTTTTTATCATTTTGACTCCGAGGAGAAGTACTTAGCCAATTCGAAATATCCGGGCGTTAAGCAGCATGTCGCTTCGCATGCAAAGTATAGAAGCGAGTTGAGGGCTTTTCTCGCGAGTATCCGTGAGCAAAAAACGGACATCGCCCAACTTGCCGACAGGGTCGCCGCATTCGCGCAAGACTGGCTGTTTCGCCACATGTTGGGCGTGCACAAAGAACAGAAGCTCTATTTGAAAAGCGGAGGAGAAAAGCGAGGTGACCGGCGGCGATGACACTGCCGGCGCGCAAGAAAAAAGACCCGAGCGGGTCTTTTTCAGTAGTAGTAGAGCAGTGAATCGTCGATGAAGAGCTCCTGTCGGCCGCCCGGGCCGACATCGGAGCCGTAGTAGTCGGTCACCGCGAAATAACCGTACTCGCCGCCGACCGGATACAGCTGTCCGTAGCTCTCGTAGAACGAGCGGCCTGTGATGTCGTGGTCGCCAAGGTGGTCGAGACAGACGTACGCCGTCGTCCAGGGCGGAAGCTCGGCGTAGGAACCTTCAGGCGCCAGGAAATCGATCGGCTCACCGTCGAGCGTCATGTCCAGGTAGTAGTCTGTCCTGTTCATGAGCGCCAGCGCGTACGGCCCGCGCTCGCAGCCAGCGACCGGGTAGTCCAGTTGCGCGAGGTTCTGCGGCCGGTCGCCGACGCCGGGACGAGGAACGACCTCGACCGTGCATCCGATCGTAAGCGCCATCGCCGCCGCCAGCGCGAACACCATGGATCTCATGGGAAACTCCTTTGCGTTCGACCAGGTGAAGGAACGTTCTTGCGCGTCATGTTACGTGGTCGGCGTAACGACGCACGATAGCGCGGCGTCGGCCGCCCGTCAATGATGCCGTCCCGCAAAGGACGGTTCTTTGCTACAATGACGGCATGACCGCCGACATCAGGAAGTACCACGCATCGCAAAAGCCCGCGGGCAAACGCATGTGCGACCGTCTGCGGTCGATCATCGCGAAGGAACTGCCGAAGGCCGAGGCGAAGGTCTATCATGGCAGCCCGGCCTGGTTCATCGACGGCAATCCGGTCGTCGGCTATGCCGCCACGAAGGACGGCGTCCGACTCCTCTTCTGGAGCGGCCGTTCGTTCAAGAACAGCGGCTTGTCGCCGGAGGGGACGTTCAAGGCGGCCGAGAAGCGCTATGCGGACGTGAAAGACATCAAGGCAGGCGCCGTCCGCGGCTGGCTGAGGCAGGCGAAACGCATCCAGTGGGACTATAAGAACATCGTGAAGAGGAAGGGGAAACTCGTGAAGCTCGGCACCTGGTGACCATCACGAACGGACCTATGCCGCAAAGGACCATCGCTGGCGGAACGATACATCCGTTGCCGGACGACCTGCGCAAGGCCGTCCTTGGCGCGCCCAAAGTGCTGGCGCTTTGGGAAGACATCACGCCGCTCGCGCGCAACGAGTGGATCTGCTGGGTGACGTCAGGGAAAAAGGACGAGACCAGGGACATTCGCATCGGGAAGGCGCTCTCGAAGATGCGGGGCGGCATGCGGCGGCCTTGTTGTTGGGCCGGCTGCCCGCATCGGACCAGGGGACGCGCGACGTAAAAACGCCCGCTGTTACGTTGAAAAGAAAAAGACGCCCGTAACGGGCGTCTTTACGTTCACTGTTCGCGATGTTCGACGTGGTTGCCGGGATCATCCACGCCGTGCGTGTGTTTCGGCGGGTTCTTCTTCGAATATTCGTCGATCTTCCGGACCAGCTTATTGAGCGTGAAGAAGGTGACGAACACGAGGATCGTGGTGACGATCGCCTCTGCGTAGAAACCGAGGCCGACCGCGATGCCGAGCCCGCAGACCATCCAGAGGGTCGCCGCCGTGGTCAGGCCAACGATGTGATTGCCGCTGTTCGGCCGCAGGATCGCGCCGGCGCCGATGAAGCCGATGCCGGTGATGATCTGTCCCGCGACGCGGGTCGGATCGATGGCCTTGTCGGGGAACGCGTCGATGGCGAGCACCGAGGCAACGGTCATCAGGCATGAACTGAGGCCGACCATCGCGTTGGTGCGGAGTCCCGCCGGCTTGCGGTGATACTCCCGTTCCGCGCCGATGAGCGCGGAGAGGACCAGCGCGACGATCAGGCGGAGGAACACGTCGATCCGAGTGATGGGTTCGTGGACGGTCGCCGGCCTGCCCGCGGAGTGCGACGCGCCGAAGACCCCGAGCAGGCGATGGAACGCGTCGGACGCGTCCTCGGCCGGGCCCCGGCCGACCAGCAGGCTCACGATGAGCAGGGCGAGGAGCAGCGAGGCGAGGACCGCGAAGAACGTGCGAGGCCGCATGATGGACTCCTTCTCAAAAGAGCAGAACAGCCTTGAGCTAAGGGCGTTTCCCGGCAAAAGTCAATCGCCGGCGCTCGACGCGGAACATCCGCGCGCAATACATGCTATGCTTGGGCCATGAGGATGAGGTCCGCGGCGAAAACGACGCATGGCGCCATGAAGCGCATGTCGGCGGCCGCGAAAGGGCGCGAGGTTCTCACGAAGAATAAGATCTGAATCCAAAAGCAGTATGTCCACGACAAGAAATAGCATCGTCATGGCGGGCGTCCTCGTCCTCCTCGGCGCCGGCTGCGGCCCGGTGGCCCGGCCTCCTGGCGCAGCGTCACCCGCGCCGCCGGCGGCTGCGGTACCCTCCGCGGCCAGGCTCGACCTGAGCGGCCGAGGTCTCACGAAAGTCCCGATGGACATCTTCGGAAGGACCGAGCTGGAAGAGCTCGACCTGTCCGACAACGCGCTCACCGGCGCGCTGCCCGCCGAGATCCGCCATCTGCAGAACCTTCGCGTGCTCGACGCCAGCAACAACGACATGACGGGCGTGCCCGCCGAGATCGGCCAGCTTTCGAAGCTGCTGGACCTCGACCTCTCCGAGAACAAGCTTACCGGGCTTCCGCTCGAGCTCGGCAACCTGCGACAACTGCGCCGTCTCGACCTGCGCGGCAACGACGTCTCGAAGCAGGACCTCGACGCGATCCGGGCCAAGCTGACGAACACCGAGGTCCTGGAATAGAAGGCCGGGATGTCCGGACCCGGGGATGACGGGGCCGCCTTCCCGTGTGCAGGGGGAGCCGAAAACTGCTATCGTTGAGTTCGAAACACGCCGCATTGGCGGCATTGTCATCTTGTCTATGCGATGGAAAAGAACGTTGGTCATGCTCGTACTCCCGCTGCTCGTGTTCGTCGTAGCCGAAGGCGCCTGGTGGTTCAGCGCCTATCGCGCGGCGCAAGCCCAGCAGACCGAACTCGTGAAGACCGAGGTCGCGTCGCTGTTGCGCGAACGCGCTGCCGGGACGCTGACGCCGGAGTACTTCTCAGGGCCGCTGACGGACGCGCAGCAAGAAGTGCTGCGCGGCATGTTCGCCCAGATACAATCCCCGAGGATCATCCGGATGAAAGTATGGTCAAAGGACCAGGTCGTCCTGTGGTCGAACCTGTCCGAGATCATCGGTCAGCGCTTCCCTGACAACGACGAGGTCAAGGACGCCTACGACGGCGAGGTCGTCCTGGCCATCGAAGAACAGAAGGCCGAGCACATCTCCGAACGCCAGTTCACGTCGCTCGCGGAGATCTACGTGCCGATCCAGGACGCCGGCGGCAAGACCTTCGGCGTGCTCGAGATCTATGAGCCGAGCAGCGTGGTCGATGACCCGGCGCGCGCGAAGGTCATGCCGGCCGCGGAAGCGGCCGCCGCCGTGACGCTCGTCGCCTACGCGCTGTACGCCGTCTGGGCGGTGCGTTCATCGCGACGCGGACCGCCGGCCGCCGGCAAGGAAGCGTCCGCGGGAAAAGCATGAAACTCATCTACAAACTCCTCATTCCGAAGGTAGTCTTCGTCGTTTTCCTGCTCGTGTTCGTGGGATTCTACGCGCGGCAGGCCCTCCGGAACGCGCTGTTCCAGAACGAATTCTACGCGATGCAGGAATCGGTGCAGCGGCACGCGGCGGCCAACCTCGGTCCGTCCGATTTCGCCGATCCCCGGAGCGCCGGCGCCGAGAAGCATTTCGCCGCCTTCACCGAGGGCATCAGCGACTCCACCACGGCGCGCGTGACCATCTGGGACAGCGAGGGCCGGATCATCTATTCGGACCTCACGTCGATCATCGGCCTCCGTTCTCGGGGACGGCCGGGGCTCCAAGGCGCCTTGGATTCCGCCGAGCCGTCCTATCACGTGCAGGCGAAGGACGACGAATATCCCCGGCAGACGGACGTCGGCGAGTTCCTGGACATCTACATCCCCGTGACGGCCGCCGGGAAGATCGCGGGCGCCGTCGAGGTCCACTCCGTCATCGGCGCGGTTTTGTTGCCGATGCAGCGGCAGGTGCGGGAGCTCCTCTATCTGCTCATCGTCGGCACGATGCTGCTCATCGCGGTGCTATTCGCCGTCGCGCAGGTCGTCATCGTGACGCCGATGAGGAAGGTGAGGGGGTTCGTCACGGCGGTGGAGAGCGGGGACTTCGATGCCAAGCTCGACATCCGATCGAAGGACGAGATGGGAGAACTCAGCGCGTCGCTCAACAGGATGGCAGCCGGGCTGCGCAGGCTCCAGGAGCTCAAGAACGAGTTCGTCTTCCTGGCTTCGCACGAGCTGCGCGCGCCGGTGACCGTCATCAAGGGCTACCTTGCGCTCATAGAAGAGGATGAGATCGCCTGCCTTTCCAAGGAAACGCGCGCCTATCTCGTGAACATCGAGAAGGCGGGGGACCGGCTCGGGCGCCTGGTGGACGACCTCCTGGAGGTCGCAAGGTCTGAGGCCGGCAAGCTCGGCGTCTCCGTGCGCCCCTGCGATCTTTCCCAGGTCATCCTCGGCATCATCGACGAACAGAAGGTACTCGCGGAGAAGAAGCGGATCAGCGTCGCGTACGACCGTCCGGACAGCGTGCCGAAGGTCCTCGCCGACGAGGATCGGCTGAAGGAAGTGCTCGCGAACCTCCTCTCGAACGCGGTCAAATACAGCCCCGAGGACACCGCCATCAAGGTGTATCACGAGCTTCGGGACGGGACCGTCGTGACGTCGGTCAGGGACGCCGGCTTCGGCATTCCCGCGAAGGAACAGGGGTACGTGTTCGAGAAATTCTTCCGTTCGGGAACGCGGAAGGTCCGGGACATGCCCGGGACCGGCCTCGGCCTTTTCATCTCCAAGCAGCTCGTGGAGAAGATGGACGGCAAGATCTGGTTCTCGTCGAAGGAGGGCGGAGGGACGACGTTCAGTTTCGCTTTGAAGAAGGCGTGAAGGAGGTCACGGCGGCCGGCGTCAGAAGGCGCGCAGCTTCGCGACGGTCTTCGCGCCGGCGAAGCCGGCCTCGCCGGTGATGCCGTACTTGGCCTGGAACGCTTTGAGCGCCGCGCTCGTGCAGGGGCCGAAGAGGCCGTTGCGCGGGCAGGCGCTCTTCGTTTTTCCCGCAGGCGGGAGATCGCCATCGACCATGAGCGCCGTCTGGAGCGCGTAGACGTCGGCCGGGTCGGAGCCGGCGCGAACGGACGTTTTCCAGTCGTGCGGCAGGACGGACGTCGCGCGGGCCGCGGGTTCGCCCGGGTAGAAAAAATCGCGCAGTCCGAGGAACGTGCGATAGGCCATGTCGTCGAGCGCCAGCGCGCGCACGGACTGCGTACGCAATTGCCGCTCGTAGATGAACGCGTATTCGGTCAGCACGCTCGCGGGATAGGCGGAGTTCCAGCGACCGAGCGCGATGAGCTGCGGGTCCCGCACGATGCCGCGGCCCACGAAGCCGAGCTTCGCGACCGGGTCGAAGGCGGCCAGGCGGGGGAGGAGCTTCTCCGCGACGGCGAGCGAGGCGGGGCCGTTGGCGTACTGCGGCGGCGGCGCATAGATCGCGAACCCGGCGCGGCGGCCAGCGTAGCGGCTTGAGGCGCGGTCGTCGTCGAAATGGATGTGGACCATGAGGTCGATGCCGTTCTCGTTGGCCCATTTGGTGATGCCGTACAGACGCACGCCCATCGGATGCGGCGCTTTGCGGTGGCGCACGGGCACGGGCGGCTCCGCGACCCTGCCGGAGGCGACGAGCGCTTCCCATTCGGCGCGCGCGGCCTGGCTCCAGGCGTCGATCTCGTCCCATCGCGACGCGAAGACCGCGGCGACGGCCGGGTCCCAGCCGTGCTCGTCGCGCGACAAGAAGACCTCGAAGCGACCGTCGGCCGCAAGGTAGCGCTGCAGGTCCTTGCCGAGCTGCGCGGCGAGGTCGCGTTCCTTGAGCTTCCCGAAGGCGGTCCCGCCCGCCGACGGCTCGTGGCCGGGGACGATGAGGATGCGGACCTTCGCGCCTCCCGTCGCCGCCGTTTCGGCGGCGGCATGGAGCTCCTCCGCGGTCCGCGCGGAAGGACCGTCCGCGAGCGCCGGCAGCGCGAACCAGAGGGCGGACGCCAGCCATGCGATGACCGTGATCGTGCGCGGGGAGCGTCGATGCATGGCCGTACTGTACCGCATCCGGGGGCCGCGAGGGAACACCGGAACCTTGACGGGACTCGGGCGCCGCCCTACTGTTCGTTAGGTACCCTAAGTATTAGCTTCGCTCATCATGTCGAACGGCAGAGAGAGCATCGACCGCCTGTCCGAGCTGGTCCTCGAGACGAGACGCCGGATCAGGGAGAACCTGACGGGGGACGGCGCGGCCTGCGCCACGTACCTGCAGCTGGCCACCCTCCGGTTCATCGGCGAAGAAGGCGATCCCTCGATGAAGGAGGTCGCGGCGCATCTGCGCGTGGCCCCGCCTTCCGCTACCGGCGCCATCGACGGGCTCGTGCGCGCGGGCCTCCTCGCGCGCGCCGCCGACAGGAACGACCGCCGTTCCGTGCGGCTGCGCCTGACGGCGAAAGGGCGCGCGACCCTGAAGAAGGGGACCGCGCAGGTCAGGTCGCGCATGCGCGCGGTCCTCTCGATACTGACGCCGAAGGAACGGCGGCAGCTCGCCGCGATGCTGGAACGGCTCTCCTCGGCGTTCGAAGAACGCGCGAAAGGATAATGACCCTCCTCCTATGAAAACAGCACATCGTATCGCGTTCTTCTCGGTCTCGGCCGCGGTCATCGCGGGCTCGGCCTTCTTCGCGGGCCGCGCCGTCGACATGCAACGCAAGCCGGATCGCCCCACCGTTGCCGTCAGCCGGGCCGACCTGCACCGCGATATCGGCGTCACCGGCACCGTGAAGGCGGACGTCGACGTGGCGCTTGCCTTCGAGCGCGGCGGACTCGTCAGCGCCGTTTACGCCAAGGCGGGCGACAAGGTGAAGGCCGGACAGGTCCTCGCTACGCTCGGGGCGGCGGACCTTGCCGCGCAGCTGGCGCAGGCGGAGGCCGCGCGAGCCATGGCGGAAGCCCGTTTGAGCGCCGTGAAGCGCGGCGCGCGCACCGAAGAGGTGGGCGTGCAGGATGCGACGCTGCGCGGCGCCACGGCGGCGCTCGACGAGGCCAGGAGCGGCCTCGTCGACAAGCTGCAGGACGCGGTCGCCAAGGCCGACGACGCCATCCGCGGCAAGACCGACCAGTTCTTCACGTATCCGACCGGCCTCACGCCCCATCTTTCGTTCTTCGTGCCCGACCAGCGCCTGACCGACGATCTCGGACTGCGTCGTCAGCTCCTGGGCGAAAGTCTCCAGGCGTGGCAGACCGCCATGGCCGCGGTCACGCCGGCGAGCGACCTGGACGCCGCGGTCAACGACTCGCGCGCCGAACTCGATGCCGTGCGCGGGTTCTTGGATGACTGCGCGGTCGCCCTCGACAAGACCACCGTAGCGACGAACCCGTCGCTCGCCCAGGCCACGCTGGACGGTTACAAGGCCGGCGTGTCGGCGGCTCGGAGCAACGTGCTCGCCGCCAGCGCCGCCCTGACCGCGGGAGGCGAGAAGGTACGCTCCGCGGCCTCGGCCGTCGACGTTGCCGCTTCGCAAAAGACGCTGAAGGTCGCCGCGCCGCCGGCGGAGGACATCGCCGGCCAGGAGGCGGCGGTTCGCCAGGCCGCTGCGGCGGTGGATGCCGCACGCGCGCAGCTCGGCAAGGTCGTTCTGCGCGCGCCTGTCGCCGGCGTCCTCGCAAGACAGGACGCGAAGGTCGGCGCGACGGTCACCCCGGGAGTTCCGGTGGCGACCGTGATGAGCGACGGCCTGTTCACCGTCGAGGCGATCGTGCCCGAAGCGGACATCGCGGACGTGAAGGCGGGCGAGGACGCGACCGTGACGCTCGACGCGTACGGCACCGGCGTCCCGTTCACGGCCTCCGTCGTCTCCATCGATCCGGTCAAGTCGACCGCCGACGGCATCACCGGTTATAAGGTCACCCTGCGCTTCCGCGACGCGGACGAGCGCATCAAGTCGGGCATGATCGCGAACGTGGCCATCATCGCCGGCACCCGTACCGGCGCGCTCACCGTGTCCAGCGACGCGATAATCGCCCGCGACGGGGAGACGTTCGTCCTCGTGGCCAGCGATGCGCGCGGCATCGATGCGCGGGAACGCAAGGTCGCCGTGGGCCTGCGCGGCAACGACGGCCGCGTGGAGATCGTCGACGGCCTGGCCGAAGGCGAGCTCGTCATCGGCCGCGGCGAGTGACGCGCCCCGCCCCAATTCTTATGCAGAACGACATGCTCAAGGAAGAAAAAGAACTCGTCGCCGAACAGCGCAAGCTGGTCGCGGAGGAACGCGCCATCCTCGGCGAGGAGAAGAAGACCCTGCGCGCCCTGCGCGTCGATGCGGCGCTCGTCGCGGTCGGCCTGCTGGCCGTCGCCGCGGTGGGCGCGGCGGCCTTCATGAACGTCCGCGCCGGCGGGGGACGCGTGGTCTCCGACAAGGCCCAGATCGCGGGCACCGTGATCGATCTCGCGCCGCAGACCGCGGGCACGCTCGATGAGACGTACGTCCGTCCGGGCGACGTCGTCGAGGCGAACGCACCCGTCGTCCGCGTCGGCGGCGAGCTCGTGAAGGCCAAGGTCGCCGGCGAGGTGCTTTCCGTCCATGACGACATCGGCACGCGGTTCACGCCCGGGCAATCCGTTGCGACCATGCTCGACCGCTCATCTTTGCGCGTCGAAGTCCGCATCGAGGAGGACAAGGGCCTCAAGGACATCGCGCCTGGACAGCCCGCCACGTTCACCGTTGACGCGTTCTCCGGCAAGACCTACGTGGGCACCGTCGATGAGGTGAGCCCGACCTCGCGCGCTTCGGGCGCGGTCTTCAGCATCTCCGACAAGCGAGAGACGAAGGAGTTCAACGTCAGGATCAGGTTCGACGCCCGGGCCTATGCCGAGATCAAGAACGGGATGTCCGCCAAGGTCGTCATCTTCACGCGTTGAGCCATGACGACGGCCGCCCCGACCACCGCCGCAGCCGATGCGCGGCCCGCGGACCTCCGCTGGATGGTGCTCGTCACCGTCATCGTCGGCACGTTCCTCGGCCGGCTTGACCAGACCATCGTGAACCTGGCGCTGCCGAAGATCATCAATGACTTCGGCATCACCGTGACGTCGGCCGGCTGGATCGCCACGGCGTACATCCTCGCCAACGCGGTGTTCGTTCCCATCTGGGGCAAGCTCGGCGACACCATCGGCCGCAAGAGGATCTACGTCCTTGGCTTCTCATTGTTCATCGTCGGTTCCGTGCTCGCCGGCTTCGCCTGGAACCTCGGCTCGATGATCGTGTTCCGCGTCATCCAGGCCATCGCCGGTTCCGCGGACTATCCGACGGCCATGGCCATCCTCGCGGTGACGTTCCCCGGACAGAAGGAGCGCGCGCAGGCGCTGGGCATCTGGTCGTCGTCCTTCGCCGCGGCCGCGGTGTTCGGACCGCTCATCGGCGGACCGCTCATCGACGTCTTCGGCTGGCGCTCGGTGTTCCTCGTCAACCTGCCGGTCGGCATCGTCGGCCTGCTCATGGCGCAGGCGTTCATCCGCGAATCGGTCTCCGGCCGCCGGACGGTGAAGTTCGACTGGTTCGGCTCGCTCGCGCTCGGCGTGGCGCTGTCGTCGCTGGTGCTCGTGCTCGACAAGGGCCTCGACTGGGGCTGGACCTCCGGCAGGAGCCTCCTTGCGTTCGGCGTCGGCGCGGCGTTCACCGCGCTCTTCGTCGTCATCGAGCGGTGGCATCCCGAACCGATCGTCGACCTCAAGTTCTTCGCGAACAAGGTCTTCCTGAACGCGCTCATCAACAACTTCGTGGTCTTCATGGGCATGATGGGCGGGCTTTTCCTCGTCCCCGTGTTCGCGCAGGCCTTCCTGGGCCTCGACGCGACGCAGACCGGCATCCTGTTCATGCCGATGGCCGCCGCCATGATGGTGGCCGCGCCGATCGGCGGCCGGCTCACGGGACGCGTCCAGCCGCGCATCGTCATCTTCGCGAGCACCATCGTCGCCGCCATCGGCATAGGGCTTTTCGCGCGCATCGACGTGCGTTCCGGCCCGTGGGACATCATGGTGCCCATGTTCATCATGGCGTTCGGCATGGGCTTCGGCATGGCGCAGCGCACCAGCATCGTCGCCGCTGCGGTACCGCAGAGCGAGATCGGCATCGCGTCGAGCGTGCTCGCGCTCGGGCGCAACATCGCCGGCGCCTTCGGCATCGCGATCTTCGGCACCGTCCTCACGTACGCCATGAAGGCCAACGTCCTCGACATCGCCGCGAGCAGCGCCATCCAAAGCCATGACCCCGCGGTCGTCGCGTCGTTCATGCGCCTCATCGCGCTCAAGGCGCAGGTGGACGCGTACCGCACCGTGTTCATCGTCGGCGCCGTCATCGTGGCCGCCGGCGCGTTCCTCGCCTTCCTCATCCCCGACGTGGAAATGAAGAAAGGCGTCACCGTGCACGTGGAATAGCGTCCGGTTCCGCCGCCGGGCGCTTTTTGGTATCATTCGACCCGATGCCATACTTCATCGCGCTGCCATGAAAAAATTCATCATGCTGTCCGCTGCCTTGCTGCTCATCGGCGCCGGCTGCGGCGATACGTCTTCTTCGAACCCGTCACCGTCCCCCGAGCCGCCGGAAGCGAGCGCGCCGCCGCCCTCCCCGCCGGCCAAAGAAGGAGCCGCCGACATCCGCGTGACGGCCATCAAGGCGGTCACGAACCCCACGGGCGAGATCACCGATGCGGGCTGCGACGGTCCGCAAGTGGACCTCGTGCTCACCGTGCAGAACTTCGGCGCCGATTTCCCGCCCGAACAGGGCCTCGCCAAATGGAAGGCGATGATCGACGCGCGCAAGGGTGATTTCGGCGCGGTCAGCTCCGATGAGACGCCGCTCTTCGGCGTGGAGGCGAACGTCCAGTTCGAGGGCAAGTCCTCCGGAAGTTTCGAGACCGGCACGGCCCCCCTGCTGCTCAAGGACCTGCAGGGCGGAAAGCTCAAGAACGGCCAGATGATGGACCTCAAGACCCGCGTTGCCGTCCCTTGCTGCGACCAGGTCGGCAAGTTCTCCGTGAGCGCCGCCATCAGGAACCAGTCGTCGCTCATACCGCCCGGCGAGAAGGGCGTCAAGGAACCGTACAAGGATGATTTCGAGCTCCATCTCGCCGACGTCACGCCGGGACACGGGCAGTTCGTCCGCCTCGGCGACGGCAGGATGGGCGCGAAGGTCTCCGTCGACAACGTCGGCAATGCGCCGACCGCCGGCCCGGTGAAGGTGCAGGTCTCGCTGGCGAGGAAGGGGAGCGGATTCTCAGCCGCGGACTGGGAGATGCAGATCGATCAGCCGTTCAGCGGGAGCGCGGAGGTCATCGCGCCGACGGCGGCGACGGTGACGGGAGAGCCCGATTACAGCAAGGTCACGATCGGCGTCTATCCGCTCTGCCCGTCGAAGGCGTACGACATCATCCATGACGCGAACCCGCAGAACGACCACGTGGAACGTCAGGCCAGCGCGCCGTAACCTCACTGCCATGGCAAAGAGCATCACCGTCGAAACCGTCGTCAAAGCCCCTCTCGAAAAGGTCTGGGCCTGCTGGAACGATCCCGCGCACATCGTCCAGTGGGCATTCGCCTCGGACGACTGGGAAGCCCCCGCCGCCGAGAACGATCTCAAGACCGGCGGCCGATTCAAGACGGTCATGGCCGCCAAGGACAAGAGCGCCAGTTTCGACCTCACCGGGACCTACACGAACGTGAACGGCCGGGAGGCCATCGACTACGACATGGACGGCGACGACCGCCGGCACGTCGCAGTGCGGTTCGAGGAGGTCCCCGAAGGCGTCCGCGTCACGGAGACGTTCGACATGGAGAACATCAACAGCGAGGAGAAGCAGCGCGGCGGCTGGCAGGCCATCCTTGAGAATTTCAGGAAGCACGTCGAGAGCCACGGATGACGGAAGGTCCGTCACGGCCCCGCGGCGCGCGGGGCTTTTCGGTGCTTCGCGCTTTACTCCCGGCGGCAGAACGGTAACGATGCTCTAATGGAAGGACCGACATGGAAAGCGATCGCCTGGCGCTTCGGCCTGCTGGGAGCGACGACGGCGTGCATCATCGCGCCGTTCTTCGTCGTCTACCATGAGCCCCGCAACGAGGCCCTCTCGCCGGCGGGCAGACTGTCCGTAACGGAGCGCAAGGGTCTGGAGCTCGACCGGAACGAGTACGACCGCCGGATGCGACGGCTCGCGCATCTGGGAGACGCGCCGACCGTCGTGGACGTGAACGCGCCCGCCAAGCCTCCTCTCTGGCCGGTCACTGCCGCTTATCCGAACGGCGGCGCCATCCTGCCGTTCAAGCGCATCGTCGCCTATTACGGCAATTTCTCCGCCAAGAGCATGGGCGTGCTCGGGGAATATCCCGAGCCGGTCATGCTGAAGATGCTCGACAAGGAGGTTCGGGCCTGGGAAGCCGCCGACCCCGACACGCCGGTGCAGCCGGCGATCGACTACATCGCCATCCCGGCGCAGGCGGGCGCGGGCACGGACGGCCTCTATCGCATGCGGATGTCGGACGCGAAGGTGCAGCATGCGCTCGACGTGGCGGCGAAGATCGACGGCATCGTCATCCTCGAGGTCCAGGCCGGGCTCGCGGACGTCATGACCGAGGTCCGTTCGCTCGAGCCTTTCCTCGAGAAGCCGCAGGTGCATCTCGCCATCGATCCGGAGTTCGCGCTCCGGGGGTCGGGCGCGCGGCCGGGAACGAAGGTCGGCACCGTGGACGCGGCCGAGGTGAACGAGGCGGCGCGGTATCTCGCCGGGCTGGTGCGGGAGCATGACCTGCCGCCGAAGGTGCTCATCGTGCATCGCTACACCCGCGAGATGGTCACGCACGCGACCGCCATCGAGCCGCTGCCCGAAGTACAGGTCGTGATGGACATGGACGGCTGGGGTCCGGAGGCCAAGAAGTACAGCACCTACCGCTCCTGGATCGCGCCCGAGCCGGTCCAGTTCACTGGCTTCAAATTGTTCTACAAGAACGACATCAAGCGCCCCGGCTCGCGGCTGCTCACGCCCGCGGAAGTCCTGCAGCTCACGCCGTCGCCGTCCTTCATCCAGTATCAATAAGGGCCGTTCCGTGGTATAATGCCTTTGTTAAGGCAATTTTCGCCCTTCGGGGCAGCCTCGCTCTATGGCTGCGAACGCCGTCGTTGCAGATCCGCCGATCACGAAGAAGATGTTCTCGGAGACGGGCGCCTGGACCTGGGTCTGGACGGTCATCCGCGTCTACGTCGGCTACGAGTGGCTCGTCGCCGGCTGGCACAAGGTCACGAGCCCCGCATGGACGGCGGGCGGCTCGGCGCTCAAAGGCTATTGGGAGAAGGCGGTCATGATCCCCGATGCGCCCGCGAAACCGGCCATCACCTATGCCTGGTTCCGCGCGTTCCTCCAGGCACTGCTCGACGGAGGGCACTACACGTGGTTCGCGAAGCTGATCGCCTATGGCGAACTGCTCGTCGGCATCGCGCTCATCGTCGGCGCCTTCGTCGGCATCGCGGCGTTCTTCGGCGCCTTCATGAACTTCAACTTCATGCTCGCGGGCAGCGCCTCGACCAATCCCGTGCTGTTCCTCGGCGCGATCATCCTGATGCTCGCCTGGAAGACGGCCGGCTATTGGGGCCTCGACCGGTGGCTCCTGCGCCGCCTCGGCACCCCCTGGAGCGTGCGTCACGAAGACATGGGACCGCTGCCAGCGCCGAAAGCTGGCGGGGCGGCGACCTGATCACGGGAACATTTGACGGGAACCGGCGGCTCGACTATGTTCGGCGCCGGTTCTTTCATAATCCGCCGTTCTTTCGCGTCCGGTCTCATTCACTGACCTTCTTTTATGGTCACCAAGATCTGCGAGAAGTGCGATCAGACGATGCGGCTCGTGCCCGCGGGCGTGAGCAAGGCCAAGAACAAGCCTTACCCAGCGTTCTGGTCCTGCGACGCCAGGAACGGGGGCTGCGGCGCGACCGCCAAGGCCGAGGGGGAGGCGGCCGCCGCGGCTCCGCTCGTGCAGAACGTGATCCCGCAGGAGCGCCTCGACGCCATCGAGCGCAAGCTCGACGAGGTCATCGTCATGCTCCAGGCGGTCTAGCGCCTTGCCGCGCCTGTCCGACGGGACAGCAAAAAGCGAACGGCTTCGCCGTTCCTTTTTGCGTCGCTTTCCGCGGCCCGTCGGAAGCGGTACACTGCGGTCATATGCAGCGCATCCCCCGGACGAACCTGACCGTCTTCATCCTTTTCTTCGGGATCGCGTTGATCGAGGCCGTGCAGAAGAGGAACTGGCTCGAGGCCGCGCTTTTCGCCGCGCTCGGGTTCATCGCCTTGCGTGCCGACCTTTTTTCCAAGCCGAAGTGACCTCCATGCATCCCGTAAAGATGAACAGGAGCGCCGAAAGGGCTCTCCTCGGCACGCTCGCCAACAAAGCCCGCCTGAACATCCTTTTCGCCCTCATCGGCGGCGAAAAGAACGTCACCGAGCTGGCGGCCATGTTCGGCCTGCCGCAGCCGCTCGTGTCCCATAACCTCCAGCGCCTCACGAGGTCCGGGTTCGTCAGCGTCCGCCGGGCCGGCAATTTCCATTATTACGCCCTCAACGCGCGTGTCGCGGCGCCGTTCCTCCAGGCCATCGACCCGACGCTGAGAACGCGGAAACAGAAGGGCGTCTGGCTGCGGGCCATCCTCACGCAGACGCCGGTCGTCATCGTCGCCTTCGACCTCGATGGCCTCATCACGTTCGTGAGCGGCGATACCGTACCGCGTTTCGGCCTCCCGTCGCATAAGTTGCTCGGCCGCTCGCTGCACGAACTGTCCGCCCGGGGCGGCTTCGCGGAGGACCGCGCGGCCCTGCGGGGCAGGACGATCGAGCGCACGACGAGGTCCGGCAAAAGGAGCTTCGACGTCGTCACCGTGCCGTACAAGGACGAACGCGGGCGCATCATCGGCGGCATCAGCGTCACCATCGACGCTGCGAGGCGCGCGCGGGCGGAGGTAGCGCTGTCGAAGACGGTCGCCGAATGGCGGGCGCTCGCGGAAGGCTCGCCCGATCTCATCGCGACCATCGACCGCGACGGCGTCTTTCTGGTCGCCAACAGGGAGATCATGGGCCGGACGAGGGAAGACGTCGTCGGTACGATCCTTTACGACTATCTCCCCGCAGCGGTCCGCAAGGAAGCGGGCGCGAAGCTCCGGGGCGTGTTCAGGACCGGACGGGAAGAGCATTTCAGGGCGGGCGGCATGGGAAGGACGTCGCTTGCGCAGGGATTGTTCGAGTGCCGCATCGTCGCGCGAAGGGACGGAGGGAAGGTCGTCTCGGTCACCTTCACGGCCCGATCCGTAGGAGGCAAAAAAAAGTAAGGACCGCATTATGGAAAGCAAGATCAAAGAACGGCTGGAGGCCTTCGCCTGCGGCCTCGCCGAATCGCGGGTCGACATCGACCCTGAACTCAAGCTGCGCACGGCCGAAATGATCCTGCGCGTCATGGCCAGGAAGAAGAAGCATTTCGGCCTCTTCGTGATCCTCGGCTGGCAGCGCAAATGGAAGGACCACCTGGACATCTCCGACGGCGACCAGGACATCTTCGACGGCAGGCGCCTGGACATCATGCGCGGTGACGTCGCCGGCAAGGACATGGCTTCCACCGTCGACTTCGACGGCGCCATCCTCATCGACCGGCATGGCGTCGTCGTGCATTCGGGCGTCTTCATCGAAGGGTTGCGGCCGCGCGTCGTCGCGCAGAAGTTGAATCCCGGCCGCTTCGCCGACCTTTCGGAACAGTTCGGTTTCGAGACGAAAGTGCACGCCCGGCATCTCTCCGCCATCACCGCTTCCTACGTCTTCAAAGGGACCACGGTCTACACCGTGTCCGAGGAGAACGACGCCTTCCATATCTTCGAAGGCGGCAGGATCCTGCATCGCTGCTGCTGACCCCGAACCCCATGCATGCGCCCATCTACAGCACCGTCTCGCTCGTCACCGAGCTCTTCGTTTCGGCGGGGATCGTCACCGCCATCGTCCAGGCGTACCGGAAGAACGTGTTCCGCAAGCGTCTCGTCCTGCTGACCCTCGCGTACGAGACGCTGTTCAACGTCAGCTACATGATCTACCGCGTGCTGACGCATGAGGAGGAGCCGCACGAGTCGAAGATCGACGTCGGGCTCGCCATCTTCCACGGCACCCTGTCGCTCGCGATGTTCATCGCGCTGATCGTCTTCATGATCATCGCCTGGAAACGGTACGCCAAAGGCGTCAATTTCTTCCGCGCGCACCGCATCCTGACCGGCATGTTCCTGTTCCTGTGGGCGCTCTCGATCCTTTCGGGGATCGCCTTCTACTTCGTCGAATACTGGGGTCCGTAGCGCGTCCCGGCGCCCAGGACGCCGCCCCCTTGCCAAGCGGGCCGTTTTGCGGTAGGGTGCGTCGTTCCTCCTTAAAGGACTCACCCATCTCGAAATGAAGCCATTCAAGCGCGACGGCCGGTTCAGCGGCAAGAATTTCGGCGGACCGGTCCGGCGCGGCCCGGGCGCCGACAGGTTCGGCGGCGACGCTAAGGCGTTCCTGTTCAAGACCACCTGCGCCGAGTGCGGCGAGCAGTGCGAGGTCCCGTTCAGGCCGAACGGCAGCAAGCCGGTGCTGTGCCACCGCTGCTTCAAGAAGGAAGACGGCGGTTTTTCCAAGCCGAGCTTCGGCAAGAAGCCTTTCGGCCGCGCTCCGGCGGCGGGAGGCCAGGATACGGCCAAGCTCGAGATGCGCCTGGACGCCATCGAATCCAAGATCGACCGCCTCATCCGCGCGATCGAGGCCATGAAGGAAGAGAAAGAGGCGGCGTAAGCCGCGGAAAGCGGACCGGACCCCGGTCCGCTTTTTTGTACGCGCTTTGCGTGCCGCGGGTCATCCGGTACCATGGGGGCATATGCGGACCCGTGCAGCCGCCTTAGTCCTTCTCATCGGCCTCCTTTTCCCGGCCGCGCTTTTCGCGCAGACGGCCGGCAGCGCGCCGGGGACTGCGACCGACCCCGCTCCTGCGCCGGTCTCGTCCGATCCGGCACCTGCCGGTACGGGCATCGCTCCGTCTCCCGCGCCGGCGCCTGCACCCGCTCCGTCTCCCGCCCCCGCTCCGGCGCCGGCGCCGCTCGGGGCCCAGACGGCTTCACCAGCACCGGCGCCTGCCCCCGCGCCCGCGCCAAGTCCCGCACCCTCGCCGTCGCCGGCCATCGCGCCGCCCTCGCCGCCCGGTGAGCCTCTCGTTCAGGCAGCGCAGGCGCAGACGACGCCCGAACCCGTCCCGCCGCCCGCGCCGATCGCCCCGCCGTCCCCGCCGCCGGTCACCCTTGAAGATGCACAGCAGGCCGCCGAGGCCGCGGCCGAGATCGCGCCGCCGATCATCCAGCCGTGGTTCGCCGCGTTCGCCGGCCTCATCGCCGGCATTCTCGCGGTCCTCGGCGTCCGGCAGGCGCTCAGGCGATGGCGCCAGCAAGGCAAGAAACCCTGCCCTCACTGCAAGGGCACGGGCGAGGCGTCCGGAAAGGAGATCTGCGCGGGCTGCGAAGGCACCGGCAGGACCACCGAGGAATACGAGGCGGAGGGGGAGTGTCCGGCCTGCGAGGGAAGCGGCGAGCAGCCGTGCGCCGACTGCGAAGGCGAGGGCGAAAAGGACGGCGAGGAATGCCCGGCCTGCGAGGGGAGCGGCGTCGAACGTGACGAAGCGGGCGAGGCGCTCGCTTGCGAGGCCTGCGGCGGCATCGGCGAGGCCAGCGGCACGCTCGAGCGCGAAGTGGAATGCCCCGATTGCGGCGGTACGGGGAAGGTCTGAAGCCCGGAAGGCCCTGCGGGGCCTTTTTTCGTTCCGCTTCCGCGGCCCGGCCGTTCCGTGGTATGCTTTATGTGATAAAAATTCATACTTCCTTATGCGAAAAGCGACGAGTCCACGGACCCTGCCCGCGGCCGCCTATGTCGCGGCAGCCCTGTTCCTCCTCATGGGCGCGGGGTGCAACCTGCCTTCCGCGGCGCCTGGCGCCGACAAGCGGGACACGGACCAGGACGGCGTCTGGGACGATCGCGACCCTAAGCCGCTCGACCACGACAACGACGGCACGGACGACGCCGCGGACCCCGACGACGACAACGACGGCATCCCCGACGTGCAGGACGCGAAGCCGTTCGACCATGACAACGACGGCCTCGACGACATGCACGACACGGACAGCGACAACGACGGCATCACCGACGTCGCCGATCCGCATCCGAACGACCATGACAACGACGGCGTTGATGACGCCAGCGACGACGATGACGACAACGACGGGATCCCCGACAGCCAGGACAAGAGCCCGCTCGACCATGACAACGACGGCAGCAACGACGGCAAGGACGATGACGACGACAACGACGGGATACTCGACGCGGTCGACGCGAAGCCGTTCGACCACGACAACGACGGCATCGATGACGTGAACGACGACGATGACGACAACGACGGGATCCCCGACAGCCAGGACAAGCAGCCCCTCGATCACGACAACGACGGGACGTCCGACGCGATCGACATGGACGACGACAACGACGGCTACGACGACGTCCGCGACGCCCATCCGTACGACCACGATAACGACGGCACCGACGACGCCGCCGACAAGGACGACGACAACGACGGCATCGAGGATTCGCAGGATCCCCGGCCGTTCAACCATGATAACGACGATCTGGCGGACGTGGACGATCCCGACGACGACAACGACGGCATCCTCGATGCGGTCGACGCCAAGCCGCTCGACCATGACAACGACGGCACCATCGACTCCGAGGACAGCGACGACGACAACGACGGGATCCCGGATGACCGGGACACCAAGCCGCTCGACCATGACAACGACGGCATCCCGGACGCACAGGAGGCGCGCTGAACGAAAAGGACGGCCTCGGATGGCCGTCCTTTCATTTCATCGCGCGGATGTTCTCTGTGACCTCCTGGACGATGCCCCGCATCTTCACTTTCGCCGACTCGACCGCGTCGGCGTGGACGTGGGCGATGACGATGAAGCTCAGGATGGCCGCGAAGAAGCACCACACCGACGTGAAGGCTTCCTGATAGAACCAATAGGCGATGATCAGCGAGGCGAACAAGGCCATGCCGAACACGCGGACGAACTTGTGGCGGGAGAAGAAGCAACTGCCGCAGGTCGCGAAGACGTAGGCGAGCGGGACGACCACGAAGTTCGGGAAGGGTATCTCGTACCAGATGCCGCGCGCGCCGAGCGTCGAGGTCACCGGCCCGGTGAAGACGTAATAAAGGATGTAAATGCTGATCGAGACCCCGAGCAGGATGAACCAATTGAGGAACTTCTTCCGCTGCCTGCCTGGTTCGATCATGCGCACGGCGACCGGCACGTAGATCGGCCAGAGGACATGCGAGAACATCACGTAGGCGTACGTCGCGGCGTCGTGAAGGAAGACGTTCCCGTCCGAGAGCCAGTTCAGTCCTTCGATCGTCTGTTGGATGCCGAAGAGAAGGGGGATGGCCGCGAACGGCAGCAACACTCCTTTCTTCACTTTACGCACCGTGATGATGCCGGCGGTGCTTAGGGACGCTCCCGCGACGAAGCTCGCGGTGGCAGAGAAACACATAACTACCATGCACTATGGCACGTCCGGTCCTCGGGCGGAAGCGGCGCGGCGCCGTCGGGCGCGCGGACGGCGGGGTTACTTGGACCCTCGGAATGCGCTACCATGCCCGTATGAAGCTCAAAATGACCGCGTTCGCCGTCGCGCTCGCCCTATCCGCGGCCGGCGCCGCGCATGCGGCGGAGGACAAGAACATGGGGATCGAGGCGATGGTCGCGGCCGCGTTCGCGGAGGACCCCGCCATGGTCGCGGTCGCGAAATGCGAGTCCGGATACCGGCAGTTCGCGCCGGACGGCACGGTGCTCCGCGGCGGTCCCGGAGGGCGGTACGTCGGCGTCTTTCAGATCGACGAGCCCATCCACGCGGCGAAGGCGGCCGCGGCCGGCCACGACATCCTGACCGTCACAGGCAACATCGGCTATGCCAAGGAATTGTTCGCGGCGAACGGGATCGCCCCCTGGAAGGGCTGCGCGCCCGCGTCCGCGTCCGCCCCTGCCGCCTTGTCGGGGACGCTCACCATCGATCTGAAGGCCGGGATGCGCCACGCCCAGGTCAGGATCCTCCAGGCGATGCTGTCGGGGGCCGGCTATCCGCCCGCCGCCGCCGGGCCGGGCTCGCCGGGACATGAGACCGATCTCTTCGGTCCGCTGACCCGCGAGGCCGTGAGGAAATTCCAGTGCGCGAAGAAGATCGCCTGCGACGGCGACGAGGCGACGACCGGCTACGGCCGCGTCGGCCCCCGCACCCGCGCCGCGCTCGCGACGGCACGACCATGAAGACCTCCCTGCGACATGCTTTGCTCGCCGGCACCGCGGCCGCGCTCGTCGTGGCCGGCGGTTTCCGCCTGTACCTCGGCACGGCACGGCGCGAGGCGGCGAGACCTTCCGCCATGGTGACCGGCCGGTCGGAGGAAGAATGGCGCCGCATCCTGACGCCGGAGCAATATCACGTCATCTTCGAGCAGGGGACGGAATTGCCGTTCAGCAGCCCGCTCGACCACGAGACCCGTCCGGGGACCTACGTCAGCGCCGACTGCGGCGTTCCTTTGTTCCGTTCGGAACAGAAATACGACTCGGGGACCGGCTGGCCGAGCTTCTGGGCGCCGGTCAGCGACGACGCCGTCGCGCTGTTCGAGGACCGCGACCCGATCCTCGGTACGCGCATCGAGGTGCGCGACAAGGCTTGCGGCGGCCATCTGGGGCACGTCTTCGACGACGGGCCGCCGCCGACCGGCAAACGTTACTGCATGAACGGCGCCGCCCTGCGTTTCATCCCCGACGAGCCGGGTGCTCCGCCTCCGTCGCCGTGATATGATGCCGTCCATGCGCCGTTTCCTCGCAGCCGCGTGCTCGCTCCTCGCCCTCCCGTTCTTCGCGCTGCCCGCCGCGGCAGCCGCGACGCCGGGAAGCCTCATCAAGGCTTCGGGCCCGGCGGTCTATTATCTCGCCACGGACGGCAAGCGTTACGTCTTCCCGAACGAGAAGACGTACCGGACGTGGTACGCCGATTTTTCGACCGTGAAGACCGTGAGCGACGCGCAGCTCGCCGCCATCGCCATCGGCGGCAACGTGACCTGCCGTCCCGGCGTGCGGATGCTCAAGATCGCGACCGATCCGAGGGTCTACGCGGTCGCATCCGGCGGCACGCTCCGGCCCGTCGCCTCCGAGGCCGCGGCCGCCACCCTCTACGGGTCCGCCTGGGCGCAGGCGGTCGATGACCTGCCGGACTCCTTTTTCGTGAACTACAAGACCGGCGCGGCGGTGAACGGCGCGGCCGATTTCGACCCGACCGGCGAGCGCGTGGCCTCGCCCACGATCGCCGAGGACCGCGACCTCGCGCCCGACTGGGGCGGCGCGGACCCGACGAAGCTCGCTCTCGGCGACGGCAAGCACGTGTCTTCGCCTCAGAAAGGTTCCGTCTATTCCTGCCAGACGAGCTTCAACGGCGGCGGCGCCTTCGCGGACGGGCCGTGGATCCACGGGTCGACCTGGGACCTGACGGAGAAGGCGCATGTCGACGGCAACGTGCCGTGGCCGGCCGCCTCCTTCAGCATGACGCTGAGCGGCGCGAACAGGACCATCACGACGAACGGTCTGCCGTACGGCCACCTCACCGGCACGTATCCCATCGCCGCGACCGATGACGCGTACCAGTACGACCGCAACCCGAACTCCATCAAGTCGCAGGCGTTCTCGTTCACGCTGCCCGCGGTGCCGGCCGTCGCCGCGTCGCCATCCTGCGTCGGCGGCGAGGTCGGCATTTCCGTCACCGGCGTGCCGATCTTCAACGGCTTCGACGCCGGCGGCCGCGACGCGGTCGCGCACGAGCTGCAGGACGGCTGCGGCGGCCATCCGCAATCGAGCGGCATCTACCACTACCACGGAGGGAGCGGCTGCGTTG
>DATJFD010000032.1:0-6808 GCA_035495855.1 Binatia bacterium | reverse complement strand
AGGCGATGGCGCCGTGCGGCATGAACAGCGCCACGATGCTGTCGCCGATGAGCAGCCTGACCGCGAGCGCCCCGCAAAGGGCGATGACGCAGCCGAGCGCTATCCTTAACGAAGGCTTCATTGACGTATTTTCGCACGGGCGGGCATGGGGTGTCAAAGCGTTTGTTCCTGCCCCGCCACTTCTCTCTCATCAGAGACGGCGGGGTCCCGCCACAGGCGGGAGACCCTGAAACAAGTTCAGGGTGACATTTCTATTTTTTCTGGACCCCGGGTCAAGCCCGGGGTGACACTTTGGGGGTTGCGAGACGACAGATTTCCTCGTCGACGATCTTTTCGCTTGTCATCCCGGCCCGCGAGCCGGGATCCACAATAAAAAAGCCCCGCATCGCTGCGGGGCTATGGGGCGCATGTCACGCCTCCAGGGAGAGCAAGAGGTCGAAGTCCTCCCGGAGGTGGACCATCGCCGGGACGCGGCGCGCATAGTCCACGTCGACCTGGTAGAAGTCGACCTGCACCTCGTGGTGCGAAGGGTCGTCCCCTTTCCAGACCGGCCGCGACTTCCCGATGCGGAAAGCGTTGGCCCAGGCCGGCGTCGCGGCCTTGATGGCCCTGACGTCGCAGTGCGGCGTCCGAAGGTCGTTGCCGACGATCGGGAAATCGAACGCCGCCGACCCCACGGGCTTACCGCCCTTCACCGGATGTTCCGGCTCGCCGTCCGAACCGATGAACGGTTCGTGGCAGGTGAACACGCCGCCGGGCGTCTCCGTGAGCGCGTGCACGCGGCGCACGCCCGGGAGCGGCGGAGGACCGGCCTTCGCCAGCTTCCGCCACACGTCCTTGAACCGCTCGCGCACGACGCTCGGCCCCGGATGGGGACGGAGCACGTGCCCGCCGCGGAACCCGATGACCTGTCCCTCGTCCCCCCATTCGTGGCAGGAGAGGAACGTCACCAGGCAGGAATGCCGGCGGGCGTCGTCCCAGTGGCCGTGGTCGTAGACCGAGAGGTCCGAGACCGCGAGCAGGTGCGCGAGCGCCGTCTTGCCGTCGGGCCCGAACGCCAGGTAGCTCCTACGCTGCGGGTCGCGGTTCATGAGCATGCAGTCGAAGCCCTTCGTCGAACCGTGCTTCTCCCGCGCCCAGTCGAGCGCGATGCTGCGATGGCGCGCGATGTAGAAATCCGCGGCCTCGCCCAGGCGGGCGCGGACGAGCGGGTCCTCCATCGCCTGTTCCGCGGTGACGCATTCCTGGAACGGATGCTTCCGTTTCCAGACCGCGTCGCGCGGCACGATCTCGACCGGGCCGTAGTGGCCCGACTCCAGCCGGAGGAACTCCTCCTGCGGGATGACGCCGTTCGACGGCTTCCCGTTGCCGGGCGCGCCGTAGTAGGCGGCGAAGACGCCTTCGTCGTCGGCGAGCGGCCCGATGCCGTGCGCGACGATGATGAGCGGCGTCCCCCGTCGCGAGAGGCCGAAGTACTCGGCGCTCCCGGTGACGATCGCTCGCCGCCAGATGAGGTCCTCCGCGTCCGAGACGCGGCGGCAGGTGACGACATCGGCCATGGTGGCGATGCGTCCGGCCGGTCCCGCGAACTTGCGGGCGAGCTCGGCGGCGTCGAGGAAGTCGGCGCCGTCGAACAGCATGGCGTTGGCCGTTCCCAGCGCTTGGCTATCGCGTTTTTCCATGGTCACCCTCCGTTGTAATGATCGCATGTCGTTCGGCCCTTTCGGGCCGGAAAGACCTCATTCCTTAGCAAAAATAGGGGGTTTTGTCAATCGTGGACCCCGGGTCGCGGCCCGGGGTGACAGTTGGGGGGGGTGCGTGGGAATGAAGTTCATTTTCGAGAACGAAAGACCCGCCGGAAGGCGGGTCGGGATCATCGGCCGAAGCCGACGAAAGCGTAGCGGGCGTAGTGCGCGTAGCGGAGGGGGTCGCGCAGGATGGCGGCCTCGGCCTCGCTCATCTTCTCGGGCAGCGCTTTGACCTGCTCGAGGGAGAGGAAGGCGTCGCGCTCGGCCGGCGTGATCCAGTCGTTGCAGAGGCTGAGGAGCGTGCGCAGGCCCTCCTGCGAGGCGACCGGGAACGGCAGGCGGCAGAGGCCGTCGTCCGAATCGATCATCGCGTGGCCGTGCTCGTAGCCGGCGTTCGCGCAGAGAAGGTCCCAGGTGCGGCCGCGGGCGCTGCCCTTGCCGGTGCAGCCGCAGAGGAAGGTCACCGCGACGTCGTCGTCGACGCGCCGCCAGAGGTCGTCGGTCATGAAGGACTCCTTGAAGGAAGGTACTGACGCGACCCTTGCAGAAAAAAGGCCGCGTGTCAATGCCCCGGTGCGAACTTTCTGGACCCTGAAACAAGTTCAGGGTGACAATTTTTTTCTGGACCCCGCATCACGTGCGGGGTGACAATTATTTTTTGTCACCCCGGGCCGCGACCCGGGGTCCACGGCGAATTGTCATGCTGAACTTGTTTCAGCATCCAGATAAAAGAAAACCCGCCGATGCGGCGGGCTGGTTCACGGAACGACGGCGACGCCCTGGAGCTCCAGGTACGCGATGGCGTCGTGCGGCAGGCAGAGATCGGGGTCCTCGAGCGACATGCGCTCGAGCACGAGCGCCTCGCGGGTGCCGCCGACGCCGAGGACGCGGCGCGCGCAGGCGTCGACGAACGAAGCGGCGACGGGCGCGGGGAGCGGCGGGAGCATGGCGGCGTCGAGCGACGCGCGCGACAGCGTGCCGCCCTCGTGGAGCGCGTGCGCTTCGAGCGCGCCGAGCCAGTCCCGCACGAGCGCGCGCGTCTCCAGGCGGATGACGTCGCGCGCGCGGGAGGCGACCTCGTCGGCCGTCGGCGGCTCGGGCCGCCGCAGCGCGGCGCGGACCCGCTTGGCCTCGCGCACGGCCTGCCCGACGGTGGCGCCGTCGCACAGCGCGAGCGCGGCGAAGCAGAGCGACCAGGTCTTGATGTCGTCCTCCGGGAGCGGCGTGAGCGCCGCCTGGATGACGGCGGCCTGCGCCGCGCCCATGCCGACGTACGCGACGTGCGGCAGCAGGAGATCCTCGAGCCTCGCCAGGAGCTCGCGCTCCTCGGCGTCGTGTGCGGTTCCCATGACCTCCACCTCTTTCCGCGGCCTTCCGGCCAAAAAAAAGACCGCGACGATGGACGGTACCATGACGCGCTCTTGGGGTCAATCGTTGCGTGCAACAAAGTGGAGAGTTTAGAGTGGGAAGCGGGAAAACCGGCCTTGTGGGCCGGTTTTTGGACGGGATCTCTTCTTTTTTGGACCCCGGGTCAAGCCCGGGGTGACAGGTCGGGGTTCGCCGAGCGAAGAACGGGTCAGCGCGGGCCGTCGATGAGCGTGAAGAACTCCGGCTCGTCGGTCTCGACGTTCTTGCGCATCCAGCGAAGCCAGGTCGGCCGCATGCGCAGCAGCGCGAAGTGCACGCCGTCCGGCTCGGGCACGCGCGGCGGCAGGAACTTCATCGGCGCGTTGCGCATGTAAAGCGACGCCAGTTTCGGCGAGCGGATGATCATGTGCGTATGGCGCTGGATCTCGGCGTCGTCGGTCACCTCTTCCACCGCGCCGTACATCTGCACCGTCCTGACCTCGTCCTCGTTCGCCACCGACACGGCCAGAAGCGGGTTCTCGGCGATGTTGCGGAACTTCACCGAGTCCCGGCGGGTGATGAAGAAGAACGTGAAGACGTCGTCGACGATGAAGTACACGAAGGCGAGCTCCGGCTTGCCGTCCTTCGAGGCCGTCGAGACCGCCGCCATGGTGTTCTGCCTGAGGAAACCGAGCGCCAGCTCCGTTTCCCGGTTGATGATCGCCTGGTCCATAGGCATGGGTTACTCCTCTTCCTCCTTCGCACCTTCGCGCCGGTGCCGCGGCTTGCCCGCGGCCGACCGATGCATGTTGAGCACGCGGTCGTACCAGTCGCGCTTCGTGTCGCTCTTGTTGGACGCGCCCACGAAGTACCCCGGCTCTTTCATCCTGGCCTGGCCTTCGTAGAGGATGGCCATCGCCGCGTGGTCGCCGCCGAGGATGCGCGTGACGTCCTCGAGGAAACGCTGCTGCGCCGACCCCTTCGGGTCCCCCTCCTCCGCCGCCCGCGTGCGCTCCTTCGGCGGTTCGTAACCCGCCTTCGTCATCATGGTCTCGAGGAACAGGAGCGCGGTGCTGCCGTTGCGGTCGCTGAACGGATGCATGTCGAGGAAATCGTTGTGCAGCTGCGCCGCGCGCGCGGCGTAGGCCTCCTTCGTCATCTTTCCCGGCCCGTCGCCGATCTCCGCGGCGCGCAGCTCGTTCGCCTGCCGCAGCACTTCGTCGAGCTCGACCTTCAGGTCCTCGGGGAGCAGGCCGATGCGCTCGAAGAACGTCGGCGGCATCCCCTCGGCGCGGACCTTGGAGACTGCCTTGGGGACGATGTTGCGGTTGTTCGCCTGATGGAGCCGTTCGAGCGCGGCGAAGTCGAGCGGCTTGTCCGCGAGATCGCGGACGACCTCGGCCGCCTCTGCGCGGTTGCGCGCCTTGATCTTCTCCTGCTCTTCCCTGCTGCGGCCGTACAGGACCATCAGGTTCTTCTCGACGTCGCCGCCCTTGCGCTGGAGGTACGCGGCGGCCAGGCCGTCCTCGACCACGCTCTCGTTCTCCTGGAAGACCTTCTCGAAGGCCTGCTGCACCGTTTCCTCGCTCCCCTCGCGCAACGCCACGAGCCCGCGGAACTTGTCGGTCAGGTCCTTCCATTCGAGCTCATGCTCCTCATCGAGCGGGAACTGACCGCCGAGACGGCCGACGGTCTCCATGACGGAGCGCAGCCGGTCCTCGAGGTCGGCGGCGCGAAGGTTCCGCCGCACGTCCGCGGTCAGCCGCTCGATCTTCCCGTACGCGGCGCGCGTGAGCCCTTCGCGCAGTTCGTACTCCATGCGCTCGGCCATCGCTTCCTGCGACCGTTCGCTGCGCGCGTCCTTGATGCCCAGCCACAGCACCGCGAGCTTGTCGCGCGAGGCGGCATCGAGGTCGCCGGGAGCGAGGCCGTAATCCTCCGCGAGGAACGCGACGTCGCCGGCGGCTTCGTTCATCCGCGACCCGTCGTACGAGGCGATGATCTCGAGCTGGACCTCCGCGGAGACGGGCATGCCCCGCTCGTCCTCGGTCTCCATGATGGCATCGAGGAGCGGGCGGTTCGGCGCAGGGACGCCCTCGCCTTCGGGCGGGAGCTTCGCCTCGACCGGCTGCGCGGCGTCGCGCTTGGCGTCGGGCGTTTCGGGGACGGTGTCGCGATCAGGGTCCGGCGGCATCGGCCCGCCGTCGGCGGTCGTCTTGTCGATCGGCATGGTCAGGCGGTGAAGGTGAACTCAGGGAAGGCGCGCAGCACGGCATCGAGCGCGTCGGCGGGGATCTCGGCGTCGTGGAGCAGCCCGAGATCGAGCGTCGCGGACGCGAAAGCGCGGGCACGCGAGAGCGGGACGGCGCCCTTCTTGAGCTCGTCGCGGATACGCTCGAGCGCGCGGCGCTGGAATGCTTCCTTGGTCATAGCAGGGACAGTATACCGCCGCGGAAAGAAAAAGCCCCGCGATATCGCGGGGCGGCGTCACTTGATGACCGTCAGGCCCTCATGCTCGAGGAGCTCGATGGCGACGGCGGGGAGCTGCTCCCCCGCGGGCAGCGCGGCCTTCACGGCGCGCAGCACGTCCTTGGAAGGTCCTTCGCCCAGGATCTTCTGCGTGCAGGCGAAGGAGAAGAACCCCTCCATCCGCTCGTCCATGGGCGGGAGCATCGCGTCGTCGAGCGGCTTCAGCTCGAGGACGTGGAAGTTAGCGACGGGGTACGCGGCCAAGGTCAGGACGTTGAGCCACGTCATGACGAGCATGCCGGTCTCTTCGGTCGCGGCGTCGTCGACGGCGGCCTCGATCTCCTCCGGCGTGATGCTCTTCGGGTCGCGGATGCGCGTCTCGGCCTCCTTGAGCGCCTCGTCGATGTCCTCCGGCTTGGCGCCGAACGACCCGAGGTGCTCGCGCAGGGCGTCGAGCAGCTGCTGGACCTGCTCCTCGGTGGGAGGAGGGCCGGAGAGCTGCTGCAGGCAGTCCTTGCGGATGAGCGGTTCGACATGGGGACGGAACAGCGCGCAGAGGCTGGTGAACAGCGCCTGGCCGCGCTGCATGCGAGCCGACTTGCGGCCCGCCTTGCGGGGTCCCTTGGGGCTTTTCGGCACGATCGGCTCCTTGGTCGCGAAACATTTCCAAAAAGGGCGACCATTCATGAGTACCGTATCGGAGGACAAAGGGCAAAAAGGGCGGGGGGTCAAGACCGAAGGGCAAAGGACAAAGGGCAGAGTCTAGAGGAAGAGGCATTTTAAAACCGTCCCGCTGGGCGGGACGGTTTTTTAGATCTCCCTTCCTCTAAACTCTGCTCTCTGTCCTCTGAACTCTCATTCGATCAAAAAGACGGGACCGTGGTCCCGTCTTCCTCCTTCATTTCTTCTTCGCGGCCTTCTCTTTCTCCTTCGCCGCGGGTCTCGACTTGGCGCGCTCCTGGATCCCCCAGACCACCAGATCCTTCACTGCCGATGCGATGAGCGTGAACGACGCCGCCGAACGTTCCATCTTCTCGTGCACCGCGTGCGCGAGCGAATCCACCTTTTCCACCGCTCCCTTCACCTGGTGCAGCAACGACTCCGCGTCACGCACGATGGCGATGACGTAGTAGAGGAGCCACGAAAGGAACACGGTGAGCCAGAGGACGCAGAACGCCAGGACGACGTAGAGCAGGTCTTTACTGGTCTCAATGAGCATAGGCGGGAAAGGTTTTGATGTTACG
>DATJFD010000031.1:0-5446 GCA_035495855.1 Binatia bacterium | reverse complement strand
CGAACTCCTCATCGTCATCGGCATCATCGGCTTCCTGGCCGCCGCCGTCCTGGTCGCCGTCGACCCGGTCAAGCGCATCCAGGATTCCCGCGACGCCCGCCGCTATTCGGAGGCGAACGGCCTCCTGAACGCCATCCTGACGAAGCAGGTGGACGATCGCAGGCTGTACGCCGGCCCTTCGGACGCACCGGTCATCACCAGCGCGACGAATTCGCAGGTGATCGTCACGAGCACTGCGGGCATCGAATGCGACCTCTCGCTCACGGAGAACTTCCCCGGCTGCAAGCAGACGCTCGACAACAGCACGCGGACGATCTCGGGGCAGGCGAACAACTCGGCCAACGTGGTGACGGGTACGGGTTCGTCCTACACGACCGAACTTCGCGTCGGCGACACGGTCACGGACGGCACCAGTCCGTGTCTCATCAAGAGCATCGAGAGCAACACGCAGTTCACCTGCGTGACCGGCCAGCCGGCGACGGCCTACACCAACGCGGCGCTCAAGGCCTTCTCCAAGAACTGCGTCGTCAACCTCTCCGACACCTTCACGGGAGTCGGTACGGCGGCCGCGACGGCCAGCACGACCGTCACGGGCACGAACACGAATTTCACGGCGCAGGTCTCGGTTGGAGACACGCTCACGTCCTCCAACACGAACACCTGCACGGTGACGGCGATCGCGAGCGCCACGTCCCTTACGTGTTCGTCCGCGGTCACGTTCACCGGCTCGTACACCGTCACGCAGGCGAACCCGGTCGTCCCGAATTACATCGCTTCGGCCCCGATCGACCCGCGCGGCGCAGGCGCCACAAGCTGCGACACGGGCTGCACGACGAACGCCGTCGGCATCACCACGCTCGGCGCGACCAACACCGGCTACTATCTCCACCGCACCAGCGGCAACCGCATCGAGGTCGGCTCCTGCAACCCCGAGCAGGCCGCCGCGGTGAGCGTGAAGCGCTAAGCGAGGAGGAAGAGAGGAAAGGCCCCGCCCAAAGCGGGGCTTTTTCGCTCCCTGTCCCCCTGGTGCCAGGGACCCCGGTGCCAGGCACCGAAGAAGGGGTCAGACCCCGGGTACGAGGATGCCCCCGCATATTCCTGCTGGCCGGTTAAGGTGCTACAATGGCTTCGTTAAGGCCAAAGAGGGAATCATGCATGCTGCGGCCAGCTAAGACGGCCAAGGGCTTCACGCTCATCGAACTGCTGGTGGTCATCGGCATCATCGGCCTTTTGGCGTCCGCCGTGCTCGTCGCCGTGGCCCCGCTGCAGCGCCTCCGCGAGACCCGCAACGCCCGCCGCGCCGGCGAGGCCTACTCTCTCCTGAACGCCATGCTCAACAAGGAGGCCGACGACAAGGTCCCCTACGACGGCGATACCGTCGCTCCCATCGACAACGGCCCGACGACGGCGCAGGTCATCGTCCGTTCGACCGCCGGCGTCACCTGCACTTCGGCGACGGCGACGACCCCGAGCTGTCCCGGCGCGACCGCCGCGGGCCTGACGGTGCCGACCACCAACCTCGATTGCGTGGCCCAGCTCGACAACGGCACGGTCGACGTGACCGGTCTGGTCGACAAGTACCTCATCGAACTGCCGATCGACCCGCTCGGTTCGGGCACGGACCCCGAGACCTCCATCGTCGATTCGCCGCTCGGCGACGGCAACACCGGCTATTACATCAACCGCACGGCGAGCGGCCGCGTGGAGGTCGGCGCGTGCCACCCCGATCTGGGAGCCGTCATACGTGTGAAACGATAAAGCTTCGAGCTTCGAGTCCCAAGCTTCGAGCTGCCAACGAAAAACCGGCCCGCGGGCCGGTTTTTTATGCGAAGCACATCCTTGAAGCTCGGAACTTGGAGCTCGGAGCTTCGCTACGGCGTCGCGTTCACGTTCGTCATCTTGTCCCGCATCTGGCGGATCATCCGGCGCTCGTCGCTCACCTTCTGGTCCCAGAAATCGAACTGGATCTTGAGCTGGTCCTCCTCGTTCCTGAGCTCGTTGAAGTCCTGCCGCATCGAGATGAGCTCCTCGACGGTGTACCAGCTCCAGCGCGCCGCGCCGATGGCGACGCAGAGCGCCACCGTGCCGATGATGATGCCGAGGGCCTGGCCCATGGTGACGTTCGAGGCGTTTTCCTTCTTCTTGAAGAACATAGGATGAAAAGTCGAAAGTCGAGAGTTTAAAGTCGAAAGAAACCCCGCTCTGCTCTGCTCATACTCTACACTTTCGACTCTCGACTTTCCACTTTCGCCCGGGGAAGGCCGCTTTCCGTCGAGCGCTGTCGCCTTGTCGAAGACGCCGCCATCGGGTAGCGTTCTCGTCGTATGCGCTATTCGTCCCTCTTCGGAAAGACCAGCAAGACCGCGCCCCACGACGCGGATTCCGTGAACGCCCGCCTGCTGGTGCAGGGCGGCTTCGTCGACCGCGTCATGGCCGGCGTCTACACCTGGCTCCCGCTCGGCCTCCGGACGCTCCGCAAAGTGGAGACCATCATCCGCGAGGAGATGGACCGCATCGGCGGCCAGGAGCTGCTCCTCACCGCCCTCCAGCCGAAGGAGAACTGGGTGAAGAGCGAGCGCTGGGACAACGTCGACGTGCTCTTCAAGATCCCCAGCCAGACCGGCAAAGAGTACGCGCTCGGCCCGACCGCCGAAGACATCGTCACGCCGCTCGTGGGCTCGTTCGTGCGTTCCTACAAGGACCTCCCGCTCGCGGTCTACCAGATCCAGACCAAGTTCCGCGACGAGTTGCGCGCCAAGTCCGGCGTGCTGCGCGGCCGCGAGTTCCTGATGAAGGACATGTACTCGTTCCACACCGACCGCGCCGACTTCGAGGCCTTTTACGAGAAGGCCAAGCAGGCGTACCTCGTCGTCTTCGGACGCTGCGGCCTCAAGGCCAAGGTCACCGAGGCGTCGGGCGGCGCCTTCACCAAGAAGGTCTCGCACGAGTTCCAGGTCGAGACCCAGGCGGGGGAGGACGCGCTCGTCATGTGCCGGAACTGCCACTACGCGCAGAACACCGAGATCGCCACGAACAAGGAAGGGGACGCCTGCCCGAACTGCAAGGCCGCGCTGTTCTCGACCAAGGGCATCGAGGTCGGCAACATCTTCGACCTCGGCGACCGCTTCTCCAAGGCCTTCGACTTCACGGTCGCCGGCGCGGACGGGACCCGCAAGGAGATCATCATGGGCTGCTACGGCATCGGCGTGACGCGTCTCGTCGGCGCCATCGTCGAGGCCTCGCACGACGACAAGGGCATGATCTGGCCGAAGTCGGTCGCCCCGTGCCACGTCCACCTCGTGTCGCTCGCCGCCAAGGACCCGAACGCCGCCGCTAAAGTGCGTGAGGCCGCGGAGAAGCTCGAGCGCGACCTCGAGGCCGCCGGCATCGAAGTGCTCCACGACGACCGCGAGGACGCCCGCGCGGGCGAGAAGTTCGCGGACGCGGACCTCATCGGCCTGCCGCTCCGCCTCGTCGTCTCCGAGAAGACCATGGCCGAGGATGCCGTCGAATGGAAGGAAAGGACGAGCGCGGACGCCAAGCGCGTCCCGTTGGCCCAGGCCGTGGAGGACGTGAAGCGGTTCATGGCCGCTTGATCGAGTCGAGAGTCGAAAGCCGGACCGCTCCTCTCGACTCTCGACTTTCGACTCAAACAAAAATCCCCGTTTCCGGGGATTTTTGTTGTAGAGATTTACTTTCCTTTCAGCGCGTCCTTCAGGGCCTTGCCGGCCTTGAACTTCGGGACGATCACCGGCGGGATCTGGATCTTCTCGCTGGGGTTCTGCGGGTTCACGCCCATGCGGCCCGCGCGCTGCTTCGCGGAGAAGCTGCCGAAGCCGGCGATGGTGACCTCGCCGCCCTTCTTCAGGGTGTCCATCACGACCTCGGTGAAGGCCTCGATGGTGTCCTCGGCCTGTTTCTTGGAAATGGCGACCTTTTCCGCGAGTTGAGTGACGAGTTCTGCTTTGTTCATAGTGCTCGCAGGGCGGCTCTGGGCCGGCCTTGGCTTATTAGCGATTTAACCGACGCGTACCACGCGCTGCACGTGCTCGATGGCCGATGCGCGGCCACCGTCCGTCGTGATGATGACGGCGTTCACGATCGCTTCGCCCGAGTCCGGGATCTCGTGCCGGACGGGAAGCTGCGTCATGAAGTTCCTGATGATCTCCGCGCGCTCGACGCCGAGGACGCCGTCGCGGAAGCCGGTCATGCCGACGTCCGTGATGGCCGCGGTGCCGCCTGGAAGGATGCGCTCATCCCTGGTAGGGACGTGGGTATGAGTGCCCCATACTGCGGTCGCGCGCCCGTCGGCGTGCCAGCCGAAGGCGACCCTTTCGGAGGTCGCGTCGCCGTGGAAATCCACGAGGACGACGGACGGTTTCCGAGGGGCGTTCTGCGCCAGGACCTCATCGAAGGTACGGAAGGGGTCGTCCGCAAGGACCTTGCTGAAGACCCTCCCCAGCAAATTTACCACAAGCACGTTTTTTGTGCCAATAGAGAGAAGTTTTGACCCTTCGCCCGGCGTTCCGGGGGGGTAGTTGGCCGGCCGGATGAGCTTATCCTTGAACCGGGGGTCGGAGAACACTTCGAAGACGTCTTTCTTGTCCCAAACGTGGTTCCCGGAGGTGAAAAAATCGACCCCGGCGTCGAGCAGGTCCTTGAGGCTCTCGGGCGTGACCCCTTTGCCGTGCGCCAGGTTCTCGGCGTTGCCGATGACCAGGTCCGGATCATGGGCGGCCTTAAGCTCGGGAAGCACGGCTTTCACCGCTTTCCTTCCTATGCCGCCTACGATGTCGCCGAAGACGAGGATTTTCATGATGAAGGAGGGGGAAAGGGGTAAAGGGGGAGAGCGGTGCTAATGCAGGCTCTTTATACAGGCATTGATGCCGGCGTCCAAGCCTTGATAGCGGCAAATGATCCTGTCGATGGCGATCCGATCGCCGTACCCCAGCTCACGCGCGAGCAGAAAATGGCTCACCGTTTCTTTGAGCGAACCATGCGCGATGCGAAGGAAACGTTCGTATTCTTTCGTGAAATGTCGTCCTGACCCCTCGGCGATGTTCGCCGGCACCGAATTCGCCGACCTTCGTACTTGTGCCGTAAGGCCGAACATCTCCTCTCTCGGGAACGCTTTCGTTATCGCGTAGGTCTCGACGGCAAGGGCCAGGCCTTCCCGCCATATCCTCAGTTCACGAAACGAGGCCGCATGCATAGCGGCCTCGTCTTACTGGCGACAAATTGTCCCGTCAACCAACTCTTTACCCCTTTCCCCCTCTACCCCTATCGTGCGTATTCCACCACCCGCGTCTCGCGGATCACGTTCACGCGGATCTCTCCAGGGTACTTGAGTTCAGCTTCGATCTTCTTGGCGATGTCGCGGGCCAGGCGGTAAGCGCCGAAGTCGTCGACCACCTTCGGTTCGACGAACACGCGCACTTCGCGGCCG
>DATJFD010000030.1:0-3598 GCA_035495855.1 Binatia bacterium | reverse complement strand
TGCCTTCTTTCTGGATCCTGCGACTTCGCGCAGGATGACAGAAGGAGTGGAACGTTACTTCTTGGCTTTCTTAGGTTTCTTGGCCTTCTTCTCGCCTTCCTCGGGAGCCGCTTCTTCGGCGGGCGTCTCCTCGGCGGCGGGTGCCGCTTCCTCAGTCATCGCCGGAGCCTCTTCGGCCGGGGTCTCCCCCGCTTCCATGGCCGGGGCTTCCGCCGGGGCCGCGTCGCGGCTGAGCATCAGGTTGAAGTGGTCGAGGATGATGCGAAGGGACTGGTCGAGGGCTTCCTGCGGCGTGATGGTGCCGTCGGTCTCGATGTCCATGATGAGCTTGTCGAAGTTCGTGATCTGGCCGACGCGGACGTTCTCGACCTTCCAGCCCACTTCGCGGACCGGCGAGTAGACGGCGTCGACGGCGATCATGCCGAGCTCCGGCTTCTCCTTCGAGCGCTCCTCCACGGGGACGTACCCGCGGCCACGGCCGACGAAGATCTCCATCTCCAGCTCGGCCTTCTTGTCGGTGAGCGTGGCGAGGTGCAGGTCGGGGTTGACGATCTCGACGTCGGACATGCCTTCGATGTCGGCGGCGGTGACTTCCTTCTCGCCCTTGACCTTGAGGGTCAGGCGGACCGGCTCGTCCGTGAACAGCCGCATGCGGAGCATCTTGAGGTTGAGCATGAGCTCGAGGACGTCCTCCTGGACGCCGGGGACGCCGGCGAACTCGTGGGACGCGCCCTTGATCTTCACGGCGGTGACGGCGGCGCCCGGAAGGGACGACAGCATCACGCGGCGCAGGGCGTTGCCCAGCGTCGTGCCGTAACCATGCCAGCACGGTTCGACCGTGAGGGTGGCGTGGCGCTCATCCTTGCCGGGAGTGAGCTCGATCTTCGACGGAAGTAAGATCTCTTCCATAGGTGTTCCTCCTAAAAAATGAGTGACGGGACGATGAACTTAGCGAGAATAGAATTCGACGATCAGCTTCGGATCGAAGTTCTGCTTGAGTTCTTCGCCCTGCGGCTTCGCAAGCACCTTGCCCGTGAGGGCGGCGGCGTCGAGGTGGAGCCACGACGGAGCCTGGTACTTCTCGAGGCGGGCGGTCTCTTCGGAGAACAGCTTTGATTTGGAAATACGCGCGGTAAGGGTGATGACATCACCGGGCTTGGTCTGGTAAGAGGCGATGTTCACCTTCTTGCCATTGACGCGGATGTGGCCGTGGCCGACGAACTGGCGGGCGGAAGAGCGGGACTTGGCCAGACCGAGGCGGTAGACGACGTTGTCGAGCCGCATCTCCAGCATCTGCACGAGGAAGCTTCCGGTGTTGCCGACCTGGCGGGTGGCCTTCTCGAAGTAGTTGCGGAACTGCGTCTCCAGGATGCCGTAGGTGTTCTTGGCCTTCTGCTTCTCGCGCAGCTGGATGCCGAACGGGGTCGGGCGGGTGCGAGAGGTCGGGCCGTGCATGCCGGGCTTGAACGGGCGCCTCGAAACGGGGCACTTCGGCGTGAAGCACTTATCCCCCTTGAGGTAGAGCTTCTCTCCCTCGCGGCGGCACTGCTTGCATTTCGGTTCAGTCCTTCTTCCCATAGGTGGAGGCGCTAGACGCGGCGCGGCTTAGGAGCGCGGCAGCCGTTGTGCGGGATCGGCGTGATGTCTTTGATGCCGGTGACGTTCAGTCCGTTGGCGTGGAGCGCGCGGACCGCGCCCTCGCGGCCGGAGCCGACGCCGCAGACGAAGACGCTGACCTCCTTGAGCCCGGAATCCTTGGTCTTGTCGCAGACGTCCTTGACGATGACGCTGGCGGCGTACGGGGTGGACTTCTTCGGTCCCTTGAAGCCGACGACGCCGGCGGACGACCAACCCAGCACGTTCCCGTTGGGGTCCGTGAGCGTGACGATCGTATTGTTATACGTCGCCTGGACGTACGCGCGACCGACGCTCACGATCCGCGTGGGCTTCTTCTTGCCGCGGGCCTTCGCCGCGGGCTTCTCGCCCTCGGCCTTCTCGGCCTTGGCGTCGGTCGGCGCGGCTTCCGCGCCCGGGATGGTCTTTGCTTCGTCAGCCATAGATGTCAGTGATTACTTCTTCTCGACCTTCGTGCGGCCGGAGCCCATCGTGCGGCGGACGTTGCCTCGGACGGTGCGTGAATTCGTTTTGGTCCGCTGGCCGCGGGCCGGGAGGCCCTTGGCGTGGCGGGAACCGCGGTAGCTGCCGATCTCCTTCAGGCGCTTGATGTTGGCCTGCTGCTCGCGGCGAAGTTCGCCCTCCACCTTGTAGTTCTTCTCGATCTCGTCGCGGAGAAGCTTCTCTTCAGGACCGGTGAGCGCGTTCGCGCGGGTGTTCCTGTCGATCTTCACCTTCTTCAAGATCTCGACCGCGCGGTTGCGGCCGATGCCGTAGACGTAGGTGAGCGCGATCTCGATGCGCTTGTTGGGGAGAGTGATGCCTGCGATGCGAGCCATAGAAGAAGGTCAGCCCTGGCGCTGTTTATGTTTCGCGGTCTTACAAATGACATGAAGGCGTCCATGGCGCCTGATGATCTTACAGTTCATGCAGATTTTCCTGACGGACGCCCTGACTTTCATGTGTCGTGCCGTTATATATAAAGATGTCCACCTTCTGGAGGCGGAGGCAGTGTACACGCGCCTTTTGCGCTTGTCTACTGCTTGGAGAGGTTAGAGCTCAAGAGGTTAGAGGTTAGAGGACGCTCTAACCTTTAGGCCTTTCAGCTCTGAGCTCAATATCGATAGACGATCCTGCCCTTGGTCAGGTCGTACGGCGTCATCTCGAGCTTCACCTCGTCGCCGGGCAAGAGTCGGATGCGGTTCATGCGCATCTTGCCGGAGAGGTGGGCCAGGATGATCTGTCCGTTGTCGATCCTGATGCGGAACGACGCCGCCGGAAGACATTCTTCCACGACGCCGTGCATCTCGATGAACCCTTTGGAGATCGCCTGCGCGGCGGTCTCTTGAGTTTCCTGCCGATTTCGCTTCTTTCTCGGTTTTCTTGCTGCCATAAGCGGCTCAATCGTACCGAGGACGAAAAAAAATCGCAAGCCCCAGGCCCACGACTTTACGGGGGCATTTGAACCGCAAAGCAGTGGCATTGTAGCAGCGTTTCGCGGGGTGTCAAGGGAGCGATGGGGACGGGCTTTCTGATCGGAATAAGGGCTAATCTTGGCTGTTTTTATTGAGGCGGTCGAAAATCGCGTTTAAGCCGGGAAAAGACCCTCCCCCTTTTTGTCTCCACGCACGTGATGCGGAGGGCTTGGTAGAGAGTTCAGAGGGCAGAGGACGGAGGGAGAACAAAGGGCAGAGGGCAAAGTAAGAACAAAGGGCGGAGATGGCCGGTATTCCTCTGCCCCTCGGAGAAAAGTCGGGTGTCTCTGATCTCTCGGCTTACTTTGTCCTTTGTTCACTCTACTCCCTCCGCTCTCTGCCCTCTGACCTTTTTCACCGTGGATTCCGCGGCCCGGCGCGGAATGACATACGTTGGGTGCCTGGCGCCCCAAGTGACGGACAGACGGAAATGGCCATTTCTTTGTCACCCCGCACTTGATGCGGGGTCCACGGCCGCCGATCGTGGATTCCGCGTCCTGGCGCGGAAT
>DATJFD010000029.1:0-6800 GCA_035495855.1 Binatia bacterium | reverse complement strand
CAATGAGGCTCCGCAGTACTGCGGAGCGAAGTAAGGTGGCACCGCGATCCCGATCGCCCTTACGAAATTCTAAGGGCGATTTTTGTTTCATCGTATGCCACGCATGCTCGTCGCGGACACCGCGTCACAGGTCGGCAAGGAGGTCGTCGTCAGCGGCTGGGTCCACGCCCGCCGCGACATGGGGAAGATCACGTTCATCGACCTGCGCGACCGCAGCGGCCTCCTGCAGGTCGTCTTCATCCCGTCGAACAAGGAACTGCTCGAGCAGGCGCGCGTGCTGCGCCCCGAGTTCGTCGTGCGCATCACCGGCACGGTGAACGAGCGCCCCGAGAAGCTCCGCAATCCGAAGCTCGCGACCGGCGGCATCGAGGTCGTCGCCGCCAAGCTCGAGGTCCTCAACGAGGCCAAGACGCCGCCGTTCGAGGTCGACAAGGACACGATGTCCGTCAACGAGGAGCTCCGCCTCAAGTACCGCTACCTCGACCTGCGCAGCGAGCGCATGACCCGCAACATGGTCCTGCGCGACAAGGTCGCGGCCTTCTTCCGCGGCTGGCTCTCCAAGGAGGGCTTCGTCGAGTTCGAGACGCCGATCCTCACCAAGGGCACGCCGGAAGGTTCGCGAGAGTACATGGTCCCGTCGCGCCTCCATCCCGGGAAGTTCTACGTGCTGCCGCAGTCGCCGCAGCAGTTCAAGCAGCTGCTCATGGTCGCCGGCATGGAGCGCTACTATCAGATCGCGCGCTGCTTCCGCGACGAGGACCAGCGCGGCGACCGCCAGCCGGAGTTCACGCAGCTCGATCTCGAGATGTCGTTCGTCGAGCAGGAGGACGTCCTCTCGCTCTGCGAGAAGATGATGATCGACCTGGTCGCGGCCGTTGCGCCCGAGAAGAAGATCACCCAGGTCCCGTTCCCGCGGTTCTCCTACAGGGAATCGCTGGAGAAGTTCGGCAGCGACAAGCCGGACGTCCGCAAGGACAAGAACGACCCGAACGAGCTCGGTTTCTCGTGGGTGCTCGACTTCCCGATGTTCGAGAAGTCGCCGGAGGGCGGCATCCAGGCGGCGCACCACCCGTTCTGCATGATCAACCCGGAGGACGTCGCGCTCCTCGACACCGAGCCGCTCAAGGTCCGCGCCTGGTCCTACGACATGGTGCTGAACGGCTACGAGCTCTCGTCGGGGTCCATCCGCATCCACCAGCGCGAGCTGCAGAACAAGATCTTCAAGATGCTCGGCCTCGATGATGAGACCATCCAGCGGCGCTTCGGCCACATGCTCGAAGCTTTCGAGTTCGGCGCGCCTCCGCATGGCGGCATGGCCCCCGGCATCGACCGCCTGGTCATGATCCTGGCGAACGAGCCTAACATCCGCGAGGTCATCGCCTTCCCCAAGACCGGCGACGCCCGCGACCCGATGATGGGCGCCCCGTCAGACCTGCCGAGATCGCAGCTGGTCGAGGCGCATATCATGACCGACCTCTAACGGGAGTCGAGAGTTTAGAGTGGAAAGTCGAGAGGAAAATCCGCTCAACAGAGCGGATTTTTCGTTTTTCGTGCCGAACGACCTCTTAGGCTGTCAAATAAGCGGGGATTTGGGTAAAGTAAGGGGGAATTTAACCGCGACCACATGCCCGCTTCCAAGCCCGCTTCGAAGAAGATCATCCTCCACCTCGGCAAGAAGAACGTGAAGTTCGAAGTGGTGAAGCACAGGAAGGTCTACACCGCCTACGACCTCGCTCAGACCATGGGCACAGAGCTCGACAAGGTCGCCAAGACCCTGCTCGTGAAGGCCGAACTTCCCGCGTTCAAGAAGACCGAGTCGCGCCACTACGTCGTGATCGTGCCGGCTTCGTATTACGTCGACCTCGGCAAGCTGAAGAAGGCGCTGAACGCCAAGAAGATCGAGCTCGTCATGGAGAAGGGGATGAAGAAGCTGGGCATCGAACCCGGCGCGCTCACCCCGTTCGGCAGCATGCGCGGCTTTGGCACGGCCATGGACAAGGCCCTCCTCAAGACGAAGGAAGCGCTCGTCGGCGCGGAATCGTTCACCGAACACCTCCGCATGAAGGTGAAGGACCTGGTCGCCGTCGAGGCGCCGGTCGTCGGCTCGTTCGGCAAGAAGAACAAGATGAAGCTGCAGGCGAGGGCCAAGCCGAAGAAGGCCCCCAAGAAGGGCAAGGGCAAGCCTGCGAGGCCCGCGGCTAAGAAGCGCCGCTGAGGCCGTGACGGCCGCGGAACGTATGGGCTTCGCCGTGAAACTGGAACAATTCGAAGGACCGCTCGACCTGCTCCTGGAGCTCATCGAGTCGGAGAAGCTCGACATCTCGCAGGTGTCGCTGGCGCACGTCACGGACGGTTACCTGCATTACGTCCATGACCATCCGGAGATCCCGCCGGAAGAGCTCGCGGACTTCCTGGTGATCGCGTCGCGCCTTTTGTTCATCAAATCGAAGATCCTGCTGCCGTTCCTCCAGGGCCTCGCCGAGGCGGAGGAGGGCGACCTCGAATCGCAGCTGCGCATCTACAAGGAATATCTCGACGCCTCCAAGGCCGTCGAATCGATGATCGGCAAACGGAGGTTCCTGTTCGTCCATGAGAAGCTGCCGCACGTCGACATCGGCTTTGCCCCGCCGAAGAAGCTCACCGGGGGAGCGATGGCCGACCTGCTGCGCGGCGTCATCGCCCGGCTTGAGCCGCTCGTGAAGGTCCCCCGCGCGGTCGTCGAGAAGACGGTCTCCATCCACGAGAAGATCCGGCAGATCCAGGGGCTCATCGCCCAGGCCACGTCCGTCCGCTTCTCGTCGGTCCTCGCCTCCGCCGAATCGCGCACCGAGGTCATCGTGAGCTTCCTCGCCCTCCTCGAGCTCGTGAAGCAGCGAGCCGTCACCGTGGACCAGGAGAAGATGTGGGGAGACATCGTCATCGCCAAGAACGTCGAACCCGTCGCCGCCTGAACAAGGAACCTATGCTGACATCCAAGATCGAAAGTCTGCTGTTCGTCGCCGCCCGTCCCATGACGCTGAAGCGCCTCGCGGAGGTCTGCGGCGCGGAAAAGGAAGAGGTATCGGCCGCGCTCGACGCGCTCGTCGCCAAGTACAACGCCGAAGGCAGCGGCATCCGTTTGCTCCACAACGGCAACGAGGTCCAGCTGTCCACCTCGCCGGACAACGCGCGGCTGGTGCAGGATTTCCTGAAGGACGAGACCACCGGCGAGCTCACCAAGCCGTCGCTCGAGACGCTCACCATCATCGCCTACCGCGGGCCGGTCTCGAAGGCCGAGCTCGAACAGATCCGCGGCGTCAATTGCAGCCTCATCCTCCGCAACCTGCTCATGCGCGGCCTCGTCGAGGCGCAGGGCGAACCCTACGATCCGCAGACGACCTTCCGCGTGACGATGGATTTCATCCGCTTCCTCGGCATCGCCGGCGTGGAGGAGCTTCCCGATTTCGACAAGCTGCGCTCGCACGAGAACATCGTGCGCGTGCTCGAGATGGCCAACGCCAAACCCGCGGACGCCGCGCCCGCCGCCGAAGGCGAAGCCGCCCCGCAGGAAAACCCGTCCGAAGCCGCCTGACCGATCCGCCATGTTCTCGCTGCTGCTCGCGCTCACCATGTACCTGACCTTCACCCCGGCAAAGCCGGGTCTTTCGGTCGCCGAGTACGTGCCGCCGCGCCGCTCGACGCTGCCGCTCGCCGCCGCCGTGACGAAGCCCGTCGTTCCCGTTCCCGTGAAGAAGGACCCGAGCCGCCTCGGACTGGAGACGCAGTCGCGGTCGGTCATGGTCGCGGATTGGAAGACGGGGGCCGAGCTGTTCGAGAAGAACGCCGACGCGCCGCAATCGCTCGCGTCGATCACGAAATTGATGACCGCGCTCGTCGTGCTCGACCAAGGTCCCGACTGGAACGCCGTGGTCGAGGTGAAGCCCGGCGACGAGCGACCGGGCGGCGTTCCGTACCTGATCCCCGGCGAAAAGGTCACGGTCGAGAACCTTTTCAACCTCAGTCTCGTACCCTCAGCCAACGGCGCCACCGTCGCGCTGGCGCGCTCGACCGGCCTTACCAGCGAGGAGTTCGTGGCCAAGATGAACGAGAAGGCTTCGCAGCTCGGCATGACAGGCGCGAAGTTCGTCGAACCGACGGGCCTTGAAGCGGACGACGTGGCTACCGCGCGCGACGTCGCCATCCTCGTGCGCACCGCCCTGTCGCGCGACGAGATCCGCCGGACCGTGACGAAGTCCGCCTACCGTTTCACCGCGAAGACCGGCCTCCCGCACGCCGTACGCTCGACCGACGAGCTGCTCGGAGGGTTCCTCGAGCGCGATCCGTACCATTTCCTCGGCGGCAAGACCGGCTACACCGAAGAAGCGGGCTACTGCTTCGGGGCCGCCGCGGAGAACGGCGACGGCGACGGCGTCGTCGCCGTGGTGCTCGGCGCGCCGACCAAGGAAGCGCGCTTCAAGGAAGTGAAGAGCCTGATGTACTGGGCCTTCGACGCTTACGCCTGGCCGGGGCACGAACTGAGCTCCCAGTGACATGACCACCGTCCTCGCCGGCGTCCCGCCGGAGCTCGTCGTCATCGCGCTGTCCGCGATGCCCGTCGGCGAGCTGCGCGCGGGCATCCCCGTCGGCATCCTCGGCTACCATCTTCCGGTCTGGGAGGTATTTCTCCTCGCCCAGCTCGGCAACGCGATCCCCGTCGCGCTCATTTACGCGCTCTGCGACTGGTGGGTGCGCCTGATGGAACGGCGCCGCGGCATCCTTCATCGCATCACTGACGCGGTGCTGCGCCACACCCACGACAAAATGCACGGCGGCATGACCAAGTGGGGCCTCGCGGCGCTCGTCATCTTCGTCGCCATCCCGCTGCCGGGCGCGGGCGCGTGGACCGGCACGCTCGGCGCGTACCTGCTGCACCTGCCGTTCAAGAAGGCCTTCCCTTACATCATCCTCGGCAATCTCATTTCCGGGACCATCGTCACGCTCGCGGTCACCGGCGGCGTCGCCGCGTTCAAGGTATTCCTGTGAAGATCGGCATCGATTGTCGCTCCATCCTCCATCCCGAGGCCGGCGAATCGGCCGGGGTGGGGCACTACGTCCACCATCTCGTCGCGTCGCTGCTCGCGCTCGACCGCGGGAACGAGTACGTGCTCTTCTTCGACAACCATGACGCCGCCGCGGCCAAGCGCGAACTGCTCGCCGGGCATCCCCGCGCGTCCGCGCGCGTGCTGCCGTTCCGTTCCATCCGCCGCTACATGCCGTTCGTGTACGGCCACATGGTCGTGACCTCGGTCTTCGAGCGCGAACGCCTCGACCTGCTGCACGGCCCGGCGAACGTCGTGCCGCTCTTCTACCGGCGGCCGTGGGTCGTCACGGTGCACGATCTCGCCATCTACGATCATCCCGAATGGTTCCCGCCCGGCGCGCTCGGTACGCAGAGTTTTTCCAAGAGCCTGCTCGTGCCGCACGCCGTCGGACATGCACGTCGCGTGATCGTCCCGTCGTTCGCGACGCGGGCCGACGTGATGCGGAATTTCGGCTTGGTTGAGCAAAAAATCGACGTCATCCCGGAAGGCGCCGAGGCGCCGACCGCGGGCGACGCCGACGCGCTCGCGCGACATCGCCTGCAGAAAGGAAAGTACCTGCTGTTCCTGGGCACCATCGAGCCGCGCAAGAACATCGCGACCGCGATCCGCGCGTTCGCGCACGCGGCGAAGAGGGGATGGCTTCCCGACGATGCGATCTTCGCCGTCGCCGGCGGCCGCGGATGGAAGGACAAGCCCGCGTTCGATGCGGCCGCGGACGCGAACCGCGAGCTCGGCCGCGAGCGCGTCCGTTTCCTCGGGTATCTTCCGCACAGGGACAAGCACGCGGTCGTCGCGTTCGCCGCCGCCTTCGTGTTCCCGTCGCTCTATGAGGGTTTCGGATTGCCCGTGCTCGAAGCCATGGCCGCGGGCGTGCCGGTGATCGCATCGGACACCGCGGCGCTCGCCGAGGTCTGCGGCGAGGCCGCGATACTTGTCGCTCCTCGCGACGAGGAAGGCATCGCGCATGCCCTGCGATCGGTCTGGCAGGACGCCGCGTTCGCGGGCCGGCTGCGGGACGCCGGCCTTGAGCGGGCGGCGGCCTTCACCTGGCGGAGGACGGCGGAGATGACCTTGGCCTCGTACGTTCGTGCGACGGCCCCGCGCGTCGAAAGCAGAGGCCACGACATCGCTTGACGACCGGGCTTAAAAATCGTATACTCCCGACGTCCATAGAAAGCGGAATTTCCGCTCAGTTGCGCAGCGGGGTGGAGAAGCGGCATCTCGCGAGGCCCATAACCTCGAGACCCTGGGTTCGAATCCCAGCCCCGCAACCAAGCAAAACGCCTCACATCGTGGGGCTTTTTGCTTTATGGAGCGGTTTTTCGGCTTTCGACGTCTGGAAGGGGGGATAACTTTGCTTTTATGCCCGCCGGTTATGGATCGGGGACGAAGTCATCACCAAAAAAGCTTTTTTTGAAGCTTAATGAGGCCAAAAATGAGCCTTGAGAAAAGTCCGAAAAAATGCTAAAATAAGGTCATAAAATAAAAAGAGATCGGGCGCGAAATTTGTGCCGCGACTCGTCCCAAAAATCACAACCCCTATCGATTTTTTTAGCACCATCCGCCATGGAGCGCGCCTTGGTGCTTTTTTGTCTTCATTCGCGTCTCTGTTCTTTGTTCTCTGTTCTCTGTTCTCGGGCACCGCCCTCGCCTCCGGCCCTTCCTCCAACCGCGTCCTCAACTACCAGCTCCGCCTCACGAGCGCGACCGGCGTCCCCG
>DATJFD010000028.1:0-4705 GCA_035495855.1 Binatia bacterium | reverse complement strand
TCTCTGGGCCTTCTTCGCCTGGCGCGACTACAAGATGCTCAAGATGTTCCGGAGCCGCTGACCCTCATCCGCCCCTCAAGGCGGATTTTGTTTTTGCCCGGGCCGGAGGGTTGCCCGGAAGCCGGAAAAGGTGTATACTATTCTTGTATATTAATTCAATTGATTATTTCCACAATTTATCCACCTGCCGCGCGGGGATTCGCGCGGAACTAATTCGAAGATCCCTAACCCAACATCGTTTATGCGAAAAGGACTTACTTATATGGTGTCGGCAGCGCTTCTGCTCGCTCTCGCCACCCCGGCGTTCGCCGCCAGCGAGCCGATCGTCGGGCCCATCGCCCAGACGTCGGCCACGGCCGGCACGTCGACGACGCTCTCCGCCACGTACGCCGATCCTGACGGCGTCGCGAGCTGCGAGCTCCTCATCAACGGCAGCTCTCAGGGGTCCATGACCCTCTCGGGCGGCGCCAACTCGACCACGGGGGTCGCGTCGGCCAGCTACACCTTCGCCGCGTCCGGCACGTACACGGCCCAGGCCCGCTGCACCGACATCCACAGCAACGTCGGCACGGGCGGCCTGACCACGGTCTCCGTGGCGGCCAGCGGCGCCGCGGCGGTCACCGGCGTGTCGCCGGCCAGCGCGACGGCCGGCGTCCAGACGACGCTCAGCGCCACGTACGATCTCAACGCCAACGTCTCGAACTGCCACCTCCTCATCGACGGCGCCGACCAGGGCGCGATGACGCTCTCCAGCTCGACCTCGTCCGGCACCGCCAGCGCCACGTACACCTTCGCGACCGCGGGCAGCCACACGGCGCAGGTCCGCTGCACGGACACGAACGGCGCCATGAGCACCGGCGCGTCGACGAGCATGAACGTCAGCACGGGCACGGGCCTGAGCATCGGCTCGGTCACCCCGACTTCAGCGACGCTCAACAACTCGGTCACCCTGAGCGCCACGTATAGCGGCACGACCGCCGTCTCCAGCTGCGGCCTGTTCATCGACGGCAACCTGGCGTCCAACATGTCGCTCTCGAGCTCGGGCGCGAACGGCACCGCCAGCGCGAGCTACACCTTCTCCGCCACGGGCGCGCACACCGCCCAGGTCCGCTGCACCGACGCGAACGGCACGACAAGCGCCGGCGCGATCACCACGCTCGCCGTCGCGGCCAGCGCGGGCGCGAGCGTCGGCTCCGTCGCCCCGTCTTCGCTGACCCTCAACGCCGCCGCGACCCTCAGCGCGTCCTACAGCCTCGCGGCCAACGTCTCGAACTGCCACCTGCTCGTCGACGGGTCCGACAAGGGTGCCATGTCGCTCTCCGGCTCGTCCTCGACCGGCACCGCCAGCATGGGCTGGACCTTCACGTCGACCGGCAGCCACACCGCCCAGGTCCGCTGCACGGACACGAACGGCGCGGTCACGACCGGCACCCTGACGAACCTCTCGGTGAGCGCCACGGGCGACACGACCGCTCCGTCCGCCCCGACCGCCCTGCTGCTCGTCACGCCCTCGACGGACAACACCGCGACCTTCACGTGGTCGGCTTCCTCGGACAACGTCGGCGTCGTCCGCTATGAGGCCTCCATCGACGGCGGCGCGTTCGTCTCCGTCGGCAACACGACCTCGACCACCACTGCCGCGCTCCCCAACGGCGCCCACACCATCTCGATCCGCGCCGTCGACGCGTCCGGCAACGTCTCCTCCTCGACCTCGATCGGCTTCACCATCAACGCCTCGGGGACGGGCGGCACGACCATCCCGGCCTCCGGCTTCGCCCTGGAGCTCATGAACAGCGACGCGGTCTTCGTCTTCGGCAACCACACGCGCGCCGACTTCGAGGCCCGCAACAGCCGCGGCTGCGAGATGTCCGCTGACGCGGCCGCTCAGGCCCGCGCCCGCACGCTCGGCACCATCACGAACGCCACGGCTCGCGCCAACGCGGAAGCGTTCATCGCCTGCGGCACGCAGACCACGCTCCACCTCGGCGCCGGCGAGCGGCTCGGCGCGATCAACTCCTTCCGCGCCGCCTTCGGCAAGATCCCGGACACGGAAGAGGATTGGTTCGACATCATCAAGATCGGCAACGGCCGGTTCCCCGGCAAGACGAGCGCGACGGCCGAAGCCAACGCCCATGCGACCTTCCGCCTCGTCTATCTCCGCGACGCGAACACGTCGGTCACGGCGGACAACAACGCCATCGTGATCCTGGCCTACGGCCTGCGCCCGCTGCCCCGCAGCATGAGCGCTGAAGCCGCCGCCATCGCGACCTTCACCGCCGTCTACCATCGGCTGCCGGCCTCGGCCACCGATTGGGACACGGTCCGCGCCGTCGCCTACTCGGGCGCCACGCGCTAAAAGAGAACAGAGTCAAAAAGGGAAGGGCCGCCCCAAGCGGCCCTTTCTCGTTGGCTCCCCTGATGTTTTTATCATCAAGCCCTTATTGATCGTCATCCCGGGCCAGGACCCGGGATCCACGATACGCGTCGATAGCCGTGCCCCGCCACTTTTCTCTCATTAAAGACGGCGGGGTCCCGCCATAGGCGGGAGACCCCGGGTCGCGGCCCGGGGTGACAGACTTTTTTACTGCCGGGGTCTGACCCCCATGGGGATAACTCGTGCGGACTCTTGTCGGATGAGCCCGTTTTCGCTACCCTTCGACGGGTACGCCTATGCAATTCGACCACAAACCCAAACCCGGCACCGTTGCCGCCGCCATCATCGTTCCCGCCCTTCTCGTGCTCATCGGCGCCGGCTGTTTCTCGGTCGCGGACAAGCTCGCGAACGACGCCGTCCTCCCGGTCAAAGCGCCCGTCGAGGCTCTGAACAAGGCCAAGGCCGTCACCAACGAGGAGAAGGCCCGCGCCAACGAAGAGGCAGATTCGGTCAGCGACGACATCACCGTCGCGATGGTCGTTACCGAAGGCTCGAAGGTCCCCGAAGGCGCGGACGTCCAGCCCGGCACCATCGGCTGCAACGACAGGATCGCCTATATGCGCGAGCACCGCGCGGCCGCGACCGACAGCGTCGTCCATGACGCGCTCATGACGCTCTTCTCCATCAAGGATGCGAACCGCAACGAGCTCTACAACGCGTTGTGGCAGTCCGACCTCGCCGTCGAGAAGATCCAGAGCCGCGACGGCGTCGTGACCGAGGTCTGGCTCAAGGGCAAGACCAAGTCCGGAGGAGCCTGCGACGATCCGCGCATCAAGGCGCAGATCGAATGGACCATCAAGCGCCTCAAACCCAATTTCAAGATCTTCCTCAACGGCACCGAAACGGACTACCGCTGTCTCGGCGACCAGAGCGGGACATGTAAATAAGGTTGTAGGTGGTAGTGAGTAGGTTGTAGGGTGCCTTTATCGCGTACCGCGCCTACAACCTACCACCTACAACCTACAACCTCGCTATGACGGGCAACGACATCCGCAAAACCTTTTTGACGTTCTTCGAGCAGCGGGGCCACAAGGTCATCCCGTCGGCTTCGCTCATCCCCGAGAACGACCCGACCGTGCTGTTCACCACCGCCGGCATGCATCCGCTCGTGCCGTACCTGCTCGGCGAGCCGCACCCGATGGGCACGCGCCTGGCCGACGTGCAGAAATGCGTCCGCACCGGCGACATCGACGAGGTCGGCGACAACCGCCACCTGACCTTCTTCGAGATGATGGGCAACTGGTCGCTCGGCGATTACTTCAAAGGCGACGCCATTGCCTGGAGCTACGCGCTGCTGACCTCCAAGGAGGAGGGCTACGGCCTCGACCCGCGCCGCCTCTACGTGAGCGTCTTCGAAGGCGACGCCGACGCGCCGCGCGACGACGAGTCCATCAAGATCTGGCAGGAGCAGTACAAGCAGGACGGCATCGACGCCAAGTTCGGCGAGCGCGTCTTTGCGTATCCGAAGGCCAAGAACTGGTGGGGCCCCGCCGGACAGACCGGCCCGTGCGGCCCGGACACCGAGATGTTCTACGACACGCTCGCGCTGCCCGTACCGACCCAGCACGCGCCCGGCTGGACGCAGACCGAGCCCTGCCACCCGAACTGCGACTGCGGCCGCTACGTCGAGGTCTGGAACGACGTCTTCATGCAGTTCAACAAGACGGCTGACGGCAAGTTCGAGCCGCTCGCCAAGCCGAACGTCGACACCGGCATGGGTTTCGAGCGCATGGCCATGATGCTCCAGGAAGCGCCGACCGTGTTCGAGACCGACCTCTTCAAGCCGCTCATCGCCGAGATCGAGCGCGTCTCCGGCCGCAAGTACCAGGAGTCCGACGAGACCGTCCGCTGCATGCGCATCGTCGCCGACCACGTGAAGGCCGCGACGTTCATCATGGGCGACCCGCGCGGCGTCGGCCCGTCGAACGTCGACCAGGGCTATGTCGTCCGCCGCCTGCTCCGCCGCGCCGTCCGCTACGGCCGCCAGCTCGGCATCGAGGGCGCCTTCGTCGCCGAGATCGCCCGCAAGGTCGTTGCCGAGTACGGCGACGCCTATCCCGAGCTCCGCCAGAACGAGGACCGCGTCATGACCGAGATCGCCGCGGAGGAGAAGAAGTTCTCCGAGACGCTGCAGCGCGGCCTCCAGGAAGCGACCAAGTTCAAGGAGCGCTACGCCAACCATGAGGAGGTCCCCGGCGACGCCGCCTTCTATCTCTATGAGTCGTTCGGTTTCCCGCGCGAGCTCACCGAGGAAGTGCTCGGCAAGAAGGT
>DATJFD010000027.1:0-10514 GCA_035495855.1 Binatia bacterium | reverse complement strand
CTTCGACGCCTACGTCTGGCGGTTCGTGCGCGGGAAGACCGTCGTCAACAAGCCCGCATCCCTCAGCAACATCGCCAGCGTCTCCAAAGAGGCCGAGGCGTTGAGCCGCGACATGAAGGCGCGCGGGTTCGCGTTCGTCGGCCCGACCGTCTGTTACGCCTACATGCAGGGCGCGGGACTCGTCGACGACCACCTCGCCCGCTGCTTCCGCAAGAAGGAATTGGTCCGGCTGCGGGCCTGATGATAGGATTCCCGCATGAAGATCCGCCCGGCGTTCATCGTTCTCCTCGCTCTCCCGCTCATCGGCGCGGGATGCTTCGCCGCGCCGAAGCCGCCGGTCGCCGCGAACAAGAACGCCCCCGGCGGGGTCGCCTGCACCATGGAAGCCAAGCAGTGTCCCGACGGCAGCTCCGTCGGCCGCGTGCCGCCGAATTGCGAGTTCGCGCCCTGCCCCGAGGCAAAGGTCGTCTGTCCGCAGGACCTCAAGACCTGCCCCGGCGGTTCGGTCGTCGGCCGCTATCCTCCGGACTGCAAGTTCGCCGACTGCCCTCCCGAGCATTGGCCATAGGCGGCGGAGTGACGTTTTCTGGACCCCGGCTCGGGGGCCGGGGTGACAGTGAGTATTTCTGGATGCTGAAACAAGTTCAGCATGACAATCGACCGTGGACCCCGGGTCCCGGCCCGGGGTGACAAAAAGAAAAAATGTCACCCCGCACTTGATGCGGGGTCCAGAAAAAAACGGCACGGCGTGCACCTTGACAAATGAGCCGAAACATGGCTAAGGTGCGCACATTATGGCCAAACCGAAAGTGCACTACAACATCCGGCACGTGAGCGTCGGGAAGCCCGTGCCATACTGCCATGCCGTCTGCGAATCGCACGAGGTCTCTATGCAGGAGCACGAGGTGACCTGCGCGGTCTGCTGCGATTTCATCGACAGCTTCGCCGTGGCCTTGCGTGGACGGCAGGAGGAGACGCGCGAGAAGGGCTTCAGCATGGTCCTTGGCGCGGCTTTCCTCGCCTCCATCGGCGCGGCTTGCTACGTCGCCTGGAAGCGTTTCATGTGAAACCAATAAAAAATGGCCCCTCGGGGCCATTTTTTTGTTTCTGCCCCGCCACTTCTCTCTCATCAAAGAGGGCGGGGTCCCGCCATAGGCGGGAGACCCCGGCTCGGGGGCCGGGGTGACAAGTTTTTTACCGAGCGTTCTGGACCCTTAACCAAGTTCAGGGTGACAATTCATTTTGTCACCCCGGGCCGGGACCCGGGGTCCGTGGTCGTTTGTCATGCTGAACTCGTTTCTGCGTCCAGAAACGGGCGTCGCGCTCACCCCTTCCGCTCTTCCTTGTGCGCGCGGACGGCTTTCTCGATGGCCTCGCGGATCTCGCCGAGGCCGCGTGAATCGTTGATGGAGTGGAGGATGACCTTGGCGTCCGGGAATTCCGTCCGCAGCTCGCGCGTGATCTGCGCCGCCTGCGAGTTCGAGAGCTTGTCGCTCTTGTTGGCCACGATGACGTGCGGGAGCTGGGCTTCCTTGAGCTGCGCGAGCGCGTCGCGGTCGAGCTCCGTGAGCCCGTGCCGCGCGTCGATGATGAGCACGACGAGCTTCAGGAGCTCCGCCTCGGAGAGATACCCGGACAGCATGCGCTCGAACCCCTCGCCCTTCGACCGCGCCTTGCGCGAGTAGCCGTAGCCCGGCAGGTCGACGAGCATGTACCGGCCGTCGAACTCGAAGAGGTTGATGGTCTGCGTGAGCCCCGGCTGGCTGCTCGTCCTCGCCAGGCCTTTCTGCCCCGCCAGATGGTTGATGAGCGACGATTTGCCCACGTTGGAACGGCCCAGCATGCAGATGTGGGGCTTTCCGGACTCCGGCAGGTCCGCCGCGCGGATGGCGCTCGTGATGAATTTCGCGGGCATAGGATGGCTTGGAGCATACCAGCGCGGGCCCCAAATGTCCCGCCCCCGCCCCCGATTGACTTCGCTTCGGCCCGGAGTAGGGTCAGGGCAGGAGGATCGTTCCATGGAAAATCTGAACCCGTTCAAGCTGGTCCAGTTGCAGTTCGACAAGGCAGCGGACGCGATCGGATTGCCCGAGCGCCAGCGCATGTTCCTGAAGACCCCGAGCCGCAACGTGTCCGTCGACTTTCCCGTGCAGATGGACGACGGCTCGGTGCGCATGTTCACGGGCTACCGCGTGCAGCACAACAACACGCGCGGCCCCTACAAGGGCGGCATCCGCTTCGCGCCGCAGGTCGACCTCGATGAAGTGAAGGCGCTCGCCTCGCTCATGACCTGGAAGACCGCGCTCGTCGACGTCCCGTTCGGCGGGGCCAAGGGCGGCGTCGCCTGCGACCCGCGCGCGATGAGCGCCGGCGAGCTGGAGCGCCTGACGCGCCGGTTCACCTACGAGATCGGCGACGTCATCGGTCCCGAGACCGACATCCCCGCGCCCGACATGGGCACGAACGCGATGGTCATGGCCTGGATGCTCGACACCTACAGCATGGGCCAGCGGCGCGACTGCTTCGCGGTCGTGACCGGCAAGCCGCTCTCCGTGGGCGGCAGCCTCGGCCGCGCCGAAGCGACCGGCAGGGGAGTGACGCAGTGCGTCGTCGACACGCTCGCGTCGCGCGGCGAAGATCCGTCGAAGATGACGGCCGTCGTGCAGGGCCTCGGCAACGTCGGCGGCACGACCATGCGCCTCCTGGCGCAGAAGGGCGTGCGCATCATCGGCGCGAGCGACATGAGCGCGGCGGTCTACGACCCCGCGGGCATCGACGTCGCCGCGCTGACCGCGTTCCTCGCGGCGCCGGGCCGGCTCCTCAAGGACCTTCCCGGCGGGAAGTTCCTGGAGCGCAAGGAAGATCTTTTGACCATGCCTTGCGACGTGCTCGTTCCCGCGGCGATGGAGAACGCCATCACCGGCGCGAATGCCGGCGCGGTCCGCGCCCGCTACGTCGTCGAGGGCGCCAACGCCCCGACCACGCTCGACGCGGACGCCATCCTCGAGAAGAACGGCATCGTCGTGGTGCCGGACATCCTCGCGAACGCCGGCGGCGTCATCGTCTCGTACTACGAGTGGGCGCAGAACGTGCAGCGCGAGCAGTGGTGCGAGGACAAGGTCAACGCCAAGCTGGCGGAGAAGCTCTCCGTCGCGCTGGGGAGCGTGCTCGACCTTTCCCGCGAACGGAGCGTTTCGCTCCGCATGGCGGCGTTCATGATCGCCATCGGCCGCGTGGCCGAGGCCAGCAGCCTGCGCGGTTACTTTCCGTAAGACCCGGACCCGGCAACGTCCGGGTCTTTTTCTTTCTGCCCCGCCACTTCTCTCTCATCAAAGAGGGCGGGGTCCCCCGCAGTATTGCGGGGGAGACCCCGGCTCGGGGGCCGGGGTGACAATAATTTTTTCTGGATGCTGAAACAAGTTCAGCATGACAATTCGCCGTGGACCCCGGCTCGTGGGCCGGGGTGACAAAAGTAATTTGTCACCCCGCACGTGATGCGGGGTCCAGAAAAAATACTGTCACCCTGAACTCGTTTCAGGGTCCAGAAAGAAACGGCGCGACATCGCAACCTTGCAAAATAGCGTGACCCCGTGCAAAGTAGCGGCACAACCGAGTTATCAAGAGCGCGGCGAGGGTATCGGCCCTGCGACCCGCCGGCAACCTGTCGAAAGACGTGGTGCCAATTCCGACCCCACGGGGGAAAGATAAGCCAGCGCCGGAAGGCGCGATGACATTCTTTCCGAAGGGAAAGGATTTTTTTTATGGGACGCGTCATCACTTGCCGGTCGTGCGGCCGGCCTATCGACATGAGCGGCTTCTGTTTCACGTTCGCCGTGCACTTGCGCGGTTATCGTTGCGGCGCATGCCCTGCGCCGAAGGAGGAGACCATGCGGCACGACGATGACAGGTTCCATCCGAGGAATTTCGAATCGCTCAGCGCTTGGTATGCGGCCGTTTACCGGCGCGGAGTCCCGACCGCCGTCCCGCACGGCATCCAGACCGTGATGAGCGGCCTCGGCATTGGCTTCCACGAGGCCTTCGCACTATTGCTCGCCGAACGCGAGCTGCTTCCCGCCGGCACCGGCTACGTCATCGATCTCGCCGGTCCGCGCAGGGTGGTCGAGAAACATCGGCGCGGCTGAGATCTGCCCGGGACATCCCGGGCTATTTTTTTCTGGATGCTGAAACAAGTTCAGCATGACAATTCGCCGTGGACCCCGGCTCGTGGGCCGGGGTGACAAAAGTAATTTGTCACCCCGCACGTGATGCGGGGTCCAGAAAAAAAGAGCGGGCCGAAGCCCGCCTTTCTTATTTATCGCCGTAGAGGGAGTTCCGCAGGTTCTGCCGGTCGATCTCCGAGAGCTTGCCCTTGTGCCGCATCTCGTTGATCTTGGTGTCGAGCGATTTCTTATAGAGGACCCCGCCGCCGTGGGCCTTGAGCTTCTTGAGCTCGGCCTCGACCTCCTTCTTCTGCTTCGCATCGAGCGAGGCGATGTGCTGCGTGATCTTCTTGATCTGTTCGTCGGTGAGCTTTTGTGACATAGCGCGAAGGTCATTTCTTGCTTCAGTATAGCAAATTCTCTCGCACGGTGCCAGCGATCGCGGCTGGCCAGCGACGCGTTTTTTTGCTAAACTAAGGGCATGAAGAAGCTCGCGCTCGGGTTCATCCTGGCCGCGGCGCTCATCGCAGGAAGCGGCGCCCATGCAGCGGGAACGACAGCGTCCTCCTCGGCCGGCTACACACCCGCCGACGGCGTTTGGTATCGCGTCGACCTCTTTCTTGAGGACGCCTGGCAGGCCATCCTGGGCGTCTCGCCCGGCCGCCAGTTCGCCTACATCCAGGAGCGCATCCGTGAACGCGACGCGGAGGCGCAGAAGATGATGGAGAGGAACGGCATCGATTCCGACCAGCTTTTCGTCGTGTTCGGCGAGAAGTTCGATCTGCGGCTGAAGGCCGGCAAGATCGCCGCGAAGCTCGGCGACGACGACAAGCTCGACGAGGTCGGAAAGACCGCCGCCGCCGGCGACCTGGCCGTGTGGGACCGCTACAAGCTGGATAAGGCCGAACTCGCCAAGAAACGCGATGACCTGCGCGCGGAGATCGCGCGTTCGCGCGGGGACCAGCTCAAGACGTCCGACCTCGGCGAGGAGATGAAAAAGACGGTCGCGAGCCTCGAGACGCTGGAAACGCGGATGGACCAGTTCATGACCGTCAACGAGATCGCGGCGGAAGATCAGGAGAACGCCATGAGACCCGACAGGGGCGCTGCCGCGGCGATGCGGCGGGCGGGCGAAGCGGCCGAACGAAGCGCGAAGGCTTGGGGCCATCTTCTGTCCGCGCTGGGCCTCCAGCAGCCCAATGAGCCGCTTACGACCGAAAAGCTCATCGCGCTCCTGACCGACCAAAAAAAGACCCTCAAGGACGTGCAAAAGGCCATCCGTACCGCCCGCGTCACGGAGAAGAGGGATGAGCGGCGCGAGGAATCGGCCAAGGACGACCTCGCGCTCCAGGAGCCCGAAAAGCCGAAGGAACCTCCGAAGCCGGCTCCCGTTCCGAAACCCGCTCCGGCCCCCGCGCCGAAGCCCAAGCCGAAACTGAAGCCGCTGCCGTCCGAAGGCTCGACGGCGACCAAGCCCGTGCTCATTACCGGGGGCCTCAGGTACAACGCGCAAGTCGGCGTGCAATTCTCGCATGTGTTCACCGCGGAGCTCGGCTTGCCGCCGTACCATTATCAGCTCGATACCGGAGGCGGCTTCCCGCCGTTCGGGATCATACTCGCGCCGAACGGGGTGCTTTCGGGCAAGCCCAGCGCCGCCGGCAGCAAGACCTTCCGCGTCTGCGTCGTTGATACGGCCGGCAACTCGGAATGTCCGAGCATCACCATCGTGGTCGCCGAGGCGGCGGCACCGGAACCCGCGCCGGCGCCGGAACCCGCGCCCGTCACGGCCAGCATCTCGCTCTCCTCGGTGGTCTGCGGAGACAACCACAACGTCTTCGTTTCCGGCACGGCCCGCGGTCCCGTCGGCGCCGAGGTCAATACGCATTACAGCGACACGACGGCGTGCGGCTCCTGGACGCGGACGGTCTCGAACGGTTGCGAGCGCGGAGAAGGCGATCCTGAAACGGTGAACTGGACCTTCAGCTTCGCCTCTTTCCCGATCAGCGGCGACGAGCAGTACGTCTATATTTACGCGCCCGGGCAGGCGGGAGGACAGGTCTACTACGAGAAGAACTGCCCCTGATATGTTCCGCGCTCCCGAACCGCAAGAGAGGAAGTCCATGGCGATGCTCCACAACGCGCTGCTCGGCGCGATCGCGATCGGTCTTTTCGGAGGGATGATCGCCTACGGAACATTGTTCACGCCGGTGAAGGGCGATGAAGGGCCCACCTGCGCGGGGCAGCATACTACCGGCCATAAAAGGGTCACGGTCGCGGAGATCGCCCGCAACGAGGAAGCGCCGGGCGCGCTCGTGAAGGCCTACGGCAAGCTCGACCGCTCCGCGGCATCGGACGTCTTCTATCTGCGCGACGGCGCCTATGCCGTCCGGCTCGACGTCGCCGGCTGCGAAGATCTCGAAGCCTTCGAGCGGGGCGAATTCCCCGCCTTCGTCAAAGGCAGGGTCGTCACGCGCGACGGAGTGTCCTTCGTGCGCGTCGACGGCATGGCCCAGGATGCGCCGTGGCTCGTGCGGTACGCCTTCGACGCCTCGGCGTTCTTCGGCCTCGCCTTCCTCTTCGCTCTCGTTCTCGCCTTCTTCCGCGGTGTCGGTTGGTTCCTGCGTCTCATCGGCTTCAGCAAGCGGAAAGCGCCGAAGGCGGTCACGGAAGAACAGCTCCAGAGGCGGGCCGGCTCGTCGGTGCTCACGGGACTCTTCGCGCCGGTCGTCTGGGCCATCAATCCTTTCGTGGGCGCATACTCCAGCGTCGAAGGGATCGTGAGCGGCGTCAAGGGGCTGCGTTCGAAGAAACGCGCGGCGGCGATCGCCGGCATCGTCCTTTGCTGCCTCACCGCGATCGTTTCGCCGCTCGCTTTCCTGGCGGCCGGCGTGTATCAGGATTCCGAAGGATTCTTCCTGCGGCCGCTCATCGAACGCTTCCCCGAACCGCGGATGAAGCAGCCGCCGCGTCTCATCGAAAAGGAACCGTACGTCGATGCGAAGGAAGGCTTCAGCGTGCGCCTGCCGCTCGACTGGGAAACGGGCGACGGCTCCGGCTTCGGCCTGACCTTCCTGGCCTACGCGCCCGAAGAGGACAAGACGCCGGAGGGAAAGACCTTCACTCCGAATCTGACGCTTCTGAGCGGCCCCAGCGAAGGCTTCGACGCGAAGAAGTCCGCGGAGGCGATCATCGCGGGGAGGATGAAGACCATCGGCGATTTCCGCCTGCACGAGGATGAGGCGCTGCCCGCCGAGAACGGCCATGAACGCTGGCTCGTCGGCGGTTCCGGCGTGAGCGATGGCAACGATCTGCGCACGCTCGGCATCATCGAGATCGCGAACGGTCGAGGCTATTTCCTCGAGGCGACGACGCTGTTTTCGGCCTGGCAGGAACATCAGGAGGCCATCAGACAGTCGCTCGATTCGTTCACGGCGCGATAGTCCGCGGCGCGCCGTCCGTGCTATCATTGCGGAGGTTCCTTCCGTATAAAGGACGCGACCATGCAAAAGAAGACCCTCGTCATCATCGCCGTAACGCTCGTGGCCGCCGCCGTGGTGGCGGCTTTAGCGCTGCTCATGACGCAGCCCGCCGCGCCGCCGGCGCCCCCGGTGTCGCAGCAACCTGTCCCGACGCCCGCGGAACCGCCTCGCGACGCCTCGCACGACGACCTCATCCGCGTGACGTACCCGCAGCCGGGCGACGAGGTCGCGAGCCCGCTCGTCGTCACGGGCGAGGCCCGCGGCAACTGGTACTTCGAAGCGACCTTCCCCGTGAAGCTGCTCGACGCGAACGGCAACGAGGTCGTCGCCTTCCATGCGCAGGCGCAGGGTGATTGGATGACGACCGAGTTCGTGCCCTTCACCGCGACGCTCGAGTTCGAGCATCCGCCCGCGACGCCGACCGGCACGCTGGTGCTCATGAAGGACAATCCTTCCGGCGATCCGGCCCGCGACGACTCGATCAGCATCCCCGTGCGTTTCGCGCCCGCGCGGCCCGGCCAGGCATGGCGCGCCTGCCGCAAGACCGGCTGCGGCGGCCAGCTCTGCGCCGAGCAGGACGTCGTGTCCGACTGCCTGTTCAAACCCGAATACGCGTGCTATAAGGACGCCGAATGCGCCCGCCAAGCCGACGGCGCCTGCGGATGGACGCAGACCCCGGCGCTCGCGGCGTGCCTCGCGCATCCACCCGCACCATAAGGAGGCGGCCCATGGCCCCGAACCCGACTATGGCCTTTTCACCCGTGCCCGAGAGCGAGATCGACCTCGCGTACGTGCGCTCATCCGGCCCCGGCGGCCAGAACGTCAACAAGACCTCGACCAAGGCGCAGCTGCGCTGGAACGTCGGCACCTCGTCGGCTTTCACGGACGACCAGAAGTCGGCCATCCGCGCGTACGCGGGCGGGCGGCTGAACGACGCGGACGAGATCGTCCTCGCTTCGGACGCCGAGCGTTCGCAGCCGCAGAACCGCGCGGAGGTGATCCGCCGGCTCCAGGAGCTCGTCACCGCCGCGCTCGCGCCGAAGAAGGTCCGCAAGCCGACGAAGGCCAGCAAGGCCTCGAAGCGGCGGCGGCTCGACGACAAGCGCCGGCAGAGCGAGAAGAAATCCTCGCGCCGGGCTTTGCCCGAATGATCGCGGCCCCCTTTCTAGGGGCCGTTTTATTTTCTGGACCCCGGGTCAAGCCCGGGGTGACAATTGGGGCGTGCGGGGGTGACAGTTATTTCTGGGGCCTGCACCAAGTTCAGGCGACATTATTTTTCTTTGTCATGCTGAACTTTTTTCAGCATCCAGAAAAAATGTCACCCCGGCCCCCGAGCCGGGGTCTCCCGCCTGTGGCGGGGCAGAAAGATCATTTACAACACGGGCAAAACCGTCGTACGATGGCTGCGTAGCCATTTACCGTGAACCCATGGATCCCGTCGTACACTTCGAGATGCCCGCGGAAGACAAGCAGCGCATGGCCAAGTTCTACACCGACGTCTTCGATTGGAAGACCCGGATCCTCGGCCCGGAGATGGGCGATTACGTGCTCGCCCAGACCGCGGAGACCGACGAGAACCGCATGCTCAAGGAGCCCGGCCGGATCAACGGCGGATTCTTCCCGAAGCGCGCCGACAGCCCGATGCAGCATCCGTCCGTCTCAATCGCGGTCAAGGACATCAAGGCGTCCGCGCAGAAGGTGAAGGATGGCGGCGGCACAGTGCACGGCGAACCCGTCATGATCCCCGGCATCGGCTGGTATGTGGCCTTCACCGACACCGAAGGCAACGTGAACAGCATGCTGCAGCCTACCGACATGTAACCCTCCTCTATGTTCTTCTCCAAACCCGACAACGACGAGGTCGCCAAGCGGGGCATGCTGCACGCCCTCGGCGCTTTCCTCTACATACTCGCGGTCGTCACCCTCGTGTCGAACCTCCAGAGGTTCTTCGGCGACAGGCCCGACCCGAAGTTCCTGGCGCCTCTCGCGATGCTTTCGCTGCTCGTCCTCTCGGCGGCGGTCATGGGCATGCTCGTGTTCGGCAAGCCGGTGATGCTCTATATCGACGGCAAGAAGAAGGAAGCGGTGGCCATGGTCTGCTGGACGGTCGGCACCTTCGCGGTCATCACCGTCGCCGTCTTCGCCTTCATGGCCGGCCGCGCCTGATGGCGAACCCCGCGGTTGTCGCATGAAAAATTCTTTATGCGATGTCCGGAATCGCGCGTAACCGCGCGATTTTTCGTATTTTAAGCTGAAAAACGGGGCAGCCGCCCTTGACATCCGGAACGCGTTCACGTACATTGCCGCGGCTTGAACCGGTCCGGCGCATCGTGCGCCGTCCCGGACGGGCGCATCAGATCCTTCCAAAGGGAAGAAAGTGAAAGAGGGAAGAGGAATGCTGTCAAAAATCAGAGTAGCGATCGGAGCCTGCGTGCTCGCATCCACCTTCGCCGCCACCGAGGCCCGAGCGGGCACGGTGGCCATTCTCGAACCCACCGTCACGGGGGGCATGTCCAGCCAGGAGGCGCAACGGGCCATCGCGCAAGGCCACACGGTCACCATGATCAGCGCCGCGCAGTGGCAGACGATGACGGAGGCGCAGTTCTCCGCGTACGACGCGCTCATCCTCGGCGACCCGACCTGCCAGGTCGGCGACGCGGCCGTCTCGGCCGCCGCCGCCAATCCGGCATGGGCGCACGCCGCGGACGGCAACGTCATCCTCATCGGCTCCGACCCGGTGTTCCACTACACCTACGGCGGCGTCTACGGCGCCGGGGTCCTCATGGACCGCGGCATCGCCTTCGCCACCGCCCAGCAGGGCACGGGCCGCACGGGCGCGTACATCACGCTCTCGTGCTACTACCACTTCGTGTCC
>DATJFD010000026.1:0-6500 GCA_035495855.1 Binatia bacterium | reverse complement strand
CAACGTCGCCTGGAGCCTGCTGCCCAAGACCTTCGCGCTCGCGGACCTGCAGGAGGTGTACGAAGCCATCCTCGGCCGCGAGCTCGACAAGCGGAACTTCCGCAAGAAGGCGCTCGCGTCCGGCATCCTCGAACCGACCGGCGAGCTGGAATCCGGGGCGGCGCACCGTCCGGCCGAACTCTTCCGTTTCGCCCGCCGCCGGCTGGCTTATATCGAGCTCCTTTAAGCTCAAAGTTCAGAGGTTCAAAGGTTGAGAGCTTTTAACCTTTCAACCTCTGAGCTTTCGAGCTCATTCTGTCTTGACTTTTTCGCTGATTTCAGCCAAAGTCAGGCGTCCTTCGGCATGCGGCCTTTGGCCTCATCGCCGTCGGCGCGGCAGCACCTTCCACCATCGGAGAAAGGGGTCCCACCATGGACCAGAAGATCGAGATCGGCGAGCGCGACGCGCTCCTCCACGTCGACGTCCAGGCGACGTTCATGCCCGGCGGCGGGCTCGCGGTCGCGGACGGGGACAAGATCCTCCCCGCGGTCCTCGCGCTCCAGGCGCACTTCGACACGCGCGGGCAGATCTACTGCACGCTCGACCAGCATCCGTACGGCCACATCTCCCTGGCCAGCTCGTACGTCGGCCTCGCGCCGTACGCGCAGCTGGACCTGAAGGCGATCGCCGGATGGACCTCGAAGAAGAACGGCATCGCCAAGGACGCGCTGTTCGACCTGCGCGACCTGACGCGGTATCTGCGCGAGGTCGGGAGCCAGACGCTCTGGCCGGACCACGGCATCGCCGGGTCGGTCGAGGCGGACATGCATCCGGCGCTCTGGAACGCCGCGCACGGCCATTTCGACTTCGTGCTCATCAAGGGCTACGACGCGAAGGTCGACTCGTACAGCGGGTTCCGCGACAACCTCAAGCAGACCACGGGGCTCGGCGCCACGATGCGCGAAAACGGCGTCGAACGCATCTTCGTCGACGGACTGGCCTTCGACTTCTGCGTCGGCTGGTCGGCTATCGACGCGGCCGCGGAAGGCTTCGAGGTCTACCTCATCGAGGAGGCCACGCGTTCCGTGAACCTTCCCGGCACGGTCGACAGGATGCGCGCCGACCTCGCCGCCGCGGGCGTGAAGCTCGTCACGGCCGCCGACGTCATCGGCTGACCCTTTCTCCCTTCCCGTGCGCGGGCCGCTCCATCAGGGGCGGCCGCGCGCGAACTTTTTTCCGCCATGCAGCGCAGGCCATGTTCCCGGGTCGCCCGGTGACGCGGCGTGCCCCGCATCGCGAGGCAGGCTCCTTCCACCCACCATGCTTTCAGGAGGTTTCCCATGACGCGACGATTCGCCGTCTTCGGCGGGAGCTACAATCCCGCCGCCGAGCATCATCGGTCGATCGCCGAGACGCTCGCGACCTGCGCCGACAAGAGCGGGACCGTCCGTTTCGACAAGACGATCGTCACGCCGTGCGGGCCGCGCCCCGACAAGGCCACGACGAACGACATCGATCCGGTGCACCGCGCGGCGATGGCCGACATGACCTTCGCCGGCATCCCGGGCATCGAGGTCGACCTGTTCGATCTCGAGCTCGGCACCTTCACCCGCACGCACGCGCTCGACGAGCGTTACGCGTCGCGGGAGCAGGGCGAGGCCTGGCACGTCATCGGCTCGGAGTTCGTCGCCGGCGGCAAGTCCGGCGAGTCTCCCATCCAGCGCGAGTGGCTCAAGGGCCGCGAGCTCTGGGAGCGCTGCAACTTCGCCGTCATCGAGCGCGAAGGCTACCCGTGCGACCCCGCCGACCTGCCGCCGCACCACGCGGTGTTCGCGCCCGCGAGGAGCGGGTCGAGCACGAGCGTCCGCGAGCGCGCCTTCAAACGGCAGCCGCTCGACGGCCTCGTGACGCCGCGCGTCGCCGCCTACATGGACCGCCACAACCTCTACCGGGGAGGCGTGTCCTCGCGCATGACCGTGCTGTCGCTCGCGGAGCCCAAGGCGCTCATCGAGTTCGACGCCAGGAATCCCAGGGCCGCGGCGCTCGCCGCCAGGTTCGAGGGCTACGCGGCGTCGGCCGACGAGGCGAACTGCATCGTCACCATCGGCGGCGATGGCACCATGCTCCACGCCATCCGCAAGCACTGGCGCAAGCGGCTGCCCTTCGTCGGCGTCAACGCCGGCCACAAGGGCTATCTGCTGAACGAAGCCGCGGAGCTCGAGGACCCGTCGTTCCTGTTCGACCGGCTGCACTGCCAGCTCCTGCCGCTCCTGTACGTCGAGCGCGAAGCGCCCGACGGGAGCGTCGAGGGCTCGTACGCGTTCAACGACGCCTACGTGCAGTACGTCGAGCAGGCCGCCTGGCTCGAGATCTCGGTCGACGGCCGCGTGCGCATCCCCAAGCTCGTCGGCGACGGGGCGCTCGCCTCGACCGCCGCCGGCTCGACCGCCTACGCGCGCTCGATGGGCGCGACCCCGCTGCTCGTCGACGCGAACGCCTGGATGATCGTCGGCAACAACGTCTTCGAGCCGCGCGGCTGGAAGTCGGTGCCGCTGTCGCTGGCGTCGTCGGCGGAGTTCCGCTCCCTCGACCTCGGCAAGCGGCCGATCAGCGCCTTCGTCGACGGGGCCAACATGGGCCGCGTCGCCGCCATGCGCGTGCGCGTGAGCCGCATCGCGGCCGTCGAGCTCGCCTTCATGCCGCACCGCGACATGGCCGCGAAGCTCGCCGACGACCTCTTTCCCCCGACAGCATGACCCAAGGCAAGCCTTCGCGGCTCGAAGCTCAAAGCTCGAAGCTCGACAGGCTTGCCTCCTTTCTTCCGCGGACGAACCATCGTCCCCGGAAGTTCGGACCTTCTCATCGTATCGAGCTTCGAGCTCCAAGCTCCGAGCTCCCGTAAAAAGGAGAGCATCATGGCGAACGGAAAGCTCGTCAGCCGCGTCGGCTCGCTGGCCGAGGCGTACCTCATCGGCGACATGCGGCTGGACCGCGCGGGCTACCTGCGCATCGTCAGCTTCACCGTCGAGGGCTCGCGGTTCCGCAACGAATGCATGGACCGCGGCTCCGCCGTGATCGTCATGCCCGTCGACTGGGACCTCGGCATCGTCTACCTCATCGTGCAGCCGCGCCCCAACAAGGCGCTCGTGCGCGACCCGCAGGCCGCTGCCGCGCTCGCGCTCACCGTCACCGAGGGCCGCTGCCCCGGGGAGATCAGCGTCCCCGCGAGCGCGATGCACGTCATCGACTGCCCTGCGGGCATGATCGACCGCGGCGAAACGCCCGCGGCCGCCGCCGTGCGCGAGGTCCTCGAGGAGACGGGCTTCGCCATCGACGAGGCGCGCCTCCTGCCCGTGAGCGACCACTTCACCTCGGTCGGCGGATCGTCGGAGCGCCATGTCTGCTTCATCGCGGACGTCACCGGCCTCAAGCCCGCGGCGCGGGCCGACGGCGACGGTGACGAACGCATCGAGACGAGGGCCTTCGCCTTCGCCGAAGCGTCGGACATGCTCAAGGACGGCCGGTGCGACACCGGTTCGCTCGCGCTCATGCTGCGCGAGCTGAAGATCCGCGAGTACGAACGCTTCCTTGGTTCCAAGTAGTCCCTTCCACCCGTCCGGGGCGCGCCGCAAGGCCGCCCCCGGACATCCTTTCCCCGGAGACCCGCGGCCGATCGCGCATCGGCCCCGGATCTCCGCCCCCGAACCCGTTCGGAGGCGCGTCCTTTGCACCTGCACTACCGCCGCATCCCGCGGCACAAAGCGGCCTCGCGCCGCACGAGGAGTCCCCTCATGAAGAAGATCATCCGGTCGCTCCTGGACCTCGACTTCTACAAGCTCACCATGGCCCAGCTGGCCTGGAAGCGGCACGCCGACGTCCCCGTCCGGTACGGCTTCACCAACCGCACCAAGGGCGTCGCGCTCGCCGAGACCGTCCGCGAGGAAGACCTCCGCAGGGAGATCGACCACGCGCGCGGCCTGCGCTTCTCGGAGGAGGAGCTCGCGTACCTGTACGAGAGCCCGTTCATCCCCAAGGGGACGTTCGGCGAGCCGTTCCTCGGCTTCCTCGCGGGGCTTTCGCTCCCCGAGGTCGAGATCGAGCGCGCCGGCGACGGCTACCGCATCGAGACCGAAGCGCCGTGGCCCCAGGCGATGTTCTGGGAAACGATGCTCCTCGGCATCGTCAACGAGCTGCACTACCGTTCGCTCCTGGAGCGCGACGGCGTGACGCGCGGCACCGAGCGCGAGGACGAGTTCTGGCGCGACGGCTGCGCCCGGCTGAAGGCGAAGATCGCGCGTCTCAAGGACGCCGCGCCGGACGCGAAGTTCATCGAGTTCGGCACGCGCCGGCGCTTCGAGGCCGCCTGGCAGGGAGCGCTCGTGCAGATCCTCATGGACGACCTGCCCGACCAGCTCCTCGGGACCTCGAACGTGCATCTCGCGAAGACCCTCGGCATCAGGCCGGTCGGCACCTTCGCGCACGAGATGTATATGGTCTACGCCGGCATCGACGGCGCGACCGACGAGGGCCTGCTCGCTTCCCACAACCGCGTGCTCCGCGACTGGTGGGAGGAGTACGGCGAGCCGCTCTCCATCGCGCTGACCGACACCTACGGCACCGGCTTCTTCTTCCGCGACATGACGGGGGAGCAGGCCGCCGCGTGGCGCGGGCTCCGGCAGGACTCGGGCGATCCCGAGGCCTTCGGCGAGCGCGCCATCGCGTTCTACCAGAGGCACGGCGTCGACCCGGCGACGAAGTCCGTCGTCTTCAGCGACGGCCTCGACGTCGAGGCGATCGTCCGCCTGCAGGCGCGCTTCCGCGGCCGCATCGGCACGGTCTACGGCTGGGGCACCAACCTCACCAACGATCTCGGCTACGCGCCGCTGTCGCTCGTCGTGAAGGCCATCCGCTCCTGCGGCCGCCCCACGGTCAAGCTGTCCGACAATCCGGCCAAGGCCACCGGCCCCGCCGACGAGGTCGACCGCTACAAGCGCGTCTTCGGCTACGAAGAGGGGACGCGCGTCGAGTGCACGTACTGATCTTTCCGTTCGCGGTCCGCATGGACCGCGCTTTTCCCCAGCCGCCGACGCCTGTCGGCCGCTGAGGACGAAGCAACGCCCTTTTCACCCGTCACAGACCCCGAAGGAGGGATCCATGAACGCCATCCTTTTCCATTGCACGGCGATGACGGACCTCGCCAAGCGCATCTGCTCCAAGAACCCGAACATCGCGCTCGGGACCATCAAGTGGGAGCGCTTCGAGGACGGCTTCCCGAACATCTACATCGAGAAGCAGCGCGCCATCCGGCGCGCCAACGTCGCCTTCCTGGCATCGTTCGACGAGCCGGGCGACATCTTCGAACAGATGTCCGCGATCTGGTCGCTCACCCGCGGCGGCGCGCAGCTCTTCAAGATCATCCTCCCGTACTTCCCGACCGGGACGATGGAACGCGTCGACGACGAGGGGCAGGTGGCGACGGCCAAGACGCTGTCCCGCATCCTCTCGGCAACGCCGATCTGCGGCCAGGGACCGGCGGAGATCGTCATCTACGACGTCCACACGCTGCAGCAGCGCTTCTACGTCTCGGACAACGTCGTGCCGCGCCTCAAGTCCGGCACGAAGTACCTGAAGCAGCGGCTGAAGTCCATCGCGGACGTCTCCATCGCCTTCCCGGACTTCGGGGCGCGCAAACGCTTCGGCAAGATGTTCGCGGAATACCCGCATGTCGTCTGCGAGAAGCTCCGCGACGGCGACAAGCGCATCGTCACCATCACCGAGGGAAACCCGCGCGACCGGCACGTCGTCATCGTCGACGACATCATCAAGTCCGGCGGCACCATCATCGAGTGCCGCAAGGCGCTCATGGCCGCGGGCGCGACCGAGGTCAGCGCCTACGCCACGCACGGCAGCTTCCCCAAGGAGGCCTGGAGGCGGTTCATCGACGAGGGATTCTCCCACGTCTGGATCACCGACTCCTGCCCTCTCATCGCCGCCAAGGTCGGGGGCCAGAAGCCCTTCGAGATCCTCTCGCTCGACGAGTCGATCGCGCGGGTCATCATGGACGAGGATGACCCGATCTCTCCGTGACTCCGTGGGCCGCACGATTCGTGCGGCTGAGGGACTCGTGGATATATCCGTTCCTTTGCACGAGTCATCCATGCCGCGCCAGGTTGGCGCGGCCTTCTTCTCCCGCAAGTCTCCCATGGAGGCTTTCGGAAGAAGGAGGAAGCTCCTTTCAACCCGCATCAGCAAAAGGAGGGCGTCATGCGCCTCATCAAGATCGGCCTCGCGAACCTCAACACCACGGTCGGCGCGTTCAAGATGAACACCGACATGCTCATCGAGTCCGCCCGCCGCATGGCGGACGAGGACTGCACGGTCGGCTGCTTCCAGGAACAGGTCATCGGCGGCTACCCCGCGGAGGACCTGGTGCAGTGGAAGTCGTTCGTCGACCAGCAGTGGGCCGCGCTCCAGCGGTTCGCCCGCGCGTCGACCGGCTTCAAGGCCAAGACGATGTTCA
>DATJFD010000025.1:0-5810 GCA_035495855.1 Binatia bacterium | reverse complement strand
GCGGATGCTGTTGTCGAGCGCGGTGAGCGAGGCTCTGGGACGCATTGGTCAGGGAAGATGGCGGGCGATCCACTCGACGGCGGCGTCGGTCGCGGCTTCGAGCGTGCCGGGTTCCTCGAACACGTGCGTCGCGCCCTCGATGACGCGCAGGTCCTTGTCGCAGCGGAGCCGGGCGAAGGGCGGGCGGCTGGCCTCGAGCACTTGCTTGTCCTCGGAACCGACGATGAAGACGGTGGCCGCCGCGATGTCGCCGAGGCGGGCCTGGTCCGCGAGGTCCGGCCTGCCGCCGCGCGAGACGACGGCCGCGACGCGATCGCCGAGGCGGGCCGCCGCGTTCAGCGCCGCCGCCGCGCCGGTCGAAGCGCCGAGCAGCGCGACGCGAAGTCCGGCGAGCCCGGGCCGCTCCCCCGCCCAGGCGATGACGCCGGCGAGCCGGTCCGTGAGCTTCCCGATGTCGAAGACGTTGGCGCCGTACTCCTCCTTTTCGGGCGGCGTGAGCAGATCGAAGAGCAGCGTCGCGTACCCCGCCGCATCGAGGCGCTCCGCGGTCATCAGGTTCCGCGGGCTCTTCCGGTCGCTCCCGGCGCCGTGCGCGAAGACGACGAGGCCTTTGGCGCGTTCCGGCACGCGCAAAGCCGCCTCGAGTTCCACGCCGGCCGTCGGGACCTTGAGCGACTCTTCCATACGCGGCCAGTATAGCATGCACAAAAAACGCGGGCCGGAGCCCGCGTTTTTCCTTTGGACTTTCGACTCCCTACGCCTTCGCCTTGGCCTTGCCCTCGATGACGGCGTTCGCCACGTTCGGCGGCACCGGCTCGTAGGAACCGAACTCCATCGAGTAGGAGGCGCGGCCCTGCGTCATGGAGCGCAGCTGCGTCGCGTAGCCGAACATCTCGGCGAGCGGCACTTCGGCGTCGATGACCTTCACGGAGGCGCGGTCGCGCATCTCCTTGATGGTGCCGCGCTTGGACGAGAGGTCGCCGATGACGTCGCCCATGAACTGCTCGGGAGTGAGCACCTCGACCTTCATGATCGGCTCGAGGAGGATCGGACCGGCCTTCTTGCAGCCGTCCTGGAACGCCATGGAGCCCGCCACCTTGAAGGCGATCTCGCTGGAGTCGACGTCGTGGTAGGTGCCGTCGTAGACGGTGACCTTCACGTCGACGATCGGGTAGCCGGCCTGGATGCCGCGGTCGAGCGCTTCCTTCACGCCCTTCTGGATGGCGGGGATGAACTCGCGCGGGATGGCGCCGCCCGTGACCTCGTCGGCGAACTCGAAGCCTTCGCCCCGGGCCCTCGGCTCGATCCTCAGGTAGCAGTGGCCGTACTGGCCGCGGCCGCCCGACTGCTTGATGTACTTGCCTTCGGAATCGGCGTTCTTGGTGATCGTCTCGCGGTACGCGACCTGCGGCCGGCCCACGTTGGCCTCCACCTTGAACTCGCGGCGCATGCGGTCGACGATGATGTCGAGGTGCAGTTCGCCCATGCCGGAGATGATGAGCTGGCTGGTCTCCTCGTCGGTCCTGACGCGGAACGTCGGGTCCTCTTCGGCCAGCTTCTGGAGCGCGACGCCCATCTTCTCCTGGTCCGCCTTGGTCTTCGGCTCGACGGCGAGCGAGATGACCGGTTCGGGGAAGGTGATGTGCTCGAGCATGACGGGGCGGTTCTCGTCGCAGAGGGTGTCGCCGGTGAAGGTCGACTTGAGGCCCACGGCGGCGGCGATGTCGCCGGCCTGGATCTCATCGACGTCCTCGCGGGAGTTGGCGTGCAGGCGCACGATGCGGCTGACGCGCTCGCGGTCGCCGGAGGTGGTGTTCAGGACGTAGGAACCGGACTTGAGCGTGCCCGAATAGACGCGGAAGAAGCAGAGCTTGCCCACGAACGGGTCGGCCGCGACCTTGAAGGCGAGCGCCGCGAACGGAGCGTCGTCCTTGGCCGGGCACTCGATGATCTTCTCCTTGTCGTCGGGGTCCGTGCCCTTGAGCGGCGGCACGTCGAGCGGCGACGGCAGGTAGTCGACGACGGCGTCGAGCATGAACTGCACGCCCTTGTTCTTGAGCGCGCTGCCGCAGAGGATCGGGACGATCTCGAAAGCGATGACCGCCTTGCGGAGCACGCGCTTGAGCTCGGGCAGGGGGATCTCCTCGCCGGCGAGGTACTTCTCCATGAGCTTCTCGTCGTTCTGGACGATGGCCTCGACGAGCTTCGCGCGGTATTCCTCGGCCTTGGCCTTCATGTCCTCGGGGATCTCCGACTCGACGATGTTCTGGCCCATGTCGTCCTTGTAGATCTCGGCCTTGCGGGTGAGCAGGTCGATGATGCCGACGAAATCCGACTCCGCGCCGATCGGCAGCTGGAGGCAGTAGGCGTTCTTCGTGAGGCGGTCATGGATCGACTTCACGTCGGCGTAGAAATCGGCGCCGGTGCGGTCGAGCTTGTTGATGAAGCAGAGGCGCGGGACCTTGTAGTCGTCCGCGTAGTGCCAGTTGGTCTCGGACTGCGGCTCCACGCCGGCGACGCCGTCGAAGATGACGCAGGCGCCGTCGAGCACGCGAAGCGAGCGCTTCACTTCGACCGTGAAGTCGATGTGCCCGGGAGTGTCGATGAGGTTGATCTGGTGGTCCTTCCAGAAGCAGGTCGTCGCGGCGGCCGTGATGGTGATGCCGCGTTCGCGCTCCTGTTCCATCCAGTCCATGGTCGCTTCGCCTTCGTGCACCTCGCCGATCTTGTGCTTCTTGCCGGTGTAGAAGAGCACGCGTTCGGAGACGGTGGTCTTGCCGGCGTCGATGTGGGCGATGATGCCGATGTTGCGGAACTTCTCTAACGGGAATTGACGGGGCATAAGGAGATAGGGGTAAAGGGGTAAAGGGAGAGAGGTGGAAAGCTGTTCCCGTAAGGTCGTGCTCTTCCCCTTTTCCCCTCTTCACCTTTTTACCTCGCGAAATGGGCGAAGGCGCGGTTAGCTTCCGCCATGCGGTGGACGTCCATCTTCTTCTTCACGGCGTCGCCTTCGTTGTTGGAAGCGGCGACGAGCTCGGCCGCGAGCTTCTCGGCCATCGGCCGGCCCTTCTTGGCCTCGGCGGCGGCGATGACCCAGCGGAAACCGAGGGCCACGCGGCGCTCGCCGCGGACCTGGATCGGGATCTGGTAGTTGGCGCCGCCCACGCGCTTGGACTTCACCTCGACGGCGGGCTGCACGTTCTTCATGGCCCGGTCGAAGACGTCGAGCGGGTCCTGCTTGGTCTGGTCGGCGATCCTTTCGAACGCGCCGTAGACCACCTTCTGGGCGGTGGCCTTCTTGCCGCCGCGCATCACGTAGTTGATGAACTTGGCGACGACGGCGTTGTTGTACTTGGGGTCAGGCGCGATGACGCGCTTCGGTGCTGGTTTGCCTCGCATAATTCAGTAGGTCAGCGGGATCAGGATTTCGGCTTCTTCTGGCCGTAGAGCGAGCGTCCGCGCCGGCGGCCGTCGACGCCCTGGGCGTCGTACACGCCGCGGACGATGTGGTAGCGCACGCCAGGGAGGTCCTTCACCCTGCCGCCGCGGATCATCACGATGGAGTGCTCCTGAAGGTTGTGGCCGACGCCCGGAATGTAGGCGGTGACCTCCATGCCGTTCGAGAGGCGGACGCGGGCGATCTTGCGGAGCGCCGAGTTCGGCTTCTTCGGGGTCATGGTCGTGACCTTGACGCAAACGCCGCGCTTGTAGGGCGTTCCCTTGGAGAGGAACGTCCTCCGGCGGTGGAGCGTGTCGAGCGTGAATTCGAGGGCCGGGGTCTTGGACTTGGCCTTGAGCGGCTTGCGTCCCCGGCGGATGAGCTGGTTCATCGTTGGCATAGTGCCTTGTGACGTTCAGTTCGGATTATGAGGATGACGTTGCTCACGTTCCGCCGACCGACGGACCAGCCACGGTCCCTTCGGGTCTTTCTCGGCATGCCCGTAAACAAAAAAAGATTTCGTCGGGTGCGCCCGACAGCGTGCGGCGAGAGTATCATGCGTCCTCCGCACCGTCAAGAAGGACGCCCCGGCGGTTTTTTGGCTGACGCTAGCAGCGAACCGCCTGCAGCATGTTGTGCAGCCCGGCGGCCGAAAAGACGAAGTTGACCGCTCCGCCGAAGATGAGGCCGAGGATGGGCACGGGCGAGAAGAGGTCGAGCACCAGGATGACCATGAGGATCAGCGGGCCGCGGGTCTCGAGGAAGAACAGCAAACGGCGGTATTTGGGGTGGTCGAGCAGGGCGATGAGGATCTTGGAGCCATCGAGCGGCGGGACCGGGATGAAGTTGAACAGGCCGAGGACGACGTTGATGACCACGAGGTCGGTGAAGAAGATGGCGAGCAGGTTGAAGGGCGTCAGGCCGGCAGCAAGCGCCATCTTGAGGCCGAGCAGGAACACGAGCGCCATGCCGAAGTTGGAGAACGGCCCGGAGAGGGCCACGACGACGGGCCCCCATTTCTGATTGCGGAGGTTGTAGGGGTTGAACGGCACCGGCTTGGCCCAGCCGATGACCGGGGCGCCGGAGAGGATGCAGACGAGCGGCAGGAGGATGGTGCCGACGAGGTCGGCGTGCGCGAGGGGGTTCAGCGTCAGGCGGCCCATGCGCTTGGCCGTCTCGTCGCCCATGAGGTAGCCCGTGAGCGCGTGGATGTACTCGTGCCCGACGAGCGCGAGCATGAGGGCCAGGAACATGATGAGGCTGCAGGCGATGGCCATACGGGGGCAGGGCAGGGATCAGGTAACAGGTATCAGGTAACAGGGGTCAGGGTAGGTGGGACACGGGATCACGGGATGCGGGCCCTGTGCCCTGCTCCCTGTCCCTGTTCCCGCGCGCCGGGGGTTGCCAAGGCCGAAAGCCCGTGCTAAAGTCCCCGCACTAATATCGAAATCACGTTTATGGCTCGTCTTTGCGACCGCTGCGAGCGCGGATCCAACCGCGCGAACTCCCGCAGCCACTCCAACATCGCCACCAAGCGCGAACAGTTCGCGAATCTCCAGGCCAGGAAGATCGGCGGCGTCAAAATGACGCTCTGCACCCGCTGCCTGAAGACGATGCGGAAGACGCTGGCCGAGAAGGTCGCGGCCCGCGCCGGCGCCAAGTAGGAGCGAACGAGGGAAGTTTCCCAGAATTCGCCTCTCGCGGCAACAAGAAAGGCCGTCCTCAGAGACGGTCTTTTTCGTCGTTGACAAAGGAGCGGTGCGGGCCGACAGTGCCGATATCGCCGTTCTTTCCAAGACAGCGGAGGCGACACGTTGGAAAAGCTGCCGATCTATCACATCGTCTTTCGTTCGCGCAGGACGATGAACCTGGCCATGGGCCGGGCCTCGGAATTCGGCGAGAACGCCGCGTTCAGGGGCAAGGTCTTCACCTGGGACGAGCTCGAGCGCTGGTGGACGGACCTTCGCGGGAAGAAGGCTGGGCGCTTCGTCGACTACTGGGACGGCTACAACATCCCCAGGGAAGGCTTCCTGCCTTTCCTCGACGGACGGTTCAAGGACCTGAACGCGGAGGAACGCTCGCTGCTCAGGATCGTCCGGCGTCTCCCGGCCCGCTCCTACGTCATCGCGACGATGGGCAAGACCGGCGTGCTGGCGCACGAGGTCGTGCACGGCCTCTTCTCGCTTCGTCCCGCGTATCGCGAGGCCGTGGAGAAGGCGGTCCGCCGGGCGCTGCGGGCGAAGGCGATACCGAACATCGTCGCCGCGCTGGACCGCATGGGCTACGGCCGCCACACGCACGTCGACGAGATCAACGCCTACCTGTGCACGGGAGCCGAGCCGAGCGAACGCATGCTCGGACCCGGTGAGCG
>DATJFD010000024.1:0-31074 GCA_035495855.1 Binatia bacterium | reverse complement strand
TCCGGCGTGAAGAAGCGCGCGCTGCCGCCCGAAACGCTCCGCAAGGCCGTGCGCTCCGCGCTCATCGAGAAATACGCGGACGAGCCGGCGACGCTCGCCGAAGTGAAGAGGCTCACGGCCGACAAGGGGTCCGCGCAGGAGGACGAGGTCATCGAGGTCCAGGACGAATGGATCGAGTCCGCCGTCCCCGACAAGAAGGAAACGCCGGTCGAAGCCGCCTACCGCGCGCTCCGGCACGACCTCGAAGGCCTCGAGACGCAGGGCGATCTCGATGAGTTCGTCTTTTCGCTGCGCGAACTGAAGAAGTCGAACATCGGCTCCGCTGCCGCCGGCGCCGACCGCCTGCTTACGGACATCGAGTTCGGCAAGGCCGGCGCGATCACCGAGGAATGGTTGAAGGGCCGCGACCGTTCCGCCAGGGAACAGGAGTTCTTCGAGAAGCATCCCTCGCTCGAACGCCGCAACGTGCAGCCGCTCGAGGACGGCCGCGTCATCGCCCACATCGACCGCGAGCACCCCGCGGAGGCCATGCGCCGCCTGCTGCGCGCCGCGGTCGACGACGCGCTCCGTTCGAGGGGCATCGGCGCGAGCGCGGCCGTCGCGGACAAGATCGCGGATTACCTCCTCGGCATCGTCACGGGCCGCAACGCCAACGAGCAGGTCATCGCGCGCTTCACCCGCGACCTCGCGGCCTATGACAACGGGTCCGAAGAGCTCACGGTGAAGAACGTCGACAAGCTCGGCGGCGTCATCGCGAACCTCGCGTCCGAGATCGAAGCGAAGCGGCGGAAATGAGGCGCGGCCCGCTCGGGCCGCGGAACGGACAATATAAAGAAGGCGGTCCGGCCCTGCGCCGGGCCGTTTTTTGGCTACGCGCAGCGGATGATGAAAAAACATGCTTGACCGTAGCGCTCCCGCTTCGTAGAATCGTGTAATTGCTTGTGGACAACGCACGGCAATTGCAAGTACCGCGCCATGCCGAAGCCGATCAAGGACGACCTCGACCGCCAGTACGCACTTTTGGCGTTCAAGGTCACGAGCGAGTTCGGCGCGGCCATCGCCGCCCCGGTCGTCATCCTGACGCTGATCGGCAAGCGCCTGGATGCCGCCTACGGCACGGGACCCGCGTTCCTCATCGCGGGTTTCGCGTTCTCGGTGCTCCTGTCGGCCGTCTACGTGTACAAACGCACCAAGGCTCTCAATAGGGAATACCAGGCGCTCGACAGAGAGAGCCGCGAGCGCAAAGAGGAGAAGGAACAACGAACCCGGCATTAAAACCGGCCATCGAACGTTATGAGCGTCCCAGTAGCGGCGGAAAAACTGTTCCAGATCGGGCCATTGCCCGTCACCAACTCGGTCCTCACCGGCTGGATCGCCGTCGGCGTCTTCGTGATCGCCGGGGCTGCGCTCTCGCGCAAGAAGGCGCTCGTGCCGAAGGGACTGCAGAACGCGGCCGAATGGCTCATCGAAGGGATGCTGACGTTCATGGACCAGGTCACGAACGACCGCGCGCGCTCGCGCCGCTTCCTTCCGCTCGTCGGCACGCTGTTCCCGTTCATCCTCCTCTGCAATTGGATGGGCCTGCTCCCGAGCGTCGGCACCTTCGGGTTCGGCTGCGGGACCAAGGGGGCCGAATGCATCCCGCTCTTCCGCCCCGCGACGAGCGACCTCAACCTGACCATCGCGATGGGCGTCATCTCGGTGATCGCTTCGCACGTGCTGGGCATCATGACCGTCGGCTTCTTCAAGTACGGCAACAAGTTCATCCAGCTCGGCACCGTCTGGAAGGCGCTCGCGAAGATCGGCAAAGTGCCGGCCGGGAAGTACGCCATCGACCTGTTCGCCGCGCTCGTCGAGTTCATGGTCGGCATCATCGAGCTCATCTCCGAGGCCGCCAAGATGGTCTCGCTGTCGCTGCGTCTCTTCGGCAACATCTTCGCCGGCGAGGTGCTCATCCACGTGCTGTCCTCGCTCATCGCCTACGTCATGCCGACGCCGTTCATGTTCCTCGAGGTCATCGTCGGCATCGTCCAGGCGCTGGTGTTCTCGATGCTGACGCTCGTGTACCTGACCATCGCCACCGAGAAGCCGCACGGCGACGCCCACGCGGAGGAAGAGGACGCGATGGGGGAGGCGCACGGCGTCGAACAGGGCGCGGAAGCCCACGCTTGATATGAAAAAGGACAGGCATGGACACCGGAAACTCACGGCCTTCACGCTCCGCATCATGGGCGAGATCGGCGGCATCATCGCCGCGCCGGTCGTGCTCTTGACGTGGGTCGCGCGCCGCGCGAACGTCATCTTCGAGCTGGAGAGCCGGCCGAAGGTCATGGCCGTCAGCCTGCTCCTTTCCTTCGTCATCAGCACCGTGGCGCTCTGCATTCGCGCCACGGACTACGGCGAGCAGTACGAAGTGCTCACCGATAAGCCCGTCGATGCGGACCAGCCCGGCGGAGGAGGCGGAAGGGACGGTCCACCCGCCGATCGCAACTACGGTTGAGGGTGGTCTCGGGCGGTTCGCACGGGCGGAACGCCGGAACATCATTCTTAACGGGAGCGCGGCGACGTTAAACATCACGCTATCGTCGACCGGCGCGCTCGAAAAACGCATGGATGCAGAAGGGATCAGGATATTCACCAAAGGTCTCACGATCGCGATCGGCGGCATCGGGCCGGCCCTCGCCATCGGCAAGATCGTGTCGAAGGCCATGGAGTCCATCGGCCGCAACCCGGAATCCGCCGGGAAGCTGTTCGTGCCGATGCTCCTCGGCGCCGCGTTCGCGGAAGCGATCGCCATCTATTCGCTGGTGGTCGTGTTCACCCTGTAAAAGGGGAAAAGGTTGAAAGGAAGAAAGGTTGAAGGCCGCATGCTTTCAACCTTTACCCCTCTCAAACTTTCCCCCTCCACACCGTTATGGTCACGGAAGCCAAACAGGTCGCGGAATCCACGGGCGTGCTCGGCACCCTCGGCATCAACGGCAAGCTGTTCCTCGCCCAGCTCGTCAATTTCGGCATCGTCTTCTTCGTGATGTGGAAGTGGGTCTACACCCCGCTCCTCAAGATCATGGACGAGCGCACGAAGAAGATCGAGCAGGGCATGAGCGACGCGGAGGCGGCCGGCGCGCTGCTGCGCGCTTCCGAGGACCAGGGCGCGAAGGCGATCGCCGACGCCCGCAAGGCGGCCAAGGCCATCCTCGACGAGGCGGCCGCGGCGGCCGAGACCGAACGGCAGGAGGCTTCCAAGAAGGCGCGCCTCGAGGTCGAGAAGATCGTCGCCCAGGGCCGCGACCAGCTGAAGGCCGAACAGCGCAAGATGGTCTCGGACGCGAAAGCCGAGGTCGGCGCGCTCGTCGCCATGGCCGCGGAGAAGGTCCTGCGCGAGAAGATCGATCCCAAGAAGGACGCGGCGCTCATCGCCCAGGCGCTCAAGGAAGCCGAACCGCTCGTATGAGGCTGACCCCCAAGGACCTGGCCCGCGCGTACTACCTCGCCGCCCGGCAGGAACCCGAGAAGAGGGCCGCGGCCCTCGCCAAGAACCTGATGGAGGCGGCCCGCAGGCGCGGGATCGAGGGCACGCTCGGCGAAGTGCTCAAAGCGCTGCCCGCGGCGATGGAAGAGGTCGACGCGGAAAGCCGCATCACCGTCGAGAGCGCGCACCCGATGGACGAAGCCGCGGCGCTCGCGGCGGTCGCGGCGGCGGGCCTTTCCACCGAGAACGCCGAGGTGGTCCGAATGACGCTCCCCGAGCTCGTCTCCGGGGTCCGCGTCAGGACCCGCGACGGCGTGCTCGACGCGACGGGACGACGGACGCTCGACGAGCTCATGAAAGCGATGCGCAAGGCTGCGGCGGAGGACTGAGCGACATTTGCACCCCTACTTATGGCCACGAAAGCATTCATCATCGAACAACTGAAGAAGGAGATCCAGTCGATCGGCGCCGCGCCGGTGTCGGAAAAGACCGGCATCGTCGTCGAGATCGCCGACGGCATCGCCCGCATGACCGGGCTCGCGGACTGCGTGTCCGCGGAGATGTTGTCGTTCCCCGGCGGCACGATGGGCGTGGCGCTCAACCTCGAGGAACAGACGGTCGGCGCGATGCTCCTCGGAGAATACTCGCACATCAAGGCCGGCGACGAGGTGAAATCCACGGGCCGCGTGCTCTCCATCCCCGTGTCCGACAAGATCGTCGGCCGCGTGGTCGACCCGCTCGGCCGCCCCATCGACGGCAAGGGCGAGATCGGCGGCAAGGAGTCGCAGATGCCGGTGGAGAAGGTCGCCTCGGGCGTCATCTCCCGCCAGTCCGTCGACCAGCCGCTCATGACCGGCATCAAGGCGATCGACTCGATGATCCCGATCGGCCGCGGCCAGCGCGAGCTCATCATCGGCGACCGCCAGACGGGCAAGACCACCATCGCGGTCGACACCATCATCAACCAGAAGGGCAAGGGCGTGACCTGCGTCTACGTCGCCATCGGCCAGAAGGAATCGAAGATCGCGCAGATCGTCGCCCGCCTCGAGGCCGCGGGCGCCATGGAGCACACCGTCATCGTCGTGGCCGGCGCGTCCGACCCGGCGTCGCTCTCGTACCTCGCGCCGTACGCCGGCACCGCCATCGCGGAGCATTTCATGGCCCAGGGCAAGGACGCGCTCGTGGTCCACGACGACCTTTCCAAGCACGCATGGGCCTACCGCGAAGTGTCGCTGCTCCTGCGCCGCCCGCCGGGCCGCGAAGCGTACCCGGGCGACGTCTTCTATCTCCATTCCCGCCTGCTCGAGCGCGCCGCGCGCCACCGCAAGGAGGACGGGGGAGGCTCCATCACCGCGCTGCCGATCATCGAGACGCAGGCCGGCGACGTGTCCGCCTACATCCCGACGAACGTCATCTCCATCACCGACGGCCAGATCTACCTGGAATCGGACCTCTTCTATAAAGGCATCCGCCCGGCCGTGAACGTCGGCATCTCCGTCTCGCGCGTCGGCTCGAAGGCGCAGACCAAGGCCATGAAGAAGGTCGCGGGCAAGCTCCGCCTCGACATGGCGCAGTTCCGCGAGCTCGAGGCCTTCGCGCAGTTCGCGAGCGACCTCGACGAGGCCACGCGCCGCCAGATCGAGCGCGGCCGCCGCGCCGCCGAGGTGCTCAAGCAGGGCCAGTACGCGCCGCTCGCGCTCTGGGCCCAGACCTCCATCCTCTACGCGCTCACGGCCGGCCACCTCGACGACGTCGCGGTGGAGAAGGTCCGCGCCTGGGAGGACGGCTTCCGCGACCACCTCGCCAAGACGCGCAAGGACATCGTCGAGGCCATCGAGACCGACCGCGACCTGTCCGATGACACCAAGAAGAAGCTCGACGAGGCCGTCGCCGCCTACAAAAGCATGACCTCGTAACCTCGCCGCTCGAAGCTCAAAGCTAGAAGCTCACTATGCCGGTCTCGACGCGCATCATCCGTCGCCGCATCAAGTCGGTGACGAACACCCGCAAGATCACCAAGGCCATGGAGCTCGTCGCCGCGTCCAAGATGCGGCGCGCCATCGCCTCGGTGCTCGCCACCCGCCCCTACGCCGAGGCGGCCTGGAGGGCCGTGGCCGAGATCGCCAAGGTGTCCGACCCGGGGCTTCATCCGCTGCTCGCCAAGTCCAAGGAGAAGAAGAGCGGCCGCGTGCTGCTCGTCGTCTTCACCTCGGACCGCGGCCTCTGCGGCGGGTTCAACGCCCAGATGCTGCGCGAGGTCGCCGCGTTCCTGCGTGTCACGAAGGAAGAGCTCGACATCATCGCGGTCGGCAAGAAAGGGCAGGGCGCGCTCCTGCGCATGAAGAAGAAGATCATCGCGGCGTTCGCCGACCTGACCAACAACCCGCGCATCACCGACGTGCGGACCATCGCCGACATCGCCGTGGGCGACTTCACCAAGGGGACCTACGACGCGGTGCACATCGCCTTCACGGACTACCGCTCGGCGCTCACGCAGAAGCCGATCGTCCGCCAGCTCCTGCCCATCGTGCGGATCGGCGAGCTCGGCGACGTCGAGGAGGCCGCGGCGGGAAAGCCGCCGAAGGGCGGGGGCGCCGCGGAACCGCGTCCGCCGGGCACCTACGAGTACCTGTTCGAGCCTTCTCCGGAGAAAGTCCTCGACATGATGCTCCCGCGCCTGGTCGAGTCGCAGGTCTACCAGTCGCTCCTCGAATCCTCGGCCTCGGAGCACTCGGCGCGGATGATGGCCATGCGGTCCGCCTCGGACGCGGCCAGCGACATGATCGACGACCTCACCCTCACCTATAACCAAGCGCGCCAAGCCGGCATCACGAGGGAGATCGCGGAGATCTCCTCCGGCAAAGCCGCGCTTGAATGAACTCCGAGGTGGTAGGTTGTAGGGGGTAGGTTGTAGGATATGCCGCACGCACGATCCACGACCTACTCCCTACCACCTACAACCTACAACCTCCATCTATGAACCAAGGAACGATCTCACAGGTCATCGGCCCCGTGGTCGACGTCAAGTTCGAAGGAGAGCTCCCGAACATCCTCAACGCGCTCACCGTCGAGCGCGAGGGCGCGGAGCTCGTCCTCGAGGTGCAGCAGCACGTCGGCGGCAAGACCGTCCGCGCCGTGTCGATGTCGTCGACCGACGGCCTCCGCCGCGGCACGCCCGTGACCGACACCGGCGCGCCGATCTCCGTCGCCGTCGGCAAGGAGACGCTCGGCCGCATGTTCGACGTGGTCGGCCGGCCGATCGACGGCATGCCCCCCGTGAAGGCCAAGAAGCTCTACCCGATCCACCGCCCCGCTCCGGCCTTCGAGGACCAGTCCACCAAAGCGGAGGTGTTCGAGACCGGCATCAAGGTCATCGACCTCATCTGCCCGTTCGTGAAGGGCGGCAAGGTCGGCCTGTTCGGCGGCGCCGGCGTCGGCAAGACCGTCGTCGTCATGGAGCTCATCCGCAACATCGCCCAGGAGCACGGCGGCTTCTCGGTGTTCGCCGGCGTCGGCGAGCGCACCCGCGAGGGCAACGAGCTCTACGGGGAAATGAGGGATTCCGGCGTGCTCGACAAGACCACGCTCGTCTTCGGCCAGATGAACGAACCGCCGGGCGCCCGCGCCCGCGTGGCGCTGACCGGCCTCTCCATGGCCGAGTATTTCCGCGACGAGGAGAACCAGGACGTGCTCCTGTTCGTCGACAACATCTTCCGCTTCACCCAGGCCGGCTCGGAAGTATCGGCGCTCCTCGGCCGCATCCCGTCCGCCGTGGGCTACCAGCCGACGCTCGCCACCGAGATGGGCCAGCTGCAGGAACGCATCACCTCGACGAAGAAAGGGTCCATCACCTCGGTCCAGGCCGTGTACGTGCCGGCCGACGACCTCACCGACCCGGCCCCGGCCACGACGTTCGCGCACCTCGACTCGACCGTCGTGCTGGCCCGCTCGCTCGCGGAGCTCGGCATCTATCCGGCCGTCGATCCGCTCGACTCCAACTCCGCCATCCTCGACCCCGAGATCGTCGGCAAAGAGCACTATGACGTCGCCCGCAACGTGCAGCGCGTCCTCCAGCGCTATAAGGACCTCCAGGACATCATCGCCATCCTCGGCATGGAAGAGCTCTCCGAAGAGGATCGTCTGACGGTCTCGCGCGCCCGCAAGATCCAGAAGTTCCTGTCGCAGCCGTTCTTCGTGGCCGAGGTCTTCACCGGCGCCAAGGGCAAGTACGTGTCGCTCAAGGACACCGTGCGCAGCTTCAAGGAGATCCTCGAGGGCAAGCACGACGACAAGCCGGAACAGGCCTTCTATATGAAGGGCTCCATTGACGAAGTGACGTCCTAGGTAGCTTCGAGCGATGGGCTGCGAGCTTAACGAAGCTCGAAGCTCGAAGCTCGAAGCTCGAAGCTTATGCAAAGCCTCAAATTCGAACTCATCACCCCCGAACGCGTCGTGCTCAAGGACGAGTTCGACGCCGCCACCGTCCCCACGCGGGAAGGGGAGATCACGGTCCTGCCCGGACACGTGCCGCTCGTGGCGTCCCTCGCGCCAGGCATGATCACGGTCGTGAAGGGCGGGAACGAATCCTACCTCGCCGTGTCCGGCGGGTTCATCGAGGTGCAGCCCGACAGCCGGATGATCATCCTCGCCGACACGGCGGAACGCGCCGAAGAGCTTGAGATCGAGAAGGTCGAGGCCGCGCGCGAACGCGCCGAGAAGCTGCTCCTCGAGAAGCGCCACGTCGACGACCTCTCCTCGGCCGCGGCGATGGCCGCGCTCGAGCGCGAGCTGGCCCGCGCCAAGGTGGCGCGGAAGCACCGCGCCGGCCGCCGGCAGCTCCCACGATGACGCATGAAAAAAGACCCCGCCAGGCGGGGTCTTTTCGCATTCTTACTACGGCGCGGGCGCGGGTGCCGGCTCGGTCGGCGCGACCGGCGCGGGAGAAGGCTCCAAGGGCGTGATCACCGAGCCGCTGCGGGAGAGCGTCTCGATGGCGCGGGAGACGTTCTCGATGGCGAGATTTTGCGCCCACATGAGCGCGGTCAGCATGACGACTGCGGCGCACAGGACGATGAGCGCGCCGGACTGGAACTTTTCGTGGTTCATAGGGACGTTAGTATGATGCTTGCATTCTACCATATTGACGCCCCTCACGCACGGTGCTCTAGTACGCATGGTCCTGCCGGGAATGTCCCGGCGCGACGCACCAGGAGGAGATCATGGGAAACGTTCCTTCGTCCTTCGAGCTCGGCCGGATGTTCTTCCACTACGCCCGCAAGCACGGGCGGTCGAAGACCCGTTACGGCGTGCTGATCGACCTGTTCAAGCAGGCCTGGTCGGTCGACACCGCGTCGCCCGGCTGCCAGCCTGCGTGGACGCCCGGCAACCCCTCCTTCGGCCAGTGCGCGGTCACCGCGCTCTGCCTGCAGGACATGTGCGGCGGCACCATCGTCCGCTGCAACGTCGAGGGCTTCGGCTCGCACTACTTCAACCACCTGACCGACGGCGAAGGCTACCGGGTCTACGACCTGACGCGCCTTCAGTTCCCGTCAGGGACGGTCATCCCCGCGGGACAGAACGTCGAGCGGCAGTACATCCTCGAGTCGCCCCGCGCCATCGAGTTCCGCACGCCGCAGCGCTACGACCTCCTCAAGGAGGCGCTCGCCGCGGCCATGCAGAAGGCCGGCTGATCCTTCCCGGCCCCTTCCAAGCCCTCCGCATCTTGTGCGGGGGGTTTCGATTTTCCGCCATCCTTGACGGGACTTCCGTGTCGCGTATCATCCCGTAGCCGAAATCATTCGGCGCGTTCACTGAAAACCCGGAGCAGGAGGCGTGATGCGAGTGAGCGAAGGCGACGATAAGAAGGAAGTTTCCAACCGCCGTCAACATGACCTGGCCGAAGGCTGCGACACGACCGTCGTGACCGAAGCGGCCCCTTTCATCTATCACGGAGGAGGTGACGTCCTGCGCGACGCCGCGGACCAAGTGTTCAACCAGAGGCCCGCACGGTACGACCTTCTGTCCTACCCGAGCCTCAAGCACCTGACGAAGGAGCAGCGCTGGATCGACATCCTCGCGCACGACGTCGCCACGGCCATCGGCCTGCACGGCGTCGAGAAGCTGCTCGTCGCCGCGCACACCGTGCCGCCGCGCAACGTCATCCTGCGTCTCAAGGAGAACCCCGCCGTCCCCGCACGGCTCCGCGTGAAGGGTTTCACCCTGCAGCGGCCGCGCGTCATGCCCGACCCCAAGGTCATGGCGCTTACCTGCATGGACTGGCGGCTGCACGGCGCCGCCGGCTTCGGTTCGCAGTTCGCGAACGCCTTCGAAGCCAGCGGCTATTCGGTCATGGCGACGGCCGGCGCGGCCAAGGAGCTCGCGCACGAGTCGCCGCGCTCGGAGATGCTGTTCTCGCAGTTCGAGCTGGTCGCCGGCAAGGTCGGCACGCTCGTGCTCGTCTCGCACACGGACTGCGGGAAGTACGGCGGCGCCAGGGCCTTCGCCTCTCCGGAGGCGGAGCTGCGGACGCTCACGGACGACCTCGAGGCCGCGCGCTCGCGCATCCTCGCGGCCTTCCCGAAACTGAAGGTCCGCATCGGCATCGCCCGAACCAAGGGCACCCGCTGCAACGGCGTCGACCCCGTCGGCGCGTGAACGGCAGCGTTCTTTCCTCGGCCCCCGTCGCTTGACGGGGGCTTTTCTTATGAAAAAAACCGCCATGAAGGCGGTCTAGCGTGCGGAGGGGGGCGTCTCCCGGACGCGGATCGAGTCCGTGCCGTTCGAGAACGCGTAGGACTCGGCGGTCTCGCCGGGCTTCATCGGACGGGTGGCCGTCCACGGCTCGCAGGCCGCGTGGCAGAGCCACGAGACGCCGACGAGCTTCTGCCCGGCGGGCAGGACGAGCTCCGACGGCCAGGACGACGCGCGCGGCGTCTCGGCCCTGGCGGTACCGAAGTCCGCGCGGGAAAAATACACGAGCGCGGCGAAGCCGACGAACGCGATCGCTGAATACAGCCAGAACATCTTCCGGTTGCGGTCCATGCTTTGTCTCCTTGCGAGGGAAAGGACGTGCCGCCACGGTACCGGCGCGGCCGCGGCGCCGCAAGTCCCCGGGTTTGACATGCAGACGGGGTGCTGGCACGTTTGACCCGAGGTCTTTTTTTCCACCCGCACGCGAGACTTTCGAAGGAGCCGGTGGGCAATGCCAAGGACGTACAAGGACGAGGCACGCTGGGACGGCGTCGAATTCGTGAGCGTCGACGTCGGCGCCCGCAACAAGTCCGACAAGCTCATTTTCAACGGCTATCAGTACGCCACGAGAGGGGAACGGCAGCTGGCGGAGCTGCTCTGGAACCTCGGCATCGCGTTCACGCCCGACGTGCCGTTCTGGCTGCCGAAGCCTGACGGACGCTCGCGGCTGTTCGTGCCCGACTTCATCCTCGACAAGAAGCCGTACCTGTGGCATGCGCGACGCCGCCCGATGCTCATCCATGGCATCGAGGCCAAAGGCAAGACGCGGAACGGCACCTTCTCCGAGCGCGCGCTCGAGAACGTCCAGCTCCTGCGGCAGCACCGCGGCATCGTCGTCCTGCTGCTGTCGAACAGCCAGATCAAGCAATACTTCAACAAGGGGAGGCTCCCCCTGTCGCCGCTCGACCTTCCGGCCGAATGACGGTCCGCCCCGGATCCCCGGGGCGGCTTTTTTTCCGAAAAAAAGACCCTCCGCGAGGGGAGGGTCATGGAGCGTCCGGCAGCGCCTGGATGTGCGCGATGAGGTCGAAGACACCCATCGGCTTGCGGACGACGAGGTTCGCGCCCGGAAGGGTCCCCGGCACGAGGACGTCGCCCGTCATCAGGATCATGTACTGGCGCAGGCCGCGCTTCCGGAGCGCGGTGATGAGCGCCTCGCCGCCCATGAGGGGCATGCGGCGATCGGTGAGCAGGACGTCGAAGGACAGGCCTTCGTCGATGAGGCGCAGGGCCTCGGTGCCGTCCGCGGCGGTGCTGATGGTGAAACCGCCTTCTCCCGAAAGGATGTCGGCGAGGCAGCTGCGGAGGGACGGATCGTCCTCCACGAGCAAGATGGTCTTCGGCATTGCGGGCCTCCCTGGAAAGGACTAGGATTCGGTGAAGAAAGGACCTGACGAAAGACCTTAACGCGGCCCCCGCGGCCCGTCAACTGTGCCGACGAAGCTCAAAGAACGCCCTGCGCCGCCGCCCGCCGCGGCCGCCGAACCCGCGCCCGCCGATCATCCCTTGCTCGAGGGACTGAACGCCGAACAGCGCCGCGCCGTCACCCACGGCGCAGGTCCTTTGCTCATCGTCGCCGGCGCCGGCACCGGCAAGACCACCGTCATCTCCAAGCGCGTCGCCTGGCTCATCTCCACCGGCCGCGCTAAGCCCGAGGAGATCCTGGCGCTCACCTTCACCGAGAAGGCCGCGGGGGAGATGACCGACCGCGTCGACCAGCTCCTGCCGCTCGGCTACGTCGACCTTTGGATCTCGACCTTCCACGCCTTCTGCCGCCGCATCCTCGAGGAACGCGGCCTCGACATCGGCGTGCCCAACGAGTTCCGGCTGCTCGACCAGACCGACGCTTACCTGCTCGTGCGCCGGCACTTCGACAAGTTCCCGCTCGACTACTACCGGCCGCTTGGCAACCCGACGAAGTTCATCCACGGGATGCTGCGCCATTTCTCGCGCGCCAAGGACGAGGACATCTCCCCCGAGGACTATCTCAAGTACGCGAAGGACCTCGCCCTCGACGCGGACGACGCCGAAGGGATCGACCGCAAGCGCCAGCAGGAGCTCGCCGATGCCTACCACGTCTACCAGAAGCTGCTGCTCGACGAGGGCTGCCTCGACCTCGGCGACCTGCAGATGTACGCCATCCGGCTGCTCCGCACCCGCCCGCAGCTGCTCGCGGACTACCGCAAGCGCTTCAAGTACGTGCTCGTCGACGAGTTCCAGGACACCAACTGGGCGCAGTACGAGCTCATCAAGATGCTCTCCGGCAAGGACGGCAATCTCGTGGTGGTCGGCGACGACGACCAGTCCATCTACAAGTTCCGCGGCGCGAGCGTCTCGAACATCCTCCAGTTCAAGAACGACTTCCCCTCGGCCAAGGACATCGTGCTCACCACCAACTACCGCTCGCGGCAGGGCATCCTCGACCGCTCCTACGCCTTCATCCAGAAGAACAACCCCAACCGCCTCGAGGTGAAGCTCGCGGGCGCGGACGGAAAGGGGATCACCAAGCGGCTCACCGGCGAACGGCCCGGCGAAGCGACGGTCGAACACCTTCGTTTCACGACGCATGACGAAGAGGTCGCCGGCGTGGTCAACCGCATCGTCGACATGAAGGAGGCCGACCCCGAACGGGAATGGAGCGACTTCGCCATCCTGGTCCGTTCGAACTCCGCGGCCGACGACTACAGCCGGAGGCTCCAGCGCCGCGGCGTTCCGTACCAGTTCCTGGCGCTCCGTGGCCTCTACACAAAGCCGGTCATCATGGACTGCCTGGCCTACTTCGCGCTGCTCGACGATTACCACGAATCCCCGGCGTTCTATCGCGTGCTGTCCTCGCCGCCGTACGCCGTCCCGGGCGGTGACCTCGTGGCCCTCGCGCACGAGGCACGCAAGACGAGCCACAGCATCTACGAGGTCGCGAGCGGCAGGAACGCGCTCGCCTGGCTGTCGGACGAGGCGCGCGGCAAGCTCGACAAACTCATGGGCGACATCGCCCGCCACACCCAGCTCGCGCGCACCAAGGGCGTGACGCAGCTGCTCATCGCCTTCCTGACCGAGTCCGGCTACCTCAAACACCTCAAGTCCGGCGACGACGCGTCCGCGCGCGAGCAGTTCAGCTACCTCCACCAGTTCCTCGACCGCCTCAAGCGCTTCGAGGAGACGCATGACGAGCCGACGCTCCGGAGCTTCATCGCCGAGTTCGCGCTGGAACGCGAGTCGGGGGAGGAAGGCTCGCTGGCGTTCGACCCGGAGACCGGCCCGGACATGGTCCGCATCATGACGGTCCATGCCGCCAAGGGCCTCGAGTTCCCGTACGTCTTCATCGTCGACCTCGTCGACAAGCGTTTCCCGTCGGTCGCGCGCGCCGAGGAGATCCCGCTGCCCGACGCGCTCACCAAGGAGATCCTGCCCGACGGCGGCGACGTCCACCTCGAAGAGGAACGCCGCCTGTTCTACGTGGCCATGACGCGCGCCAAGGACGGCCTGTTCCTGACCTCGGCCGAGGACTACGGCGGGAAGACCAAGAAAAAGCCTTCGCGCTTCCTCGCCGAGCTCGGGTTCGGCGACGCGCCGTCGCTCGCGCCCGCGGGGGAGCGGCTCGAGGAGCCGGCGCCCGTGCCCGCGCCGACCGGCCCCATCGTGCTGCCGACGCCGGAACGGTTCAGTTTCTCCGCCATGGCCGCGTACGACAACTGCCCGCTCCAATACAAATACGCGCATGTCATCCGCATCCCATCGCTCGGCAAGGCGACGCAGAGCTTCGGCAACACCATGCATGCGACGCTCGAATGGTTCCTGACGGAGCTGTCCGAGCGCGACGCCGCGCCGCAAGCGACGCTCTTCGGCGACGGGAATCCGGAGAAGAAGGCCGGCCTGACCGTGTCGCGCGACGAGCTCCTCAAGAAATACGAGGAGTGCTGGCTCGACGACTGGTACGAGAGCAAGGACGAGAAGGAGCGGTTCCGCGCCGAGGGCCGCGAGATGCTCGCCATCTTCTACGACCGCTGCGTCGCGACGCCGCCCAAGCCGCTCTTCCTCGAGAAGGAGTTCAGCCTGAAGATCGGCGAGCATACGCTCAAGGGCACCATCGACCGCATCGACGGGACCGAGGGCGGGGTCGAGATCATCGACTACAAGACCGGCAAGCCCAAGACCGAGGACGACCTCGACGCCGACGCCAAGCGGCAGCTGCTCCTGTACCAGATCGCCGTCGGCCGCCTGTTCGGTCTCGTGCCGGTGAAGCTGACCTATCACTACCTCAAGGACGGCACGACCGTGAGCTTCCTCGGCACCGAGAAACAGCTCGCCAAGCTCGAGGGCGACGCCGAGGCGACCTTCGCGAAGATCAAGGCGGGGGAGTATGCGCCGACCCCCGGTCGCCACTGCAAGTTCTGCGACTTCCGCGAGATCTGCGAGTTCCGCGCGGCCTGACGTCGAGGCCCGAGCGCCAAGCTTCAAGCGCCGAGCGCTCGAAGCTCGAAGCTCGAAGCTCGAAGCTCGAAGCTCGAAGCTCGAAGCGATGAATGCTACACTCCAAGTATGACCCTCCGCCAATACCTGCTGCTCATGGGCATAGGCACGGCCCTCGCCTGGGGCGGGGTCGGACTCATCATCGGCACGGTCGACCCCACCGACACGCAGCCGGTGGTCTTCGGCGTGTTCTACGCGACGCTCTGGCTTGCGCTCACCGGAACGCTCTCCATCATCGGCTTCGTCCTGCGCGTGGCCCTGCTCAAAAAACAGCTCGTGGTCTCTCGGCACGTGGCCGTCTCCTTCCGCCAGGCCGTGCTGCTGTCGCTCCTCGTCGTGGTGGCGCTCTTCCTCCAGAGCAGGTCGCTCCTGACCTGGTGGAACGCGCTGCTCATCGTGGCCGCGCTCACGGTGCTCGAATTCTTCTTCATTTCGGCGAAAGTAAGGCCCGAGAGAGGGTAAAAAGGGGTAGAGGGGAAAAGACGCGCCGAAGGGCGTTTTTTTGTCCTGCCCGGGCAGGAACTTTCGCCCTTTACCCCTCTTTACCTTTCACCCTTCGATGGCTATACTTTCCGGGACTCAAAGCGCCGCCCGCGCCTTAATGAACAAAAAAGATGTTCAATTCTTTCCTCGGGAGGTTCTCGCGCGACCTCGGCATCGATCTCGGCACCGCCAACACCCTCGTCTACGCCAAGGACAAGGGCATCATCATCAATGAACCCTCGGTCGTCGCGCTCAACACGCGCACCGGGCAGATCGTCGCCGTCGGCCACTCGGCCAAGGACATGATCGGCAAGACGCCGGCGCACATCGCGACGGTGAAGCCGCTCGTCTCCGGCATCATCTCGGACTTCGAGGTCACGGAGAAGATGCTCAAGCATTTCATCGAGAAGTCGCACAAGGACAACTTCTCCATCCTGCCGCGCCCGCGCGTGGTCATCGGCGTGCCGCTCGACCTCACCGAGGTGGAGCGCAAGGCCGTCGAAGACGCCGCGCTCTCCGCCGGCGCGCGCGAGGTCTATCTCGTCGAGGAACCGATGGCCGCGGCCATCGGCGCGCGGCTGCCCATCACCGAGCCGGTCGGCAACATGGTCGTCGACATCGGCGGCGGCACCACCGAGATCGCCGTCATCTCGCTCTCCGGCGTCGTCACCTGGAAATCCCTGCCCATCGCCGGCGACGAGCTCAACAAGAACGTCGTGATGTTCGCGCGCGAGAACTTCAACTTGCTGCTCGGCGAGCGCGTCGCCGAGAACATCAAGATGCGCATCGGCTCCGCCATGCCGCTCGAGGAGCCGCTCGTCATGGAGATGCGCGGCCGCGACATGGTCACGGGCCTCCCCAAGGAGATCATGGTGAATGATTCCCAGATCCGCGAGGCGCTGGCCCGCTCGGTCCGCACCATCGTCGAGAACGTGAAGTCCGCCCTGGAGATCACCCCGCCGGAGCTCGTGGCCGACATCTACGAACGCGGCATCGTGCTGACCGGCGGCGGAGCCCTGCTCAAGGGCCTCGACCAGGTCATCTCGCACGCCGCGGAGATCCCGGTGCGCGTCGCCGACGATCCGCTGACCTGCGTGGTCCGCGGCACCGGCATCCTCATCGACAACCTCGACCTCCTCAAGACCATCGCCCTGCCGTCGTCGCAGGAGACCTCGGCCGAGCGCCGGGCGATGTTCGCCTGATCGAAAGCGCGTAAAGCCGAAAGTCGAGAGTCGAAAGCGACCGGGCGCCATCGCACCGTGCTTTCGACTTTGGACTCTCGACTCCCGACACTCCTATGGCCGTTCGCACCAATTCCCGCATCCTCATCGCCGCCGCATTCGGCGTGCTGCTCATCGTGCTCGGAGCGGCGGGGGCGCTGCGCCCGCTCACCGACCCGCTCGCCGGGCTGGCGCTCAGGGCCGCCGCGCCCGCGTACGCCGCCGGCGCCTCCCTCGACCGCGCCGTCGAGCGCTTCTTCGCGGACGACCGCGCCGACCGCGAGACCCTCGCGAAGGCGGTCGAGACGCTGCGCAAGGAGAACGCCAAGCTGCGCGAACAGGCGCTTGAGAACGACGCGCTCAAGCTGGCGCTCCATTTTCAGGAACGCGCCTCCGACGCGCCCATCCTCGCACGCGTGGTCTCCGAGACCGACGAGGACGTCTTCCATGGGCTGGTCATCGACCGCGGCTCCGACGACGGCGTCCGCCCGGGCCAGGCGGTCGTCGCCGGCGAAGGCGTCATCATCGGCAAGGTCTTCGAGGCGCGCCGCCGCTCGTCGTCCGTGCTCCTGCTGTCCGACACGAAGAGCAGGCTCGCGGTCGCCGTGCAGAACGCCTCGGACACCGCCGGCGTGCTGGAAGGGGACCGCGGCCTCAGCATGGCCATCGACCTCATCCCGCAGAACGTCGATCTCTCCCCCGGCGACATCGTCGTGACCTCGGGCATCGAGCCGGGCATCCGCCGCGGCCTGGTCGTCGGCACCGTCGAGAAGGTGAGCAAGCGTACCCAGGACCCGTTCCAGACCGCCGCCGTGGTCCCGTTCGAGAGCGCCGGTCATCCGCTGTTCGTGCAGGTCCTAGGCGAGGCCGTCGTCGCCGCCGCGAACTGATCGTCCTATGCGCCGCACCCTCGCCGTCATCGCCATTGCGCTCGCGCTCGGCCTCGTCCAGGCGAGCTTCGTGCGCGCGCTCCCCGGCGCGGCCTCGTCGCTCGACCTGCCGCTCATCATGGTGGTCGCGCTCGTGACCGGCTTCCGTTTCGGCGACGCCTTCGCCGCCGCCGCGGCCGCGGGCCTCGCGACGGACGTCCTCTCGTCCATGCCCTTCGGCGTCTTCACCGCCATCCTCCTGGCGCTCGCCTTCGTGACCATGGCGCTGGCCACGCGCGTGTTCACGCACCGCTCCTGGCTCGGCACCATCGGCATCAACGCCGCGGCCTTCGCGCTGTCGAACGTCCTGCTGCTCGTCGTCCGCGCCGTCCGCGCGACGTTCGCCGGCTTCCCGCCGTTCTCCGCCTCCGCGCCGGCCGCCACGCTGGCCTCCCGGGCCTTCGCCGCGCTCGGCTGGCAGCTCGCCGCCGTCGCGCTCGCCATCGCCCTCGCCGCCTGGGCCCGGCGCTCGTTCTCGCGCTTCTTCCTCCTCCGCCGCGATGCCTGAAGACCACACCACCTGGCATCCCGTTCCCGGACCGTTCCCCATCACCGACGGGGAGACGGGTTTCGGCGCGGTCCGCGCGCCCTACGCCGACAGCATCATCGATGAGGCCTTCCTCGGCGGCGACGGCATCGTCGCGACCGACATGGCGGCGCAACCCGCCTTCATCGGCCTGGCGATCGGCGAACGCAAGCTCAAGGCCGTCTTCGCGGCGCTCGCGGCAATGCTCACGCTCGTCGTGCTGCGCGCGGGCCACGTACAGATCGTGAAGAGCGCGGAATACGCGCGGCTCGCCGAAGGCAACCGCAGCCGCCAGATGCTCGTGCCGGTCGAGCGGGGCGTGATGTACGACCGCAACGGCACGCCGCTCGTCCGGAACGTCCCCGACTTCTCCGTCGCGGTCACGCCCGCCGACCTTCCCAAGGACCCCGAAGCGCGGCGGCAGGCCATCGGCCGGCTCGCGGCCATGCTCGACCTCCAGCCGACGGACATCGAACAGAAGCTGGAGGAGTTCAAGGACTACGCCGGCTCGGCGGTCACCGTCGCGGACAACCTCACCCACGACCAGGCGGTGCGCGTGGAGATCGAGAACGCCTCCGCGCCAGGCGTCTCCCTCGCCGTCGGCACGCGGCGCGAGTACCTCGCCTCCGCGGACGCCCCCTCGCTCTCGCACGTGCTCGGCTTCGAGGGGCGCCTGACGCAGAAGGAGCTCGACGCGAGCGGCGCGTCGTACCAGCCGTCCGACTTCATCGGCAAGACCGGGCTCGAGCGTTTCTACGAACCCGTGCTTCGCGGCTCCTACGGCAAGCGCCGCATAGAGGTCGACGCCACCGGGCGCGAGAAGAAGGTGCTGTCCGAGGAGACGGGCCAGCCGGGCAGGAACCTCGTGCTCACCCTCGATCTCGACCTCCAGAAGGACGTCGAGAAGATCTTCCGCGACGGCCTGCGCGCCGCCGGCAAGAAGCGGGGGAGCGTCATCGTCATGAAGCCCTCGACCGGCGAAGTGCTCGCCATGGTCAGCGAGCCCGCCTTCGACAACAACATGTTCGCCAAGGGCATCACGCCCGACCAGTTCAAGGCGCTCACCGACGACCCCGACCATCCGCTCTTCCCGCGCGCCGTCTCCGGCGAGGTCGCGTCCGGCTCGGTCTTCAAGCTCGCGGTCGGCGCGGCCGCCATGGCCGAGCACGTCATCACGCCGAACACGACGGTGCTGTCGACCGGCGGCATACGCGTCGACAAATGGTTCTTCCCTGACTGGAAGGCCGGCGGCCACGGCCCCACCAACCTCGCCAAGGCGCTCGCCGAATCCGTGAACACGTTCTTCTATTACGTCGGCGGCGGCTACGACGACTTCAAGGGCCTGGGCATCGACCGCATCGCGAAGTACGCGCACAAGTTCGGCCTCGGTCAGCCGCTCGGCATCGACCTGCCCGCGGAGGCCTCGGGCTTCCTGCCGTCCAAGGAATGGAAGGAGAAGGTCAAGAAGGAGCAGTGGTACGTCGGCGACACCTATCACGCGGCCATCGGCCAGGGCGACGTGCTCGTGACGCCGCTGCAGATCGCGACCATGACCGCCGTCTTCGCCAATCGCGGCGCGCTCGTCCGTCCGCACGTCGTCGCCGCGACCACCGCCGCGGACGGCACGCGCACGCAGGTCGACCCCGTCACCATCGATCCCCAGGTCGTCGACGCCGCCTCCATCGACGCGGTGCGCCGGGGCCTGCGCCAGGCGGTCACCTCGGGCAGCGCGCGGTCGCTCGGCGACCTCCCGGTGGCCGTCGCCGGCAAGACCGGCACGGCGCAGTGGCACCCGACCAAGGCGCCGCACGCATGGTTCACGTCCTACGCGCCCTATGACAAGCCCGAGATCGTCGTCACCGTGATGATCGAGGAGGGCGTCGAGGGCTCGACGACGGCTACGCCCATCGCCAAGGCCATCTACCGGCGCTATTTCGCGAAGCCGGCCTCGCGCACGGCGGCCGTCCCCAAGCCGCCCGCCGCCCCTCCGGCCGCGACCGTCCCCGCGCCGGTCCGCTGACACCGCCCGCCCGATGCGGTATGCTTGGCCGGATGCCAGGGCCGCGAGGGATGCGGGCTTCACTTTTCAATTTTTCCGGCATACGATAGCGTTTTATCCGCAGAATCAAGCCTTACCGCAGTTTCTGGACTTGCCGCGCCCGCGCCAAGCTCGAAGCTCGACGCTCGAAGCTCAAAGCTAAAAAGTATGTCCAACCCGGTCTACGTCTCCAAGGAAGGCCTCGAAAAAATGAAACAGGAGCTGCATCACCTCAAGACGGTCAAACGCCGCGAGGTCGCTGCGCGCATCGAGAAGGCCAAGGACCTCGGCGACCTCAAGGAGAACGCCGACTACCATGACGCCAAGGACGAATCCGGCTGGACGGAGAGCCGCATCATGGAGCTCGAGGACGGCATCAACCGCGCCGTCGTGATCGAGGCCAAGAGCTCGGACACCGTCACCATCGGCTGCCGCGTGAAGGTGGAAAGCGACGGCAAGGAGAAGACCCTCACCATCGTCGGCTCGACCGAGGCGGACCCGCTCAAGGGCCTCATCTCCAACGAATCGCCGCTCGGCCAGGCCTTCCTCGGCAAGCGCGTCGGCGAATCCGCCGAAGTGAAGGTGCCGGCCGGAACGAAGACCTACGTCGTGAAGGAGATCAGCTGCTAGCTATGGAAGAACAACGCTCCATCGAGGAATCCGCGGTGCGGCTCGAGAAACTGAACGCCGCCATCGCCGCCGGCCTCGATCCGTACCCCGCGCGCTGCGAACGCACGCACACCATCGCCGACGCCATCGGCCTTTTCGAGACGCTCGAGAAGTACAAGTCGGAGATCACCATCGTCGGGCGGCTCAAGGCCGTGCGCGGCCACGGCGGCGCCTGCTTCGCGGACCTCGAGGACGGCACGCAGAAGATCCAGCTGCACCTGAAGAGCGACGTGCTCGGCGCCTCCTCGTTCGAAGCCTTCGAGAAGATGATCGACCGCGGCGACTTCCTCCAGGTGACCGGCACGTGCTTCGTCACCAAGCGCGGCGAGAAGAGCGTCGAGGCCAAGCGCTGGACGCTCATCAGCAAGTCGCTCGCCGGCCTGCCCGACAAGTGGCACGGTCTGACCGACACCGAGCTCCGCTACCGCAAGCGCTACCTCGACCTCGTCAGCAACCCCGAAGTGCGGCTCATCTTCAGGAAGCGCAGCCTCGTCGTGCAGACCATCCGCGAGTTCTTCATCGAGCGCGGCTTCATGGAGGTCGAGACGCCCATCCTGCAGGCCATCGCCGGCGGCGCCTCGGCGCGGCCGTTCATCACCCATCACAACGCGCTCGACGTCGACCTCTACCTGCGCATCGCGCCGGAGCTGTTCCTGAAACGCCTCATCGTCGGCGGCTACGAGCGCGTGTTCGAGCTCGGCCGCAGCTTCAGGAACGAGGGCATCGACCACTCGCACAACCCCGAGTTCACCTCGGTCGAGGCCTACCAGGCGTACGCCGACTACCGCGAGCACATGACCATGACCGAGGACCTGTTGGCCCTCATCGCCGAGCGCTGCTGCGGCTCCACGGCCATCGAGTACGACGGCATGAAGTTCGACCTCAAGGGCCCGTACCCGCGCCTGGCCTTCCGCGACGCCATCAAGCAGTACGCCGACCTCGACATCGAGAACTACGGCGACCGCGCCGAGCTCGCCAAGGCGGCCGAAGCCAAAGGCGTGAAGGTGGAGCCGAAGGACGACCGCGGCGCCATCCTCGACAACCTCTACAAGAAGACCGTGCGGCCGAACATCGTCGAGCCGACCTTCATCATCGACCATCCGACCGAGATCCTCCCCCTGGCCAAGCGCAAGCCGGGCGACGGCCGCTACGTCGAGAGCTTCCAGCTGGTCATGGCCCGCGGCGAATACGTGAAGGCCTTCTCTGAACTGAACGACCCGCTCGACCAGCGCGCGCGCTTCGAAGAGCAGGAGAAGCTCCGCCAGGGCGGCGACGAGGAGGCGCAGCCCATGGACGAGGACTTCATCGAAGCGCTGTCCGTCGGCATGCCGCCGACCGCCGGCTGGGGCCTCGGCGTCGACCGCCTCGCCGCCGTGTTCGCGAACGCGCACAGTCTCAAGGAAGTGATCCTCTTCCCGACGCTCAGGCCGGAACAAAGCGATGAGCAAAAGTAAGACAAAGCGCGTCCTCGTTTTCGGCGTGTTCGACCTGCTCCATCCGGGGCACATGGCCTTCCTGCGCGAGGCGGCGAAGCACGGGGAAGTGACGGTGGTCGTGACGCGCGACGAGAAGGCGGCCGCGGAGAAGGGCAGGCCGCCGTTCTTCACCGAACAGGAACGCCTCGAGATGGTCGCTTCGCTCAAGGGCGTGGCGCACGCGGAGCTCGGCGACAAAGGCGCGCGCTGGACGGCCGTGAGCCGCCTCGCGCCCGACGTCATCTGCGTCGGCCACGACCAGGATGCCACGCATCCGAAGTTCCTCGCGCAGGTCGCGGGCCTGCGCAAGCCGCCGCGCATCGTGCAGGTCGGCGGGCTCGAGACCGCGAAGTATTCTTCCTCGCGGCTGAAGCTCGAGATCCACCGCACGCACGAAAAGGCATGAACGGCCCCGGCGTCCTCTATCACGGCAGCCCCGAACGCATCGAAGGCGCGCTGCGGCCGGTCCTGCGCCACGGGTCCGAGGACCACGTGCATCACCGCTCCGCGGTCTTCGCGACCGAACGCGCCGACGTCGCCAGCCTCTTCATGGTCCCGGCGGACGCGCTCTCCAGCATCGGTTTCGAGCAGGACGTGGCTTACATCTGCATCTGGGGGACATCCGAAGAGTTCGCCCGGCGCGATCCGGGCGGCTGGCTCTACGAGCTGCCGGCGGCGGCCTTCGAGAAGATCGGCAAGTCCTACGAATGGCAATGTTTCGCCGACGTGGCGCCCGTCGCCGCGACGCATCACCCCTCGGTCATCGACGGCATGCTCGGGCGCGGAGCCCAGGTCTACTTCGTCGACGACGACCCGACCTTCGACCGCATCGTCGCGGACAAGGCCGACCGCTCCGCGGTGCTGTCGACGCTCGTGTCCGAGAACGAACGGCGGGGGATGAAAGCGCATCGTTTCGTTCCTCCGGGCCCGGCTCGGTGAGAACCGCGGCATAAGCGCGGTTTTTCGCTCAACATCGCTGATTTCCAGACTTCGACCTCCAGGTTGTCAAGCGGGGGAGTCCGTGGCATCATGGGAGGCGGTAACCGCACCGCCTTTTTCTTGTTTCGCCGTCCTATGCTCGACATCAAATTCATCCGCGAGAATCCCGACAAGGTCCGCACCGCGGCCAAGAACAAGAACGTCGACGTGGACGTCGACGCGCTGCTCGCGCTCGACGCGGAGCGCAAGTCGTTGCAGGCCAAGATCGAGGAGATCAACCGCCAGCGCAACGAGGCCTCGAAGGCGAAGGACATCGAGAACGGCAAGCGCCTCAAGGGCGAGCTCGGCGCGCTCGAGGAGACGATGACCGCGCTCGACGCCAAGATGCAGCCGCTGCTGCTGAAACTCCCCAACGTGCCCGTCGACGGCACGCCGGTCGGTCCCGACGAGAGCGGCAACGTGGTCATCCGCACCTGGGGCGAGCCGACGAAGTTCGCGTTCACGCCCAAAGACCACGTCGAGCTCGGCAAGCTCCACGGCATGATCGACAACGAGCTCGGCGCCGAAGTGACCGGCGCGCGGTTCACGTACCTCAAGGGCGATCTCGTGCTCTTACAGCAGGCGATCATCTCCTACGTCTTCTCGGTGCTCACCGACAAAGGGGCGCTCGAGGCCATCATTGCCGCGAACGGCCTGTCGGCGCCGTCGACGCCGTTCGTCCCCGTCGTCCCGCCGCTCATGATCAAGCCGGAGGTGTTCCAGCGCATGGCCCGCCTCGAACCGCGCGAGGAGCGCTACCACATCCCGAGCGACGACCTCTACCTCATCGGCAGCGCCGAGCACACCCTCGGGCCCATGCATATGGACGAGACGCTCGACGAGGCCGCGCTGCCGCTGCGCTACGTCGCCTGCACGGCCGCCTTCCGCCGCGAGGCCGGCTCCTACGGCAAGGACACCAAGGGCATCCTGCGCCTCCACCAGTTCGACAAGATCGAGATGGAATCGTTCTCCGCGGGCGAGCAGTCGCTCGCCGAGCAGGACCTGTTCGTCGCGCTCCAGGAGCATTTCCTGCAGGCGCTGCGCATCCCGTACCAGGTCGTGCAGATCTGCACCGGCGACATGGGCGGCCCCGACGCGCGCCAGATCGACATCGAATCCTGGATGCCCGGCCAGCAGCGCTACCGCGAAACGCACACCTCCGACCTCATGACGGACTACCAGGCGCGGCGCCTCGGCACGCGCGTGAAGCGCCGGGCCGGCGGCAGCGAGTTCGCGCACACCAACGACGCCACCGCCATCGCGCTCGGCCGCACGCTCATCGCGCTCATCGAGAACCACCAGCGCGAGGACGGCTCCATCGGCGTGCCGGAGGCGCTCGTGCCGTTCATGGCAGGACGCACGGTGATAGGAACGCCCCGATGCTGACCCGAACCGCCAACTTCGTCCGCTCGAAGCTCGAAGCTCGAAGCTCGAAGCTCATGGAAAGACCCGCCAAGACGTGGGTCGAAGTTTCGCGTTCCGCGCTCGCCGAGAACGCCGAGACGCTCAAGCGCGCGGCCGGCCGCGACACCGCGCTCATGGCGGTCGTGAAATCGAACGCCTACGGCCACGGCATCCCGGAGACGGTCGCCGCGCTCGCCAAGGCCCCGGTCGACTGGTTCGGCGTGGACGCGCTGCGCGAGGCGGAGATCGTCCGCAAGGCCGGCACGAAGAAGCCCGTGCTCATCCTCGGCTACACGCCCTTCGCCGACGCCGCCCGCGCGGTGCGGCAGGGCTTCAGCCAGATCGTCTATAACCGCGAGAACGTGGCGCGCCTGGCCAAGGCCGGCACGCGCCGCCGCCCGGCCAAGGTCCATCTCAAGCTCGAGACCGGCACGTCGCGCCAGGGCATCCTGGAGCGCGACCTGCCCGCCTTCGCCGACTACCTCAAGCGCCTCAAGACCGTGGAGGTCGAAGGCGTCTCCACGCACTACGCCAACATCGAGGACACCACCGATTCCTCGTACGCCATGGGCCAGCGCGGGAAGTTCGAGGCAATGGTGAAACTGCTCGCCAAGGCGGGCGTGAAGCCGCCGATGGTGCACAGCGCCTGCAGCGCCGCCGTCCTGCTGTTCCCGGAGACGCACTACGCCATGGTCCGCTCCGGCATCGCGCTCTACGGCCTGTGGCCGTCGAAGGAGACGAAGGTGTCCGCCGGCCAGAAGGGGAGGACGCCGACGCTCCGGCCCGCGCTCTCCTGGAAGACCGTCGTGGCGCAGGTGAAGGACCTGCCCGAGGGCGCGCCGGTGAGCTACGGCCTCACCGAACGCCTCGCGCGCCGCTCCAAGGTGGCGGTCATCCCGGTCGGCTACTGGGACGGCTTCGACCGCGGCCTCTCCTCGGTCGGGCGCGTGCTCGTCCGCGGCAGGCGCGCCAAAGTGCTCGGCCGGGTCTGCATGAACATGTGCGTGGTCGACGTGACCGACATCCCCGGCGTGAAGATCGAGGACGAGGTCACGCTCATCGGTCGGCAGGGCGCGGACGCCATCGCCGCCGAGGACCTCGCCTCCGCCACCGGCACCATCAATTACGAGATCGTCACCCGCATCAACCCGCTCACCCCGCGCGTCCTGACCCCCTAACAAGCTTCGAGCTTCGAGCGGCGAGCTTCGAGCTTCCGCGGAAGCCCGCTCGCAGCTCAAAGCTCGCAGCTCAAAGCTCACCTTATGTCCCGCACGCTTTCGCTCATCCTGGTCTTCGGAGGCCGCTCCGGCGAACACGAGGTCTCGGTGCAGTCCGCGACCTCCATCGCCGCCGCGCTCGACCCGAAGAAGTACGACGTCGTACCCGTCCGCATCGACAAGCGCGGCCGCTGGTCGCTCGACCCGTCGATCCTGCCGGCGGACCGCAGGAAAGGCCTCGCGAAAGGCGCGCGCCGCCATCTCGTGCCGGACGCTTCGGTCGGGCATCTGCTCGACGAGAACGGCAAGCCGGCGGAGCGCATCGACGTCGTCTTCCCGATCGTCCATGGCACCTACGGCGAGGACGGCTGCCTCCAGGGCCTCCTCGAGCTCGCGGGCCACGCCTACGTGGGCTCCGGCGTGCTCGGCTCCTCGGTCGGCATGGACAAGGCCGTGCAGAAACGGCTGCTCGCGCAGGCGGGCCTGCCCGTCGTTCCGTTCATCGCCTTCGGGGCCGCCGCCTGGAAGAAGGACCGCGCCTCCCTCACGGGCGAGATCGCCAAGACGCTCGGCTTTCCGTGCTTCGTGAAACCGGCCAACCTCGGCTCCTCGGTCGGCGTCTCCAAGGCGCATCATCTGCGGGAGCTCGCCGACGCCATCGCCCTGGCGCACGCGTACGACGCGACCGCCATCGTCGAGAAGGCCGTGCCCAAGGCGCGCGAGATCGAATGCGCGGTGCTCGGGGGCGCGACGCCGACCGCTTCGGTGCTCGGCGAGATCGTCCCCTCGAACGAGTTCTACGACTACAACGCCAAGTACGTCGACGGGAAGTCGGCGACGATCGTCCCGGCCGACCTGCCGCAGGCGCTCACCGAGCGGATCCGCGGCTACGCGCTCGCCACCTTCGCCGCGCTTGGCGCGGAAGGCATGGCGCGCGTCGATTGCTTCGTGGGCCCCGAATCCCTCGACATCGTGGTCAACGAGATCAACACGCTGCCGGGCTTCACCTCCATCAGCATGTATCCGAAGCTCTGGGCCGCCTCCGGCCTCCCGTACCCCGAACTCCTCGACCGGCTCGTGGCCATCGCGCTCGACGCCGCCATGGCCAAGCGCGCCATCTCGAGGTCCTACGAACCGGCGCCGGCCAAGAAGCCCGCCAAGCCCGCACGCGCACGCGCATGAGCACGCCCTGGAGACACGGCACCCGACAGCGAAAGTTCCGCGACTTCCACCGCCAGCGGTACGGGAACCCGTTGTTCCCGCGCGCCGCGGGACGCTTGCTGCGCGGCAACCGCTCTTCGCTGCGCCGTTCTTCCGGAGGCGGGCCGGTGCCCGTGCGGCTCATCGCCGGCATCGTCGCCCTCGCGCTCGCCGCCGGCGCCGCCTGGTACGTCATCTGGAGCCCGGCGCTGCGCATCGCCTCGTTCGAGGTGCAGGGCGCGTCCGGCCCGACCGAAGAGAACGTGCGCAAAGCGCTCGAGGATTACGCGTCCGGCTCGACGCTGATCTTCCCGCGCCGCAACATACTGTTCTTCGGCGAAGGCGCCGCCCGCAAAGCTATCGAGAAGACCATCTACCTTTCCGGCGTCGACATCGGCAAGAAGCTGCCGGGCACGGTCATCGTCACCGTGCGCGAGAAGACGACCAAGGCCGCGCTCGAGCGCGACGGCCGCCTGTACGCGCTCGACGAGTCCGGCTTCGTGATCCGCGAGCTCTCCGGCAAGGAGCTGTCGCTCATGGGCGACCTCCCGCCGGGTCTCGAGGCCGTGTCGGTGCAGGGGCTCGGCGCGGAATCCATGGACGTCGCCGCGCCGCCCGCGCCAGCGCCCGCGCCGCCTCCGGCGAAAGCCGCGCCCGCCAAGGGCAAGCAGGAACCGGCGGTGCCGCCCAAGGAGCCGGAGAAACCCGCCCCCAAGAACGCCTGGCCGCTCATCCTGGACAAGCGCACCGACGACGCGCATCGCGACGTGTCGATACCGGGCAGCCAGGCCTTTTCCGCGGCGACCGTCGGCCTGGTGCTCCAGGCCAGCGCGCGCCTGCCCGACGTGGCCGGCGAACCCGTCCGCTGGTTCACGCCTGACGAGACGGCCGACTCCGTGGACGCGCTCATGGCCTCCGGCTGGCATGTCTACCTCGCCACGGCGTCGCCCTTCGACGTCCAGGCCGAGCGCCTTTCGCTCGTGCTCAAAGAAAAGATCGGCGCCCGGCGCCCGGCGCTCGAATACGTGGATCTCCGCTACAATGAGCGCATTTTCTTCCGTCTGAAGGACGCAGCGCAGTAAGAGGGGAGGGCGGGGGAGCGGCACGTTGCATGTTCTCTCCCGGCTGGTTAAGGTGCATGAGACGTCCCTTTTGGCCGTCCGAACGGTCTTTTGACATTCGAAGGAGAGACCATCATGCGGGGAAAGCCCATGTTTCTCGTCTGGCTGCTCATTCTTGGGGCGGTCCTTGCGGCGTTCTTCATGATGGACCCCGCTCGGACGCAGACCCAGGAAGTTTCCATCAGCGAGTTCATCAACCGCGTCGAGACCGGCGAGGTCACGAGCGTCACGATCAGCGGCGACCATGTGCGGGGAACGACCCCGTCGCACGGCACCGTCACGACCTACGTGACCGACCGCACCGAGCTCAACCGGGCGATGCGCGAGCACCATGTCTCGTATCGCGAGGAACCTCCGTCGCAGACGGGCAACATGCTCATGCTGCTCCTGAAGCTCGGCCTGCCGATCCTGCTCCTCGTCTTCCTGTTCCGCGCCGTCAAGAACGCGGGCGGAGGCGGAGGCACGCTCAAGCAGGTCATGTCGAGCAAGGCGACGCTTCACACCGAAGGAAAGGTGACGTTCAACGACGTCGCCGGCGTGGACGAAGCCAAGGAGGAGTGCAAGGACCTCGTCCAGTACCTCAAGGACCCGGCCAAGTTCATGAAGCTCGGCGGGCGCCCTCCTAAGGGCGTGCTCATGCTCGGCGAGACCGGCTGCGGCAAGACGCTGCTGGCCAGGGCGATCGCCGGCGAAGCCGGCGTGCCGTTCTTCTCGGCCGACGCGTCGAGCTTCGTGGAGATGTTCGTCGGCGTGGGCGCGGCCCGCGTGCGCGACCTCTTCGAGAACGCCAGCAAGCGCAAGCCGTGCATCATCTTCATCGACGAGATCGACGCCGTCGGCAAGAGCCGCGGCGGCATCACCGTCGGCGGAGGCCACGACGAGCGCGAGCAGACCCTCAACCAGCTGCTCATCTGCATGGACGGCTTCCAGGGCAACGAGGGCGTCATCGTCATCGGCGCCACGAACCGTCCCGAAGTGCTCGACAAGGCGCTGCTGAGGCCCGGCCGCTTCAACCGCCACGTGGTGGTGCCGAAGCCGGACATCAACGGCCGCCTGGCCATCCTCAAGGTCCATGCCCGGGGCAAGCCGCTGGGACCGGACGCCGACCTTTCGATCGTCGCTCGCGGCACGCCCGGCATGTCCGGCGCGGACCTCGAGAACCTGCTCAACGAGGCGGCCCTCCAGGCCTCCAAGCTGAACAAGACGCAGATCGAGATGGCCGACATCGAATACGCCCGCTACAAGGTCCTCATGGGCCCGGAGCGCAAGGGCGTGGTGATGTCCGAAGAGGAGAAGAACATCGTCGCCCATCACGAGGCCGGTCATACGGTCATCGGATGGTACACGCCCGAGTGCGACCCCGTGAACCACGTCACCATCGTGGCGCGCGGGCAGGCGCTCGGCCTCACCTGGACGCTGCCGGTACAGGACCGGAAGCTCGCCAGGCGGAGCCAGCTCCTGGCGGAGATCAAGATGCTCTACGGCGGCAGGGTCGCCGAGGAAATGCTCCTCGGCAACGACTTCACCACCGGAGCAGGCAACGATCTCATGCGCCTGACGGCCATCGCCAAGCACATGGTGACCGACTACGGCATGGCGGACGAGCTCGGACAGCGCACCTTCGGCGACAAGCAGCAGGGCTGGTTCGAACAGAGCCAGAACGACTACAGCGACGAGACCGCCGCGGCCATCGACCGCGAGATCAAGAAGCTGACGTCGACCTGCTACGACGACGTGAAGCGGATGCTCACCGAGAAGAAGGAGCTTCTGCTGGCGCTCGCCGCCGCGCTCAGGGAGAAGGAATCCCTGGGAGCCGCGGAGATCGAGGCCATCCTCGGCCCGAGGCCCGTCACGGCCTGAACGCACCCTCCGCACTTCGTGCGGAGGGTTTTTCTTTTGTAAAAAAATAGAGACGTCCGCGCGCGGCGGACGTCCGGAAGATGGAACGTCTTCGTTCTTCATTTCGCCAGACAGGCGAGGACCTGCGGGAGCTTGCCGGCCGCGGCGGTTGCCTGCTGGCACGGATGCGACGTCCGCCAGCCCTGGCCGATGCCGACGCCCATCGCGAGCGCCAGCATGGCGGTGATCAGCGCCGGCGCGTAACGCGCGCCGACGGGCAGTCGCGGGGCCTCCGACGTTCTGAGGCGCGCGGCGAGGCGCTGCAGGCCCTTGTACAGGAGCGCGAGGCCGAGGATGGCCAGCGGCGTACCGAGGAGCGTCACGAGGATCATCGAGCAGACGGACATTGGAGCCCTCCTTTGTGCGGGTGCGGGTTCGGCGTCGCGGGCAGGATAGACCCGGCGCCGCTTCGCGTCAACGGTGTGCATTTCGCCGCGGCCGTGCTACAACGTCCCCAGCCCTTTCCTTATAAGGAGGCGACGATGTTCAAATTGCTGGAGATGATCGCCGAAGCCGCGAGGATGTCCCGCGCCGAGAAGCTCGGACGGGAGCCCTGGACCTGCCCTGAATGCGGCCAGGCGTTCCCGGCCATGGAAAGCCGCAAGCATCGCATCACGCACCGCCTGACCACGCTCTCCAGGGAGCCGCTCGTGCTCGAGCTGCGCTGCTGGGACCGCGAGAAGGACCTCGGCCCCGCAATCGCCGAGCTCAAGCGCCGCTGGCCCGGCCGCAAATTCCAATTGATGCCCGCGGCCTACGCCGAGGGCACGGAAGGCGGGGGACACAAGCTCCGTTCGCTCCTGGCCATCGAGGACGACTGGACCATCCCCCATGACGCTTTCGGACCCGTCTGACGCGGGTCTTTTTTTAGCTCAACATAGCAAAAATAGCTCAACCTAGCCAAATTAATGAGTGCCACGGTCATGCAGACATGACGACGCGGCGTCAGTTGGATCCGCACGAACCGAACCACGGCGCAACGCATCATCAATGCCGAGAATCCTCCATGCAATGAGCACGCCACAAAAATAAGGCCCGGGAGACAAGTCCCGTCCGGGGCAGTCCTTTTCAGCCCATCCGCCTTGTCATGTGTCGTCTAAGATATATTGTACGACACGATATAAGCCCATTCCAGCCCGTTCCCCCATGGCAGCCGGCGGCCATGTTGCCATGGCCGAGGGATTGAAAAAACCGGCCGACATGATAGGGTACGCGCGTTCTTTCCG
>DATJFD010000023.1:0-11376 GCA_035495855.1 Binatia bacterium | reverse complement strand
ACCCCCGAATGCGTCACGAGATTGATGCCCGGGTAGGCGAGGTCGGGGTAATGGCCCTGCCAGCGCAGGAGCACCACGACGAGCGTCACGGCGTAGGCCGAGCCCCACATGAACCAGGGGAGCGGCGGCTCGGCGCGCGGGTCCTTGAGGATGACGCGATAGACCGGGACCATCGAAATGATGAAACCGGCCTGGAGGATGAGGTTCGCGAAGGTCGCGCTGCGCCAGATCCACCACGCGGCCGCCGCGACGAGCCCGGCGGCGAGCGCGGCGCCGTCGGCGGGCGCGACGGGCGAGGCCCGTCCTTTGGCGAAGGCGTAGGCGAGCGTGATGGTGCAGGCGGTCGCGCCGCCGAGCGAGACCGCGCTCTTGGCGATGTCGCCCGTCATCATCAGGTAGCTCGCGGCGTTCAGCGCCGAGAGGAACACCCAGAGGATCCATGTCGCGGTATTGAGCCGCGCCTCGCCGCGCCCGGCACGGCGGGCGTAGACCGCATAGGCGGAGAGATGGATGGCCGCGGCGGCGACGCCGAGGCACGAACTCACGGACGGCATCCGTCACCTCATGCTTTCGATGAAAGACCTGTGGGGATTCAAGCAGTTGGGGGTAAAGGGGTAAAGGGGTAAAGGGGTAGAGGGGGAAAGGGGGAGAGCGGAAGCGCGGCTTTACCCCTTTTGACCTTTCCCCCTTTATCCCTTATCCTGCGATGTCGGCGCTACACGCGCCGGAGTTCCTTCACCCGAAGAGGAGAGACCACATGACCAGACGCGAGCATCGTTTGCAGCGGCTCGGCGAGATCGACCCGGCCTGGGGGCCCGTGGCCCACATCAGTCCTTCGTCCGACAACCGCGCGTTCCTGATCGTCACCGAGCCGGAAGACGGCACGCACCGGTACGTGTTCGGCGGCCGCGTGCTCGCCGAGTCCGGACCGCACGACCTCATGCCCGTCTCGCTCTCGTTCGACGGCGCCAAGCTCGCCGTCGCCAAGCAGGGGCGCGGCCGGGGCGAGGATTCGAGCGAGATCTTCGTGAACGGCGAGAAGCGCTACGAGGTCCCGTTCGGGACCGTGTACCACTTCGACTGGCTCGACGACGAGCGTCTTGCCTGGAGCGCCTGGAACCGCGACGACCTCCGCTCCAAGGACGACACCATCCACTACTTCGTGAACGGCGAGGACCTGACCGGGAAGTTCGAATTCGAACCCGTGCTCATGGACCGGATGCGCCACGCCATCCACGTGAAGGAGGGCGACAAGGCCTACGTCGTCTACGATGACGGTTCGCGCTCCGAGCCCGTCACGGTGCCGCCCGGCACGGACCGTTACCACTGGTTCAACGGCCTGTGGGACCGCCGCGAGCGGCCCGAGCGACCGGAGGAAGCCTGGGACGGTCTCCGTCGCAGCGTCCGCGTGCGCTACCGCGGCACGACCGGCCCGGCCTTCGACGGCATCGAGACCTTCGGCGGCATGCGTTCGTACGCCCTCAACAAGGACGGGCGGCGCGCGGCCTACGTCGGCATCCGCTACTCGGGACCCGCCCGGGTCATGAGCGGCGTGGTCGCGAAAGCGCTCGGCCGCATGGAAGGCGAACCGCGGGGTCTCTCCAAGCTCTGGGCCTGGCCGCTGGCGCTGCTCTTCAACCCCTACATGGGGGTCGGACACGCGTACATCGAGTCGTCGCGCCGGTACTTCCCGGTCGACCACGAGCGCGCCTGGCAGAAGGGCTACCGCTACGCCCATGACCACTTCTACACGCCCGACGACGAGCTCGTCGTCATCGGCGTCGAAGGGCGCGGCGAGCGCGTGGTCATCGACGAGGACGAAGGCCCGGTCTTCGAACGGATCATCAACGTCCGCCACGACGCGGCCGAACGGGCGGTGTGCTACCTCGCCACCGACGGCCCGAACGTCTTCCGCGTCATCTCCCCCTGACTCTCCGACCCTGCCGAAAGCAGGGTTTTTCTTTCGACCCCCGACTCTGGACTTTCGACTCCGGCCCGGGTACGCTCTCGGCGCTCTTTGCACAAAGGGAGGAAGGAACCATGCAAGCGAAGGACAAGATCATCTACGCCCTCGACGTCGATTCCCTCGACAAAGCCAAGGCCCGCGTGGCGGCCATCTCGCCGCACGTCGGTCCGATCAAGATCGGCCTCGAGCTCATCACCGCGGTCGGCGGCCCCCAGGCCGTGGACGCGGTGCACGACGCCGGCGGCCTGGTCATGTACGACGGCAAGTTCAACGACATCCCCAACACCATGGCCGGCGCCACGCGTCCGGTCGCGGCCCGGGGCGTGAAGATGTTCACCGTGCACGCCTCGTCCGGGCTCGCGTCGGTCAAGGCGGCCGTCGCCGCCTGCGGCGCGAGCAAGGTCATCGGCGTCACGGTGCTCACCTCCATCGACGAGGAAGAGTGCGTCGAGATCTTCGGCGACAGGCCGTCAGCGAAGGTCCGCGCTTTCGCGGAGCTGCTCTGCGAGGCCGGCGCGCACGTCGTCGTCTGTTCGCCCCAGGAGGTCGGCGGACTCGCCGACCTGCCGCTCCTGCGCATCACGCCCGGCGTCCGTCCCTTGTGGGCGGCGGCGGGGGACCAGAAGCGCGTCATGACGCCCGGCGAGGCCATCAGGGCCGGCGCCGACTATCTCGTCATCGGCAGGCCGATCAGCGCGCCGCCGCCCGAGGTCGGTTCGCCGGCCGAGGCGGCCGGGCTGATCGCCAGGGAGATCGAGGAGGCGCTCGGATGAACCCCTACGACCCGATGCATATCCTTGCGGAGTGCGGCGCGGTCATCGACGGCTCGCACTTCGTCTACGCCTCGGGGTTGCACGGGAAGGCCTACGTCAACAAGGACGCGGTCTTCCTTCGCCCCGACAAGCTCTCCTGGGTCTGCCTGCGTCTGGCGCTGGCCTTCTCGAAGGCCGGCGTCGACGTCGTCGTCGGCCCTGCCGTCGGCGGCGCGATCATCGCGTCGCACGTCGCGGAGCATTTGCGCAACTGGTCGCAGGCGCAACGCGACGTCCGCGCCGCGTTCGCCGACAAGACCCCGGACGGGGGATTCATCTTCGCCCGCGGCTACGCCGAGGCGATCAGCGGCCGCAAGGTCCTGGTCGTCGAGGACATCCTCACGACCGGCGGCTCGTGCCGCAAGGTCGTCGACGCCGCCCGCGCCGCCGGCGCGAACGTCGTCGGCGTCGGCGCGCTCGTGAACCGCGGTAGCGTGTCCGCGGAAGCCGTCGGCGCTCCGCCGGAGTTCCACGCGCTCGTCGAGCTCACCTTCCCGACGTGGAAGGAGAACGCCTGTCCGCTCTGCGCGACCGGCGTGCCCGTCCGTACGGACCTCGGCAAGGGCAAAGACTTCCTCAAGAGAAAGGAGCTGGGCATGCAACCTCCGTACCTCGCGATCGAGGACCTCGTCGATCTCATCGACGAGCCCAACCGCACCGCCTGCAGGAAGCTGCTTGACGCCAACCGCGCGCTGTTCGAAACGGTGCAGGGCTCGACCAACAACCACCAGGCCTGGCCCGGCGGCTACGTCGACCACGTCACCGAGATCATGAACATCGCGCTCGTCGACCACCGCGCCTGGGCGGACATCCGTCCCTGGCCGTTCTCGCTCTCCGACGCGCTCCTCGTCGTGTTCCTGCATGACGTCGAGAAGCCCTGGAAGTACGAGCTCGGCCCGGACGGCCAGCTGCGCCACCTGCCCGCGTTCGCCGCCAAGGAGGACGCGCACAAGTTCCGCGCCGCGAAGCTCGCCGAGTACGGCATCGTCCTCACGGACGAGCAGCAGAACGGCATGAAGTACGTCGAAGGGGAGTTCGATGACTACTCCAACCGCCGGCGGGCGATGGGTCCGCTCGCCGCCTTCTGCCATCGCTGCGACGTCGCCAGCGCGCGCATCTGGCACGATCACCCCGCAGCCGACGCCGACCCTTGGTCCGGCGCCGCGCGCAAACGCACGACGTGATCGTTCGACCGCCTCTCATGAGGCGGTCTTTTTTTGCGCTGCCCCTTCAGCGAGAGAATTGAATTGAGAGGCTTCTACATTCTAAACTCTCAATCCTAAATTCTTTACCCAGCGGCAATGCAAAAGAAAAAAGGACCATAAGGTCCTTTTACATGAGTCCGCCGCAGTAGTGGCAGTAGAGCGCCTGCGCGTGTCCGGTCTTCACCATGGTCGCGCCGCAGCTCGAACGGACGACGTGCAGGGGCTCGAGCGCCTCGCGCGCGGTATCGGTCGCCAGGACGAGCCGTCCTTTGACGGCGACGAAGCCGAGGCGCTGGCCGTTGTGCAGGCTCGCGAGGAAAGCGCGGCCGGCGTCGTTGTCGGAACGCGGCCAGCGGGCGGGGAACTGCGCCGCCATCGCCGCGGCGAAGGCGCCGAGCGGATCGCGGCCGTCCTCCGGCGCGGTGAAAGGCGTCGCGAGCAGCCGCAGGACGGCGTCGCGGAGACGGTGGTCGTTGACGAGCAGGACGGCGGCGCCGCCGTAGGCGTTGGAAGGGAACGTCATGGTCCTCCGGGCCGTTCCTCGTGGAACGACGCGGGACCTTACCGCGCGGGAGCTGTGCTGTCAACGCGCCCGATCATGAAGACCAAAGAACAGAGAACAAAGACCGAAAGAACAAAGAAGAGATCCGGACTTGCGGGCCGGATCTCTTTTTGAAGATCCCTTTCCTCATGACTTTCTCTGTTCTTTGTTCTCTGGTCCTTCATTCCAAAGCATTTGACGGCTCATCAGGGCGTAGTACGGTGTCCCCACGATAGCGGCTCCATTCCGCCGCAACGCCCTTTTCACAGGAGAGTGCATGCATGGCAAGACCCATCAGCGGTTTGATGACCCTCATCGCGGCGCTGGCCGCCGGTTGCGCGGGCCAAGTGGGCGGAGAACCCTACGTTCCTGACCATCCGCCCTCCGAGATGCGGACCGTGACCGTGTGGGTACAGGACAGTCCTGGCCTGCTCCACAACGCGGCGGTCCTCGGCTGCGACATCTGGTACCCCGAAGGGGTCCGCTGTGACATCACCGCGGACGAGCGCTACGCCGACGTCCGCGTCTACGGCCACGACACTCCCTGCGTGGTCCGTTCCGACGGGACCTTCACCCTCGCCACCGCGTTCGGCGATCACACCATCGTGTTCGAGACGCAGTGCATGGGGAAGCTCCCCGACGGCACGCTCGATCCGCACATGTTCCGCACCGTCATGGGCCACGAGATGGGCCATCAGCTCGGCGTCTGGGCGCACGTGCCCGAGACCTGCGACGAGCCGCACGTCACGCACCCGACCGGCGGGCCGGTCTGCGGCCAGGCGCTCATGAACCCGATGTACGACGCGAACATCGACTTCATGACCGCGCTCGACCATCTCGCCTTCGAGATGCGCGACCGCGACGCCTCCGTCCTCGAGGGAGGCAGTCCCGGCATCTCGGGCGGCGATCCCATCTGCGTCTTCACGGGAAGCCTTTAGTACTTCGAAGGGCCGCGTCGCCTGACGCGGCACGGCGAGCTGCCGTAAGGGAACGGAAATATTCGGCAGCTCCACGCCGGACCTCTTGGTCCGGCCTTTTTCGTTCCGGCGAAAAAAAAGACCGGGTCCCCGGAAGGGGGCCCGGATTCACGGCCTGCGCGCGGCGGGCGGCAGGAGAGGGTGCGCGTCGCGCGCGTCGAGCGGGGGAGAGGCGGCGATGCCGTCGAGCCGCGGACAGGCGAGGCACAGGCGGACGACGTCGAGCCACTGGCAGCCCGAGTCGTGATCGAAACCGTGCTCGCAGGCGACGAGCGCTTGCGCCCCGCACGCCGCGCACGGTTCGCGCAGGACCTCGTCGAACGCGCCGATGCGGACGTGCGCGCCGTAGAGCGCGGCCGCGGTCGCCGCGACGTCGTCGGCCGATACCGGCGTCGGCGTCATGGTGACGCTCCCGTCGTCGTTCGGCGGATGCTTCGGACGGTGCCAGGTCTGCGTCTCGATGACCGCCGGCACGATGAGGCATTCGAGCGCCCACGGCCGCGGTCCGGGCCGGCCGGGCGCGGCCGCGTACTCGCGGACGAACAGCCAGCGGTGCTCCGTGCAGCCGAACAGCACGACCGGCGCGTAGCAGCGCCGGAGCGACGCCACGAACCGCGTCGCCTTTTCGTACCGCTCGAGCGCAGCCTTCGCCGCCTCATGCGCCGCTTTGCAACGGTCGTGCTCAGCGCGCAGCGGACCGCCCTTCGCGGCGTCGAGCGCGCCGCGCGCGTTCAGGAAAGATCGGACGTCCATCGATTCCTCCTTGTAGGACCTCCCGAGCTTGTGCCTCCGCGCCCGCGCGGTCAAGCGTCGGATACGAAAGACCGGCCCCGGGGGCCGGTCTGCTTCGCGCGTCGCTAGCTGCCGCAGAACTTCGCCAGTTCGGGATCGTTCGCGAGCGATCCGTTCTTGCGCGCCTCGCCGCATGCGTAGGCTTTGCCGTCGCAGACCTTGCCGGTCGCGAACATCTCGTCACCGAACGTCGCCGGCTTGCACGAGTAGGCGGTCCCGGAAGCGACCTGGAAGAGCCGCGGGTCCGTCATCTGGCCTTTCATCTGCATCTTGCCGGCCATCGCCATCATCTCGTCGACGTTGAAGCTGAAGAAGTCGCAGCCGGCCGGCATCACCGCGCCCATGCCCTGGAGGGACCCCTTCACGCCGAAGTCGGCCATGCCGGTCGCGGAATCGAGCAGCGTGATGAGCGACAACGAGCCGAAGACGGTCGCGTCGGTCCTGATCCTCGGCCCCTTCACGTACAGTTTGACGGTCGTCTTCTGGGCCAGGCCCTGCATCTGCGCTTCCATCTCGGCGGTGAACTTCGGGTCCGTCATGATGGGCTTGGCGTCCTTGGCGCCGAGCGCGGCGTAGAAATCCGTCTCGGCCTTCTGCGCCTCGGGCGACGGCGCCGGTTTGTCGATGGTCGCCTTGCTGAAGTCGAAGTCGCAGACGTACGGCTTTCCTTCGAGCTGCAGCTTCTGCATGAACGTGAGCTGCGCTTCGGTCTTCGCGGCCGGGGCGGCGGCGGGCGCCGGCGCCACGGGCGCGGGTGCGGGAGCTGCGGCGGGCGCGACCGCGGCGGCCTTGGGCGCTGCCGGCGCGGCGGGCGCGAATTGCTTATAGGCGACGAAACCGCCTCCGGCGACGACCACTGCCGTCGCCGCGATGGCGATCTTGAGTTGGGACGGGGACATAGTCCTTGGGTTAAAGGATGTCCCTATCTTACCACGAGAGGCGCGCGTCCGTTCATTTCCCGTAACGCCGCTCGCGGCGGCCGTATTCCTCGATGGCGGCCTCCAGGTCCTGGACGGTGAAGTCGGGCCAATGCTTGTCCACGAACAGCAGTTCGCTGTAGACGCCGGACCAGGTCAGGAAGCCGGAGAGACGGTGTTCGCCCGAGGTCCGCACGATGAGGTCGGGATCGGGGATGCCGGCGGTCCACATCCTCGCGGCGAGCACAGCCTCGGTGACCGCCTCCGGCCGCGTGCCTTCGGCGACGAGCGCCCTCGCGGCTTCGACGATCTCCGCGCGGCCGCCGTAGTTGAGGCAGAGGTTCATCTGCCCGCGGCCGTTGCCCGCGGTGCGGACCTCGGCGGCGTCGATGGCCTGGCGCAGCTTGTCGGACAGCCGCTCGCGGCTCCCGACGACCTTCAGCCGCACGTCGTGCTCCATGAAGAAACCGACCTCGTCGACGATGGCCTTGTAGAGGAGGTCCATGAGGTACGAGACCTCCTCCGCGCTGCGGTTCCAGTTCTCGGTCGAGAACACGAAGGCCGAGACGTGGGTCATGCCCCGCTCGAGCGCCGCGAGCCCGATGGTCTTGAGGTTGTCGTAGCCGCGCCGGTGCCCCTCGAGGGTCGGCAGGCCGTTGGCCTTCGCCCAGCGGCGGTTGCCGTCGAGGATGAGGGCGAGATGGGTGAGGGACATGAAAACAGGGGAAGAGGGGGAAAGGGTAAGAGGGGGAAAGCCGTCCGCACCACTCTACCCCTTTTCCCCTTTTCTCCTCTACCCCTCGTTACCAACCGAACATCTTCCCGACGTCCTCGGCCGATTCGCGCTTGCGCGCCACGATGATGTCACCGTCCTTGGCGATGAGCTTGATGGGATGCGAGAGCAGGCAGTGATGGCTCGCGAGCGCGTCCTGGTAGGCGCCGGTGTCGAGCGCTGCGATGTAGAGCAGGCCCGCCTCCTCGAGCTTCGGCAGCATCACGCCGCCGCCGCCGGCCGTGTACTTATCGTCGCTGTCGCAGCTGGAGCCCGCCAGCCAGACCTTCTGGACGCGGCGCGTGTCCATCGAGTTCACCGGGATGATGTGCCACTTCTGGTGGACGAGCTGCGTGTCCGGCAGGTCGTTCATGAAGCTGCCGTCGACCGTGTACCACTGCTTGGCGCTCACCGCCGGCACTTCCTTCTCTGACAGCACCTTGAAGACCGTGATCTGCGCCGGCGCGGCGACGTAGCGGCCCCACTCGCAGATGATGTTCGGTTCGCGCACGCCGCGCTTCACGCAGGCCTGCTTGAAGGTCTTCACGATGCGCTGGATGGCGGCCTTGCCCGAGTAGAACCGCTTCTTCTCGTAGGGCACGCCGCCCCCGCCGCCGATGTTGATGGTGTCGAGCGCGGGGTTCTTCTCGCGCATCTTCGCGTAGATGTCGACCGCGCGGCGGATGGCCGCGGTGAAGCCGTCGAGCTTCTCGATCTGCGAGGAGATGTGGTAGGAGAGCACCGCCAGGTTGCGGATCTTGCCCATCTTCAGGAGCTCCTCCTCGCGGATGCCGAAGTGGTTGAACTTCTTGTCCCAGTGCGACTTGATCTTCAGGTTCATGTCGACGCGCACGCCGATCTCGCCCTTGTACCTCTTGAAGAACTCGAGCTCCGAGACCTCCTCGACGATCGGCGTGATCATCAGGCCCTTGCGGTCGAGCTCGTCGATGAGGTTCAGGTACTTGTCGGTCTTCGGTCCGTTGCAGAGCACGCGCGTGCGGTCCGCGAACTTGCCCTGCTCCCACAGCCGCTTCACGATCCACAGCTCGTTGGCCGACGAGGTCTCCAGGTTCGCGCCCTCCGAGACGATCGGCAGCACGAACTCCTTGTTCTGGTTGACCTTCATCGGATAGTGGTAGAAGAACCGGCCGCGGTAGTCGTTCAGCTTGATGTACGCGGCGAAGATGTCGATGAGGTTCCGCACGCGCTTCTCGATGATGTGCGGGAAGACCACCTCGAGCGTGCTGCCGTACTTCTTCACCAGGTCGTGGACGTTGTACTGGTAGTTGCCCTCGCGGACGGTCAGCTCGCCCTTCTTGGACACGTCGAAGTACTGGGTGTTGAACTCGTCCTTGCCGAGCTTCCAGAGCTTCTTGAAACCGTTGCGCTTCTTCTTTTTCTGCATAGGGAACGAAAAACGAACGCGTTTCAAAAGCGTTCGTTCGAACCGAAACATGCCGTAAGGTCGCTTCGGTGGGGGTCGCGGTGCGTCGAGGGGAACGGGTCCGAGTTCATCGCGGCAAGAGGCTTCTCGCCATGACTATAACACGCGGCGGAAACGGGCCACAATATGCCACCGTTCCGCCCCGCCGTCAAGGGGAGACGCCGTCCTGCAGCCCGACGATCCAATAGGTGAAATGGAGCGCCGCGGCCGCCGGCGCGGACACGTGCACCATGAAGGACCCCGCCGCCTGCTCGCCGATCCACCAACTGCCGCCCGGGTCGTCCTTGAAGGTGACGGAGAGGAGCGATTTGGCGTCGACGTTGGCGTTCTGGACCATGATCGAGGCCGCGCCCGGCGGGATGACGCCGGTGCCCGCGGTCTTGTTCGCGCCGCTGTTGCGGACGTAGAACACCCGGGCCTTCACGACGTCCGCGTCGAGCTCGTTGACCGTCATCGTGCCGTTCGGGGCGATCCCGGCCCCGAGCTTGAGCGCCTCGATGTCGGCCTCGTGCTTCTTGAGCACGGCGAGCTCGTAGACGGACAGGAGCTTGTATTCGATGCCTTCGACCTGTCCGTCCTTGTAGGTGATGATGTCGGGCAGCAGGGGGGCGACGTCCTCGGCGATGAGGCCGACGGTTGGGCCGGTGAACTGTTCGTCGTAGGCCGGCGTCTCCGTCTTGCCGTTCCTCTCGACAGCGTCGTGATGGATCTTCTTCCAGGTGAACTTCACCGGCTGGAGCTGCAGCACCTTCCCGGTGTCGATCGGGAGCGGCGCGATGTTCTCCTTGTAGCGCCGGGAGGAGACGCAGTTCGACAGGGTGTTGTAGCCGGTGAAGGTCGCGGTCGTGTAGCAGAGCGTCGAGCCGCCGCCGAGCAGCGACTTCGTCGAGAGATAGCCGCCGCTCTGGACGCGCATCTCCGCCGTCGGCGGCGTCGCGCCGGAGAAGAAGTCCTCGTCGTAGACCGACAGGACGCCGTTCGAGTCGCCCGGGCTCCAGATCGCGGCCGTGTTCCCGTTCGCGAAGAAGCCGCCGCCCTCCGCCCCCGCGTCCTCCACGAAGATGCCGGCGGTCCCGAACCCGTCGAACTGCACGCCGTTCGCCTGGCTGCCGGTGAGCCTCCCGGTGGTCGCCCGGTACAGGGACGCGCCCGTGCCCGTCACCGTGCTGCCCACGTAGACCGCCGCCCCTCCCATGTCGATGGCGAGGTCGGGCGTGGCGGTGAGCTGCGTGGCGAAGTAGAAGTCGTCGCCGGTGTCGTCGTAGCTCAGGCCCCAATCGGGGAAGCCCGGCGAATGGCCGATGATCGCGCGCCGCCCGTTGCTGCAGCAGCCGTTGAACATGATGATCTCGCCGCTGGTGTTATCGCCGGCCTGCGCGGGGAAGATGATGCTCTGGCCGCTCGCCGCCGGGAACAGGTCGCCGTTCGTGTCGATGGTGAACTGGTCCGTGCCGCCGGTGCGCAGCGCGAAACCGTTGGCCGAATTCGTGCCGACGTAGCCGAGGCCGGTCGCGCTCGACGAGAACAGCCGGGTGACGACGCTGCCGTCCGTCGCCCTGATGGCCGTGCCGGCGCCGACCACTTCGAGCAGGTCGTTCGGCGACGCCGTGTTGATACCGACGCCGTTCGTACCGAGGACCATCTCATTATCGAAGCCGGTGTTCTTGATCGTGAACGGCGTGAACGACGTGCCGCTCGATTTCGTGATGATGAAATCGCTGGCGGCCAGGCCGGCGGCGATGCCCCAGGACTGCGTGCCGTTATCGAGGAGGATGGCGGGACCGAACGAGCCGAGCGTCCCGTTGATCCTCAGGCCGAAGAACGAGCTGCCGGCGTCGATGACCTCGTCTCCCGTCACGTTGAGCGTGGCCGACGGCGCGGCGTTGCCGATGCCGAGGCGCTTGTTCGCGTTGTCCCAGAAGAATGCCGCGTCGCTCGAGACGGTCGACG
>DATJFD010000022.1:0-20337 GCA_035495855.1 Binatia bacterium | reverse complement strand
GGCATGAGCGGCGCGAACAGCAGGATGGCGACGCCCGACAGCGCGACGGCGAGGACGAGGTTTCCGAAGAACGTCCCCGAGAACATGAAGCCGACGCCGGGGAAGAAGAACGCCAGGATGATGATGATCGCGAGGCCGACGCCGGCGTAGGCGCCGCGGACCTTGGCGGGGTCCGTCGGGAAGTAGCCCGACGTCACCATGTCGTCGTAGAGCTTCTGCTTGATGACCGGCAGGTCCTTGTAGAAGAGATGGTTGTTGCTGATGTCCGAGACGCGCGCGATCGTGCCGGTCGCGCCGAACAGCGCCGTGAGGAGATGGGTCTCGAAGGGCTTGAGCGTGGCGTCCCCGTTGAACTCCTTCAGCCGTTCGAACTCGTAGTCCTGCGACTTGAGGATGAGGCCCTGCTTCTCGATCTCGCGGATCTTCAGGTACCCGCGCACCGCCAGGTCGACGATGATGGCGGAGACGTCCTTGAGCCCCGCGTCCTCGTCGAGGATGACGCCGACCTCGGCCGGCCGGAGGTCGTCAGGTGGGTCGTACTGCACGACGAGCGTCCCCTTCCCTTCCGGATCGCGCCCGCGCGTCCACCACAGGAGCACGAGGACGGCGATGACGGCGACGGGCAGCACGAGCGGCGACCAGGCGCCTGCCGACTCGAGGAGGCCGGGGCTCTTGGCCTCGACCTTGGCGACGATGTGCGGCGGCCAGATGACGGCCACGGTGAGCGGGCCGTTCGCGGCGATGGTGGCGGTGTTCCCCTGCACGCCCGCGACGCAGTCCGACGCGGTCGATCCTTCCGGCCCGGTGTAGCAGCGGACCTTGATGCCGTCAGCCGGGACCTCGTCCGGCAGCGTCACGGCCGCGCTCGCGCGGACGACCGGCACGGTCCAGGCGTTGCCCGTCACGTTCCAGTACAGCTCGTCATGGTCGTCGAAGTACCGGAGCGCACCGATCGCTTCGTAGGTGATGACGTAGGTCTGGCGGCCGGTGATGGTCCGCGAGGGATCGCCGATCTTCACGCGCAGCGTCGCGCTGTTGTCGATGGTCTCGTAGCGGATCGGCTCGTCGTTCGCGTCCGTCACGCCGAGGACGGTGATCGGCACGTCGACGAGCCTGCCGTCGTCGAGCTTGTAGCGCGTGGGGATGTCGCGATAGATGCCGTGGCGCGGGGACGGGAAGAAATAGTCGATGCGCTCCGTGACGCGGATGCTCGCGTCCATGTGCACCGCGATGTCGGCGGCGAAGGCCGAGACCTCCTCGCCGGACGGCGTTTCCTGGGCGAAGGCCGCGGTCCCCGCGAACAAGAAGAACACCGCCATTGCCGCCAAGAGCGCGTTCCGGGAACGGGACATCGATGTGGGAGCGAAGAGAGAAAAGGGAAAAGAGAAAAGTTTAGAGGAAGTGCCATCTTCTAAGCTTTTTTCTCTTTTCACTTCAAGTAACGGGCCTTGTTCCGGTTGTGCTCATCGAGCGTCGCGGCGTAGTGCACCTTGCCCTCCGCGTCGGTGAGGAAATACCAGTAGTCGTTGGGCTCGGGATCGATGGCCGCCTTGAGCGAAGCGAGGCCGGGGTTGCAGATCGGCCCGAGCGGGAGGCCCGGATACTTGTAGGTATTATACCGCGAAACGGTCTTGGTGTCCTCGAAGCTCACGGACGGCTGGCTCTTGCCCGTCGCGTAGTTGACGGTCGAATCGGCCTGGAGCGGCATCCCCTTCTCGATGCGCCGCCAGAAGATGTCCGCGACGAGCCTGCGGTCCTCGTCCGTCTTGACCTCGCGCTCGACGATGCTCGCCATCGTCACGACGTCGAAGATCGTCCGGTGCTTCTCGGCGATCCGCTGCCGCAGTTCCGGCGTAAGCTTCCTGCCGAAGTTCGCGAGCAGCACTTTCACGAGCTCCATCGGCGTCGCCGCCTTGAAGACGCGGTAGGTGTCGGGGAAGAGATAGCCCTCGAGGCTCACGTAGGACGGCTTGCCTTCGAGGAACGGGAACTCCGTGGAGTAGTCCTGGGGCCGCGGCGCCTTGTCGGACGACAGCTCCCGATGGTCCGTCGCCGGGATGCCGGTCACGAAGAACAGCTTGTCGGCCTCGGCATAGCCCGCCTGAACGAGCGCGGCCTTGATGTCGTTCAAGTTCCAGCCTTCCTTCACGAGCAGCACGAACTCGTTCGCGGGGATGCCGCCGGTCGCGAGCCGGCGGACGATCTCGGCGAAGTCCTCCGCGCCGCGCAGGTCGTAGGTGCCGGGCTGGAGCTTCTTGTCGAGGCCGCTGCCCGCGAGCGCCATCTTGAAGAGGAGCTCGCTGCGGATGACGCCCTGCGCCTTGAGCCGGCTGACGATGGCCGCGGTCCCCTCTCCCTGCGCGACGACGAACGACCCCGCGTCCTTGGTGACGGGGGTCGAGAGCCAGGCGCCGGTCCAGGCGAGCGCGGCGAGCGAGCCGGCCAGGACCGACAGAATGATGAGTACCTTCTTCATGAGCCGATGGCCATGAGTCGAAAGTCGAAAGTCCAAAGTCGAAAGTACCGGCGCGGCGCTCTCTCGACTCTCTACTTTCGACTCTCGACTTCAGAGATATTTTTGCAGTTCCAGATCGTCCTCCAGCTGTCCGACGATGCGCTTCACGTCCTGCGCGCGGTCCTTGGAGCAGACGAGCACCGCGTCGATGGTCTCGATGATGATCATGTCGTTCACGCCCGCGGTCGCGATGAGCTTGCCGGAGAAGCCGTAGATGAGGTTGCCGTTCGACTCGACGCCGACGTGCCGCCCCTTCACGACGTTCTCCTCGGGCTCGGCCGCGAGGATGTCGCGCACGGTCCGCCAGTTCCCGACGTCGGCCCAGCCGAAGTCCGCGGGCAGCACGCGCATGCGCTCCTCCTTCTCGAGGATGCCGTAGTCGATGCTGATGGCCGGAATGCGCGCGAAGTGCGAGCGGACGGCCTCGTCCTCGTCATCGGTGCCGAACGCCTCGGCCATGCGCTCGAAGTACAACGCATGCGTCGGCAGGTGCTTCTTGTAGAGGCCGAGGAAGGTGTCGACGCGGCCGACGATGAGCGTCGGGTTCCAGAGGTAGCCGCCTTCCGCGAGGTACTGCCGCGCGGTCGGCAGGTCCGGCTTCTCGACGAAACGTTCGACGGCGTCGACCCCGTACGAATGGCCGGAGACCTCGACGCGTAGCGCCTCCGGGCCGGTCTTGATGTAGCCGTAGCCCGTCTCGGGATACGACGGCGTGATGCCGACGAGCACGGTCTGGGTCGGGTCGGACTCGACTGCCTTCTCCGCGGCGCGCAGCACGCGCTGGTACTCTTCCACGTCGCGCACGTAGGCGTCGGAGTTCACGGTCACGAACGTCGCGCGAGGGTCCTTGGCCGCGATGCGCAGGAGCGCGTACCCGATGGCCGCGGCGGTCTCGCGCCGGCACGGCTCGAGGATGAGGTTCTCCTCCGGCAGCTCGATGAGCTGGGCCCGCACGACATCGGCCTGCGATTCGGCCGTGGCCACGTAGATGTCCTCGGGTCTGAAGCCCTTGCGGACGCGGTCGTAGGTGGCGCGAAGGAGCGATTTTTCGCCGATGATCGGCTCTACCTGCTTGGGGGTCGTTTTGCGGGAAACCGGCCAGAGCCGGGTCCCTCCCCCGCCTGCGAGGATGATCGCTTTCATAGGCATTGAGCTTAACGCCGCGGCAGCTTCCGGACAAGCCAGCGGCGCGCGGCGTCGAGGTCGTGGATGCGGGCGCCGACGAAGTGCAGGGTGAGCGCCCAAAAGAGGCCGACGAAGATGCCCATGAAGACGTCGAGCGGATAGTGCACGCCGACGAACACGCGGCCCAACGCGACGAAGCAGGCGGCGACGAGCATGACGGCGCCGAACGGCGGATCGACGAGCAGCAGCGTAAAGGCGAGCGCGAACGCCGCGGACGAGTGGCCCGAAGGGAAGGCGTGCGGGGTGAGCGGCGGCGGGACCAGCAGGTGCACGTTCTTGAGCGAGACGTACGGGCGGGGCCTGAAGACGAGCAGGCTGAACAGCCAGTTGCCGAGGAAGGCCAGGCCGGCGGCGGCGAGCGCGCGAACCTCGACGACCGCGAGGGCCGCGGCCAGCGTGCGCGTCTCGGGACGGCGCGCGGCCAGGTAGGCGCGGACGACGACGGCGACGAACATCACGACGATGAGCCAGCGCGCGCAGAAGATCCCGAACGCGTCGAGCGCCGGGTTCTTGCCTGCCAGGTCGTTGATGCTGCGGAAGAGTTCCGCGTCGAAACGGATCATCGTGAGGAGTCCAAAGTCTAAAGTCGAGAGTCGAGAGCGTACGGTTGCCGTTCGGACATCGTAACACGATGTCCGCGCCTTCTCTACCCGCCCTTTTCCCTTTCGACCTTCGGCTCTCGACTTTTCGGCCGGGGCGTCTTGTGCGGGTAGGCGCACCAACGCGCGACCGGGCACATCCAGCACTTCGGGCGCCCGGGGACGCAGACCGCGCGGCCGAACTGCACCATGACGCGGTTGACCTCGAGCCAGTGCTTCGCCGGCAGCCGTTCGCGCAGCGCGCGTTCCGTCCTTTCCGGGGTGCGCTCGCGGACCCAGCCGAGCCGGTTCGTGACGCGGTGCACGTGCGTGTCGACGGCGATCGCGGGGATGCCGAACGCGTACACCAGCGTGCAGCTCGCGGTCTTGCGCCCGACCGCCGGCAGGTCGACCAGCGCGTCGAGGTCCGCGGGCACTTCGCCGCCGTGACGCGCCATGAGCGCCTTCGCGAGCGCGACGGCGTTCTTCGCCTTGCTGCGGTAGAGGCCGACCGTGCGCAGCACCGACTCCACGTCCTTCACGCGCGCGCGGGCGAGCGCCGCCGGCCCCGGCCAGCGGGCCATGAGCCGCCGGAACACCGGCTCGACCTGTTCGTCGCGCGACCGGGCCGTGAGCGCGGTGAAGAGCAGGACCTCCCAGGGCGTGTCCTTCGACGACGCCGCCGGGTCCGCGTAGCGGCGCTCGAGGACGGACATGATCTTGTCGTACCGGGGTTGCATCGAGGTCGTAGGTGGTAGGTTGTAGGGTTTCGTCGTACTTCCTACAACCTACCACCTACAACCTACAACCTGTATACTCCCTCCATGCCCGCGAAAGCATCGAAAAAACCGGCGAAGAAGGCGGCTCCGAAGAAGCCCGCAGCGAAGGCCGCTCCGGCGTCGCAACCCGCGCCGACTCCGGCCGCCGCGGCGCCTGCCCCGACGCAGGTTCCGGCCGTCATTCCGCCCGCCCCGGCGGCGCCGGCAGTTCCCGCCGCCCCGCCCAAGCCTGCGGCTCCCGCCGTGAAGATCCTCATCATCGATGACGATCCTTTCCTGTCCGGCATGTACGCCACGCGGCTCGTGAACGACGGGTTCACGGTCGTCACCGCGATGGACGGCATGGCCGGCCTCGAGATGGCCGCGGCCGAGATGCCCGACGTCATCCTGCTCGACGTGATGATGCCCAAAATGGACGGGTTCGAGACGCTGCGCCTCCTCAAGCGCTCCCCCACGCTCTCCAAGATCCCGGTGCTCATGCTCACGAGCATGGCCCAGCGGGAGGATGTCGAGCTCGGCCTCCGCGGCGGCGCCGCCGACTACCTCCTGAAGGCGCAGACGCTGCCCATCGACGCGTCCGAGAAGATCAAGAAGGTCCTGCGCGAAAAAAAATGACCCCGTCCTCATGAAGAGGCGGGGTTTTTCAGATGGCGGCCGGAACGGCCGTCCGGGGAACGATCACGAGACGCTCTCGATGACCCTCCCTTGGCTCGCGGGCGGCCGGAAGGCCGCGGAGTCCATGACGTGGTAGGCGTAGGCGACGAACGGATGCCGGCGCGCCACGCGGTAACGGTAGTACTTGCGCTCGTCCTGTTCCTTGAGGACGACCTCGCGGTCGATCAGGAACTCGACGCGCTCCTTGAGTCCGTCGGGCGTCAGGTTCTGGGCGCGCGCCTCGTCCGACCTCGCAAGGTCGTCCAGCAGGCGGCGGAAACCGACGTCCCGGCCGTTCACGTTGAGGCGCCCGTCCATGAGCACCACGATGATCGCGAGCGACCGCAGCTCGGCCTGCGCGCGCGGGCCGGCCTGGACGAACGTGCCGCGGTTGAAGACCTCGGCGAGGTCGCGGGCCAGTCCCTCGGTCGCCTCCGCGAGCGCGTAGGCGATGCAGCCGTCGCTGTGCTGCATGAGGGTGGGATGGTCCTTCGGGGTCGGCGTGAGGATCCTCACGCGCTTGCCGGAGTCGCGCAGGTGCTGCACGACCCGGAGGTAGTCGCGGTCGGCGCTGCCGAGCAGGATCTCGTCGACCTCGACGAAGTCCGCGAGCGCGTGGAGGCGCTCGATGATCGCCGCGTCCACGGTATCCTTGAGGCAGGACGAGTGGGCCGTCGGGAGCTTCGGGCAGTCGCAGATGTCGAACCCTTCCTGGAAGAGCTCGGTCCGTTGGGCCAGCGTCAGCCTCGTCGCGTCGACGAAGACCGCGGACCAGCGGATGCGTCCGGCGCGCCTGCCCACCTCCTTGAGGCGTGCGGGCTGCACGATGATGCCCCGCTCGGCGCACTGGCTGTAAAAATTGTCCCAATCGATGAGCATCGCGACGTTGTTGACGTCGCGTCGTGCGTCGGGACCGGAAGGCTTTCCGGCAAGCGTCGATGAGCCGGAAGCCTTGTCGCCTTCTTGGACCGTCATGCGCGTCTCCTCTCTGACTGGGCCGGCTTGAGGCCGGCTAGCGCCACGCGCGGCGCGTTGTACTGTAATGAACGCGGCAAGAGCATACTCCTGCCGGGCACGCTCGTCAACGGTCCTTCTTGGGGATGAAAGCCCGGCCGCACCCCGGTCTCTGTGTACTGGGTACTGTTTACTGAGTACTCAGATGTCCCGGAACCAGGCCTTCTGCGGCGGGGGTTCCTTGGGTTCCTGCGGCGCGGCCGGGAGCTCGGGCTTGGGCGGTTCGGGCGCGGGGGCCGGCGCCGGGGGCGCGGGAGGCTGCGGCGCGGGGGTTGCCGGAGGCTGCTCGGGCGGTGGCGCCGTGATCGGAGGCTCGGGGGCGGGCGGCGCGGGCTGGGGAACCGGCGGAGCGGCCGGCGGTGGGGTCGCGGGAGCGGCCGCGGGCGGGGGCGCAGGCTTTACGACGGGCGGGAGTTCGGGGGCTGGCGGCGGGGCGGGCGGCGCGGTCGCCTGCGGGACCGCGGGCGCGGGCGGTTCGGTCTTGGGGGCGGACTTCACCGGCGCATAACCGGGTTGCGCCGCGGCAGGGGCGGCAGCAGCGGGCTGGCCCCCTTTTGCCGGCGCGAGCGGCAGGTCGGACGCGATGACCGTCGCCTCGTCCACCTTCGTCAGGTCAAGCGTATCGGTCTGCGTCTTGAGATAACCCGGCTTCGTGACCGTCACGTAATAGACGTTGCTGCCGACGCGGAAATGGTAGCGGCCGTTGCGGTCCGTGACCTGCGTCTCGAGCAGTTTGTTATACTTCGCCTCGAAGATGCGAAGGATCGCCTGCGGCACCGGCCGCGACGTCCCCTGCTCGTAGACGATGCCCCAGTTCTTGGGCTGCGGCGGTTCCGCCAGCCGGCGGAACAGGAAGTAGACGACGATCTGCGCCACGAAGAGCAGCCCGACGAAGATGGACGGCTTGATGAGCAGCGTGATGCCGCCAAGCGTCGGGCTCAGGATGGCGACGCCCTTGTTGAACTTGTGCCAGCGCTCCTTCTTGAGCACCGCCGCGTCGGTGGCGTCGCTGTCGACCGGGTCGATCGGGATGTTCGGGGTGAGGATGGCGCCTTCCTGCCCGACCTCGATGAGCTCCCCGTGATAGAGGTCGATGAAATGGCCGTCCTCCTTCTTGCCCTGCGTGACGATGCTCGGGAAGCCGTACTTCGCCTTCGACGCTTCGATGCGGTAGGCGCCGCGCTGCGCCAGGAAGGAATAGCGGCCCTGCATGTCCGTGACCGTGCTCTTCACGATGCGATTGCTGCTCGCGTCGCGCAGGCGGACGATGACGAGGTCCTCGGGAAGGCGCGAGAGCGAGTTGTAGACCGTCCCCCAGGCCTTGCGCTTCTTGCGGCCGATGAGCGCGAACGGTTGCGTGAGGAACAGCGCGATGTAGCTCGCGGCGGAGGTCGTCGTGAGCGCGGTGTTGGCGACCGCGACCGTCGCGATCGTCGGTGCGACCGCCCGCTCCGCGATCGTTTCGACCCGCTTGTCGTCCACGAACTTCTGGACGTCGTTGGTCGCCCTGGAGGCGATGACGTCGAGCTGCGCCTGCACCGCCTGGATGCCGACGATCTCCTTGCCCGCGCCGGTAATGCCTTCGCCGGCATAGCCGCCCTCAGCCCCGGCCATGCCCGCCGGGGTCATCGCGTGCGGACCGGCGAGCAGGTTGCCCGAGGTCTTCTCGAGCGTGAAGAGGATGGCGTAGTTCGCGCACTGGTCGGTGTTGCAATCGGTGCCGTCCGCGTTCAGCGACCGGTAGACGTACGGGCTGCCGAACGGCTCCGGGTTCTTCGGCACCGCCACCATGTACGGCGTGCCCTGCATCTTGGGCGCGAAGCCGGCGTCGGAGAGGGTCTTGGTCGTCTCGGTGCCGAGGATGACGCCCTCGGAGCCGGACTTCCCGTCGCCCGGATAATGGTTGTTGTTCTCGAAGAACAGCTCCACGGCGGTCTGGAGCTGCTTCATGTCCGAAGCGCGCTTCACGTCGCGGGCGGCCGCGCGCGCGCTCGAATACGACACGACGCCGATGGTCGAGATCGTGCCGATGATGGCCATCACGACCAAGAGTTCCGGGAGGGTGAAGCCAGAAGAAGCTCCGAGCTTCGAGCTCCGAGCTTCGAGCTTGCCGATGCCACCAGGCCGATGTCGGCACAAAAAAGACGGCATAGTACCGTCATTATTTTAGCATATTTTGGCGTTTTTTTCGACAGGAGACGAAACAGGCCCTTGAAGCTCGGCGCTTGGGACTCGGAGCTCAATGCTGGCACTTGGGGCAATAATGCGTTCCTCGTCCCGCGAAGAAGATCTTCTTGATCGGCCCTTTGCAGCGCGGGCACGGCTCCCCTTCCCGCCCGTAGACCTTGAGCTTGGCGACGTTGGTCCCCTTCTCGCCGTACAGGTCGACGTACATGTCCGCGGACGTGCCCCTGGACGCGAGCGACCCGCGCAGGCTGTCCTGCACGCCCTCGTGGAGCTTGCGGAGCTCGGCGGACGTGAGCGAACCCGCGCGGCGCTGCGGCCGGATGCCGGCCCGCCAGAGCGACTCGTCCGCGTAGATGTTGCCGATGCCCGCGATGCAGGTCTGTTCCATGAGCAGCGGCTTGATCTTCTTGTTCGGGCGCCCGCGCACGCACATCGCGAACTTCTCCGCGGTGAAGGCGGGATCGAGCGGCTCCGGCCCGTAGCCTTCCTTGTCGAAGACGTCCTTCTCGAGCGCGCCCGTGCGCACGAGTTTCACGTAGCCGAACTTCCGGACGTCCTCGAACATGAGCGTCCTGCCGCCGGACAGCCGGAACACGAGGTGCGTGTGCTTGTTGGGAACGCCTTTTCCTTTCGAAAGCAGGAACCGGCCGGTCATCTTGAGATGGACGACCATCGTCCAGCCGTTCGACAGCCCGATGAGCAGCAGTTTGGCGCGGCGTCCCGCAGCGACGACGTTGCTCCCGGAGACGGCGCGCGCGAACTCGGCGGCCTTCACGTTCAGACGGCCGGAAAAACGGACGTCGACGCCCAGGATCCTGGCGCCGACGACCTCTTTCTCCATCTGCCTCCGGATGGTTTCTACCTCGGGGAGTTCGGGCATGTGAGGTTGTAGGTGGTAGGTTCTAGGTTGTAGGCCGACTCGCACGTCTACAACCTACCACCTACAACCTAGATCAACGGGCTCCCTGTCATCTCCTTCGGCTGCGGCACCTGCAGAAGCTTCAGGATGGTCGGCGCGGTGTCCGCCAACATGCCGACCGGCGGCATGAGCGAGAGGTCGCCGCCGATGACCTCGCCGGACGGCGACGCCTGGCCGCGCCACTGCTCGCCGATGACGAGGAACGGCACGGGGTTGGTGCTGTGCTCCTTGTCCAGCTCGCCGGTCTGGAGGTTCAGCACCTCCTCGCCATTGCCGTGATCGGCGGTGATGACCACCACGCCGCCGGCCGCGAGCGTCGCGGACACGATCTTGCCGAGCGCGGCGTCGACCGCCTCCGCGGCCTTCATCGTCGGCTCGAACTTCCCGGTGTGGCCCACCATGTCCGCGTTCGCGAGGTTGGAGATGATGACGTCGAACGTCCCGGCCTGGACCTCCTTCACGATGCGGTCCGCGATCTTGGGCGTCGACATCTCGGGCGCCTGGTCGTACGACGACACGCGCGGCGACGGGATGATCATGCGTTCCTCGCCAGGGAACTCCTCCTCGCGCATGCCGTTGAGGAAGAAGGTGACGTGCGCGTACTTCTCGGTCTCGGCGATGTGCATCTGCTTGAGGCCGGCGTCGGCGATGACCTTGGCGAGGCAGGTGGTGATGAACTCCGGCGGGTAGGCCACCTTGGCCGGCGTCCCCTTCTCGTATTCCGTCATGGTCGCGAAATACAGATCCTTCACCTCGGTCCTCGGGAACTTCGAGAACGACGGGATGCAGATGGCCTGCGCGATCTCGCGCGCGCGGTCGGGACGGAAGTTGGCGAAGATGAGCGCGTCGCCGTCCTTCAGGGGGCCGACGGGCTTGCCGTCCTTCTCGATGATCACCGGCACGAACTCCTCGTCGTACACCTTGGCCGCGTACGAATCCTCGACCGCCTTGATCGGGTCCTCGTAGCGCTTGGCGTCGCCGACGCCGCACATCGCGTTGTACGCCTTCTCGATGCGGTCCCAGCGGTTGTCGCGGTCCATGGCGTAGAAGCGGCCGGAGATGGAGCCGATGCGGCCCACGCCGATCTCCCGCATCTTGGCGAGGAGCGCGCGGATGAACTCGATGCCGGTGTTGTAGATCGCGTCGCGGCCGTCGAGCACGGGGTGGACGACCACGTCCGTGAGCCCCTGCTGCTTCGCGAACTGCAGGAACGCGTGGATGTGCTCGTCGGAACCGTGGACGTTGCCGGGGCTCAGGATGCCGAGGATGTGGAAGGTGGAACCGTTCTTCTTGGCGTGGGCCGCGGCGGCGGCGAAGGTCTCATTGCGGAAGAACTCGCCGGTCTGGATGGAGAGGTTGATGCGCGGGAGCGACTGGTAGAAGATCTTGCCCGCGCCGATGGTGAGGTGGCCGACCTCGGAATTGCCCATCTCGCCCCACGACAAGCCGACGGCCTCGCCGGAGGCGCGGACGGTCACCGTCGGGAACGTGGTCACGAGCTCGTCGAAGACGGGCGTATTGGCCGCCTCGAGCGGGTTGCCCTCGCCGGGCGGGGCGACGCCCCATCCGTCGAGGATGAGGAGGACGACGGGTTTTGGTCGGCTTTCGGCCATAACGTTTCGCGCGGGTAGGCTACCTGAACGTCACTTGCGGAGCAAGGAGAACCCCGTCATCTCGGCGGGCTTCGGTACGTCCAGGATGTCGAGGACCGTCGGGGCGACGTCCGCGAGCATCCCGTCGCCGAGCTTCGCCTTGCGGAGCTTCTCGCAGGCGATGATGAACGGCACCGGGTTGTCCGTGTGCTCGGTCATGATCTCGCCGGTCTCCTCGTTGATCTTCTTCTCGGCGTTGCCGTGGTCGCCGACGATCACCAGGCATCCTCCCGCGGCGTTCGCCGCCTCGGAAAGCTTCGCCAGGCACTCGTCGACGACCTCGATGGCCTTCACGGTGGCCTTGAGGTTGCCGGTGTGGCCGACCATGTCGGCGTTCGCGAAGTTGATGACGATGAGGTCGTTCGTCCCGGTGCGGAGGCGCCTCGCCGCCTCGTCGGCGATGACCCGTGCGCGCATCTCGGGCATCGAATCGTGGTGCGGCACGAACTGCGACGGCACGCGCATGCGTTCCTCGCCGAACCGCGCGTGGTCGAAGCCGCCGTTGAAGAAGTACGTGACGTGCGCGTACTTCTCGCTCTCGGCGATGTAGAACTGCCGGAACGGCGCGAGCGTCTCCGTGAGCCCGTGCTCGATGGTGGCGCTGGGGAAGGCGGTGTAGACGTGCTCGAGGTCGGGGCCGAACTCGGACATCGCCGCGAAGCGCATGTTGCGCGGCACCTTGCGGCGCCTGAAGCTGTTCTCGTTGCGCTTCTCGAAGTCGCGCTGCACGAAGCATTTCGTGAGCTGGCGCGCGCGGTCCGACCGCAGGTTGAAGAAGATGACGACGTCGTTGTCGTCGACGGTGCCGATCGGACGCTTCTCCGCGTCGATCATGACGGTGGGCAGGATGAACTCGTCGGATTCGCCGCGGTTGTAGCCGCGGAGGATGGCGGTGTGCGCGTTCGGCGCGACGAGCCCCTCGCCCGCGACGATGGCGTGGTACGCGAGCTCGGTCCTATGCCAGAGCTTGTTGCGGTCCATCGCGTAGAAGCGCCCCATAACCGAGGCGATCTCCTGTCCCGGGCTCAAGTTGTGTTCGAGCTCGTGGAGGAGCCGCGTCGCCGAGAACGGGGGCGAATCGCGGCCGTCGGTGAAGAGATGCAGACGCACCTGCGACATGGCCTCGTCGCGGCAGAGCTTGAGGAGCGCGTAGAGATGGTCGGGGCTCGCGTGCGCGCTGTTGCTGTTCGCGAGCATGCCCATGAGGTGGACCTTGGTGCCGTACTTCTTGGCGTGCTTGAGCGCCTCCTTGAAGGCGGTGTTCTTGAAGAACGTCCCGTCCTTGATCGCCTCGGTCACGTTGACGATGTCTTGGCGAACGACGCGGCCGGCGCCGATGTTCATGTGCCCGGCCTCGGAGTTCCCTTCCTGGTACGGCATCAGGCCGACATAGCGACCGTGCGCCTGGAGCGCGGTGAACGGGAAATGCCGCCGGGCGCGGTCGAAGAACGGCGTGTGCGCGAGCGCGACGGCGTTGCCCGGACCTTTCGGGCCCTGGCCCCAGCCGTCCAGGATCGCGAGCACCACCGGCGCGTTCTTCAGTTTCGGCGCCGCGGGTTGTCCTTCGTTCAGGGGCATGCGGGAACAGGCAAAATGAGACGTTCGCCCGTTTCACGGCCGGGCGCGTTTCCTAAGGAGTATACCACCCGAAAGTCGAAAGTGGAGAGTTGAAAGTGGAAAGCGGAAAAACCGTCCTTTTGGACGGTTTTTAGACGAGAATCTTAGGCTTCCTTTCTGTCTTCACACGAAAAAACCGGTCCGCAGGCCGGTTTTTCCTCTCGACTTTGGACTTTCGACTCTCGACTTCAGCCTCCCGTCTCCGTCTCGATCTCCATGAGCCTGTTGTACTTTTCAAGCCGCTCGCTGCGGGACAGGCTGCCGGTCTTGATGAACTCGGAACCGACGGCGACCGCGAGGTCGGCGATGAACGTATCGGCCGTCTCGCCCGAACGGTGCGAGATCGCGACCTTGTAGCCGTTCTTCTGGGCGAGCATGATCGCGTCCATCGTCTCGGAGAGCGTGCCGATCTGGTTGACCTTGATGAGGATGGCGTTCGCGACCTGGCGCGAGATGCCCTCCTGCAGCCGGCGGACGTTCGTGACGAAGAGATCGTCGCCGACGAGCGTCAGTTTCTTGCCGAGCTTCTTGGTGAAGGTCTCCCAGTTGTCCCAGTCATCCTCGGCCAGACCGTCCTCGAGCGAGAGGAGCGGGTACTGCTTCAGCCATTTCTCGTACATCGAGATCATCTCGGCGGAGGTGAGGGTCTTCTTGTCGACCTTCATCTTATAGACGCCCTTCTTGGCGTCGTAGAACTCCGAGGCAGCGACGTCCGCGCCGAGCGAGACGTCCTTGCCGGGCGCGTAACCCGCCTCCTCGATGGCGTCGAGCACCGTCGCGAAGGCCTTCTCGTTGGCTGGCAGCTTCGGCGCGTAACCGCCCTCGTCCCCCACCGTGGTGACGTAGCCCTTCTTCTTGAGCATCGAGCCGAGCGCGTGGAAGATCTCGCTGCCCGCGCGGACGCGTTCCGCGAAGCGCGGCAGCCGCGGGATGATCATCGTCTCCTGCATGTCGAGCGCGAAGTCCGCGTGCGCGCCGCCGTTCAGCACGTTCATCATCGGCAGCGGCATCGGGAAGTCCTTGCGGGAGATGCCGTACGCCTGGCGGAGCCAGCGATAGAGCGGCATGCCGTTCGACGCCGCGGCCGCGCGCGCTACCGCGAGCGACACGCCGAGGATGGCGTTCGCGCCGAGCTTCGACTTGTTGTCCGTGCCATCGGCCGCGAGCATCGCGTCATCGACGCGCCGCTGCTGGTCGGCGTCGAGCCCGGTGATCTTCTTCTTGAGGATGACGTTGGCGTTCTCGACCGCCTTGCGGACGCCCTTGCCGCCGTAGCGCTTCGGGTCGCCATCACGCAGTTCGAGGGCCTCATGGGTGCCGGTCGAGGCGCCCGAAGGCACCGAAGCCCTGGCCTCCGCTCCCCCGTCCAGCTTCACCGTCACTTCGACCGTCGGGTTGCCCCGCGAATCGAGGATCTCCCTCGCGCGCACGTCAGTGATCTTGGCCATACATCATGTTCGGTCAGGTTCAGTTAGCCGCCGCCGCAGCAGCGTCCTCCGTTCATTCGATCTCGTAGGTCAGCGTGACGTCGGCAACGATCTCGCTCGAGCCGGCCTCGACCGCGGGCGCCGGCGCAGCCTGCGCGCCGCCCATGCCGAGGGCCATCTTGTCGTAGTAAGGGACCGGTCCGGGAGTGTTGTAGGACTCCTGGAAGGAGACCACGCGCACGAGCTTCACGTCTGCGGCGCTCGCCAGGTCGGAGGCCTTCTGCTTCGCGTTCTCGATGGCCTTGAGCCTGGCCTGTTCCTTGAGCGTCTCGGGCTCGTCGACCGAGAAACTGATGCCGCCGATCTGGTTGGCGCCGAGCTCGCCGGCCGTGCCGATGATGTCGCCGACCTTCTCCAGGTCGCGCACCTTCACGTGCACGTTCTGCGAGACGGTGTAACCGCGGAGCGTCTGCTTGCCGTTGTTCCAGTCGTACGCCGGGTAGACGCTGTACGACGTCGTCTGGATGTCCTTGGCGTCGACGCCCATGCCCTTCAGCCGGGCGATGAGGTCGTTCATGACGCGCGTGTTCTCCTTCTGCGCCGCCGCGACCGTCGGGCGCTCGACCGTCATGCCGAGGTCGATGAGCGCGACGTCGGGGATGCCGACCACCTTGCCTTCGCCGCTCACCGTGATGGTGTTGCGCTCGATCGGCACGCCGATGAAGCGGTACTGCTTGGCCTCGTTCCTCGCCTTGAAGCCGAGCCAGCACGCGAGCGCGATGAAGACGACGCAAAGGAAGAAGATCTTCGCGTGCTTGCCGCAGGCGCAGCCGCACCGCTTCCACCATCCCGACTTCATCTCGTGTTCATGTCCTTCGGCGCCGCAGCCCTCCGGGCCGCATGAACCGCCGCAGGAACCTCCGCAGCATCCTTCTTTCATCATGCCATGCATAGTAATGGGGTTATCGCTTCTTCTTGGGTTTCGTTCGCGTAAGCAAAGGTTTGATGCCGGGCAGCGTCTTGCCGGCGAGGTACTCGAGCATCGCGCCGCCGCCGGTCGAGACGTGATCCACGTACTCGGCCATGCCGGTGCGTTCGAGGCACTGCACGGTCTCCCCGCCGCCGACGACGCCGAAGGCCCTGCCGCTCGAGCGGGCCGCGATCATGCGGCCAAGGCTGACGGAGCCGTGGCTGAACTTCTTGACCTCGAACAGGCCGACCGGCCCGTTCCAGACGATGGTCTTGGCCTTCTTGATGACCGCGGCCCATGCGCGGACCGTCTCGGCGCCGACGTCGACGACGTGCTCGTCGGGCCCGACCTCTTCAGGCTTGCAGTAGCGGGGTTCGGCCTTGTCGTCGAGCCTCTTCGCGACCAGCACGTCCTTCGGCAGGAGCAGGACGTGCTTGTGGCGCGCGAGCAGGCCCTTGGCCATCTTCACGTCCTCAGGCGCGACGAGCGACTTGCCCATGCCGTAGCCCATGGCGCGGAAGAAGTTGTTGGCCATGCCGCCGCCGACCATGACGGTATCGCAGATGGACAGCAGCTTCTTGAGCGTCGGGAGCTTGGAGGAGATCTTGGCGCCGCCGACGAGCGCGACGAACGGACGCTTCGGCTTGCCGAGGAGCTTGTCGAGATGCTTGATCTCGGTTTCGAGCAGAAGCCCCGCGTAGCTCGGAAGGAACTTGGTCACGCCGACGTTCGAGGCTGCCTCGCGGTGCGCGACCGCGAAGGCGTCGTCGACGTAGGCGTCGGCGAAAGAGGCCAGCCTCCGGGCGAGGAAAGCGCCGTTCTTGTCCTCCCCTTTATAGAAACGGATGTTCTCGAGCATCGTAACGTCGCCATTCCCCATGGCGGCGATCTTCTTGTCGACGAGCTTGTCGTCCTCGAGGCTGTCGGCGATGAGCGGTACGGGCGCGCCAAGGAGCTTCGCGAGATGTTCGGCGACGGGCTTCAGCGAGTACTTCGCTTCGCGCCCGTCGGGGCGGCCCATGTGCGAGACGAGGATGACGCGGGCGCCGGCCTTGCGCAGCTTCTGGATGGTGGGCAGGGAGCCGCGGATGCGCGCGTCCTCGTCATGCCCGATCTCGCCTTTCGGACCGAGCGGGACGTTGAAATCGACGCGCAGGAGGATGCGTTTTCCCTTGGGTTTCTTGAGCTCTTTGAGGGTGGAGAGCGGCATGGCGGTGCGCATGAATACCGGAACAGTATAGCACACCGCATGCCGTCCGTCCTTCGCGACGAGTGAACGAAAAGACGGGTCCCGATGGGCCCGCCTGCCGATCATCAATCGTTCTTCGTGTACATGAGCGCCCCATGCCACCATTTCTGGACCGCTCGAATGGGCGGCAGAATGGACAGGAAGTAGCGCAGGTTGGCGACCTCCTTGAGCATCCAACCCCAGAACCCGATGAGCCTGATCTTGCCGACGATGGCGATGGCGTACTTGGCGCCGAGCGGCACGATGACGGGGTAGGAAGGGAAATCGTACTTCGCGTCCGCGCCGCCCGACAGACGCGCCTTGATCGTCTTCGCCGCGACCTGGCCCTGCTTCATCGCGGCCTGCGCGAGCCACGGCACCGGCTGCTTGGTCTTCGGATCCATGAGCACCACGGAGTCCCCCAGCGCGAAGACGTCCTTCTTGCCCGGCACTTCCAGGGTGGACCCCACCTCGATGCGCTTGCCGCGCTGGTCGAGCGGGAGTCCGAGCTTCTCGAGCGTCGCGCTGCCGCGGATGCCGCCGGTCCAGACGACGATGTCCGGGTTCATGATCTTCTGGCCTTCATGGCGGAAGTCGCAGACCAGCTGATCGAGCGTCTCGCCCGGCTTGCAGGCGCGCGGCACGAGCGTGACGTACTTCATGGCCGCCTCCTTCACCGCCGAGTCGAGGTAGACCTTCACGCCGAGGTCCTTGAGGCGCTCGAGCGCCTTGGCGGAAAGCTCCGGCGACAGCGCGCCGAGCAGACGCGACTGCGCTTCGACGAGCGTGACCGAGAAATCGTCGAACTTGAGATGCCCTTTCATGAGATGGCGCCGCAGGAAGAACGTCACTTCCGCCGCGAGTTCGACGCCCGTGGCGCCGCCGCCTCCGATCAGGATGTTGAGCTTGCCGTCCTCGTCCTTGCCCATCTCAAGCTTGTGCAGCACGTCATGGATGCGCTGGCGCAGACGGTCCGCGTCGCGGATGGACTTGAGCGTGAAGGCGTTCTCCTTGAGACCGGCGATGCCGAAGAAGTTCGTCTCCGCGCCGAGCGCGATGACGAGGCTGTCGAAAGCGACGGGTTCGGCGTTCCTGAGCAGCACGCGGCGCGCGTCCCAGTCGATCCCCTCGATGTCGCCGTTCACGAAATCGACACCCCAGGGCGAGAGCATGTCCGCGGTGCGCACCGTGACCCCGCCGGCGAGCAGCTTCGCTGACCCGAGGTTCTCGTGCTCCACGAAGCCCGTCGCCGCTTCGTACAGGAGGGGGGTGAAGAGGTGGCTCTCGTTGCGGTCGATGACCGTCACGCGGCAGACGGCTCCGCGCGCGGCGTCCGCGAGCTCGTGGGCCGCGGCCGCGCCGCCGAAGCCCGCGCCGAGGATGACGACCGACGGCTTGGTGGGGGTTGGCATGATCAGTAGGTTATGCGGAGGTAAGAGATCTCCGGCGGGTCGAAAAGCCTCGCGCGCGCGCCTGATTCGCCGGCGCCCGGCGTGATGAACAGCCGGGTCGGGCCGAACCAGAAGAGCCCCTTGTCGAACTGCTGCCCGATCTTGATCGGCATCGTCGGGACCGGCCCGATGAGCGGCAGCCGGACCTGTCCCCCGTGGGTATGGCCGGCGAGCACCAGGTCGACGCCGCGCGTCTCCGCGAGCGGGGCCGCGTCCGGACTGTGCACGAGCAGCACCCTGGGCACGCCGGGCGGCGCTTCACTGAGCGCCGCGTCGATGTCGGGCTGCCCGAAGCGCATGTCGTCGAGACCCGCCAGCCGCACTTCTCCGTCCTTCAACGGGATGGCCACCGACTCGTTGGTCAGCACCTCGACGCCGTAGGATTCGATCTTCTTGCGCGCGTCCACGGCGCCGGCCTGATAATCCCAGTTGCCGAGCACCGCGTACGAGCCGAAGCGGCTCTTGAGTTCCTTGAGCGGCGCGAGCTCCTCGATGCCGGACGGCGTGGAAACGATGTCGCCGGCGAGCAGCACGACGTCCGGCGCGAGCGCGTCGATGCGTCCGACGAGCTCGCGCAGCCACTCTTCGTGCCGGTACTGGCCGAGATGCGTGTCGGAAACGAGCGCGACGGTCATCGTCCTGCCGCCGTCGCCGATGCGGATGTCATAGTGCCGCACCGCGAGCAGGCGCGGCTCGATGAAGCTGCCGTAGCCGACCACCAGCCAGACGAGCGCGCCGACCGCGCCGAGGAGGCCGGGGCCGCCCCCCTTCCCTTCCCGTTGGCGCCTGAGCGCGATCGCGAAATAGACCGGGACTGCGCCGATGACGAGCGCGATGATGCCGTCGAAGATGAGCGTCTGGACCATCGTGCGTCGCCGGCGCGGACCGGCGTTACTTCTTGGCGCCCAGGGATTTCCCGACGTGCAGGGCCATCTCGCCGAGCCGGCAGGAATACCCCCACTCGTTGTCGTACCAGGCGACGACTTTCACGAAGTCGCCGTCGATGACCTTGGTGAGTTCCAGGTCGACGATGGACGAGTGCGGGTTCTTGATGAAGTCCGAGGATACCAGCGGCTCTTCGGATACCGCGAGGATGCCTTTCCAGCGCGGGCTCTTCGCTGCCTTCTTGAAGAGCGCGTTGATCTCCTCGGCGGTGGTCTTCTTCTTGAGCAGGAACGTGAAATCGGAGAGCGAGCAGACGGGTACCGGCACGCGCAGCGCGAGGCCGTCGAACAGGCCCTTCAGCTCGGGGATCACTTCGGTCACGGCGATGGCCGCGCCGGTCGACGTCGGGACGATGTTGGCCGCGGCCGCGCGGGCGCGACGCAGGTCCTTGTGCGGGCCGTCCTGCAGGTTCTGGTCCGCGGTGTAGCCGTGCGTCGTGGTCATGAGCGCCTTCTTGATGCCGAAGGCCTCATGCATGATCGCCGCGACGGGCGCGATGCAGTTCGTCGTGCAGGACGCGTTGTTGATGACCTTGGCCTTGCCGGCGCCCTCGGGGTTCACGCCGAGCACATGCGTCGGGACGTTGCCGCCCTTCGCCGGCGCGGAGATGATGACGCGCTTCGCGCCCGCGGTGATGTGCTGGCCCGCGCCCGCCTCGTCGGTGAAACGGCCGGTGCATTCGAGCACGACGTCGATCTTCTCCTTGCCCCACGGCAGCTTCGTCGGGTCCTTCTCCGCGTAGACGCGGATCTTCTTGCCGTCGACGATGACGTTCTGCGCGTCATGCGAGACCTCGTGGTCGTACATCCCGTAGCTCGTGTCGTGCTTCAAGAGATGCGCGAGCGTCTTCGTGTCGGTGAGGTCGTTGACGGCGACGAACTCAAGGTCCTTCAGGCGGCCGAACGAGGCCTTGAAAGTGTTGCGGCCGATGCGGCCGAATCCGTTGATGGCGACGCGGATAGGCATAGCGTGCGCGGGCTGAGCATGAAATTGAATATAGAAGAGTATAGCAAAAAACGGTCGAAAAGACCTAAAAAAGAGTCGAAAGTCGAAAGCATCACGTCTCTCGACTCTCGACTTTGGACTTTCGACTCTAGTAGGTCCCCGTCGCAATGAACGTCAAAGTGTCCGCGTAGTCGGTGTGCGCGGGCACGCTCGGGGAGATGGCCGCCTTGAGGTACAGCCGGAAGAAGGCGTTCTGGACGGGGCCGGAGAG
>DATJFD010000021.1:0-47521 GCA_035495855.1 Binatia bacterium | reverse complement strand
GTCGACGAAAGCGTTGCCCCCGTAATAGCGGCGGCCGGGATAGCCTTCGGAGTATTTGTTCGTGAGCGGCGTGCCCAGCGCTTCGAGCACGGCGGCGGAGACGATGTTCTCGGAAGCGATCATCTCCAGGCCGTCGCGCTGGCGCGCGATCTCGCCGCGCACGGCGCCGGCGATCTCGGGGTCGGCCGCGGTCAGGTGGTCCAACATGGGAGTCGAAAGTGGAGAGTTTAGAGTGGAGAGACGCGGACTTTCTATTTTCCGCTCTCCACTTTCCACTCGTCGATGGTACACCTCCGCTGCGTCAAAAAAAAGACCCGCGCCGCAGAAGCGGGCGGATCAGTGAACGAAGCCGGTGAGCGCCAGGATGTAGTCTCCCTCCTGGTCGACGTACTCGTCGTGCGTCATGCCCATGCGGTCGTCGAGGTTGTATTCCGTGTCCTCGCCGTCGAGGAAGGTGATGTGCAGCGGCATCGACGTCGCGAGGACGTGACGCGTGAGCGGGCGGCCGCCGCCGACCTTGCTCTTCGACAACGTGAGGAGAAAGGTCTTCGCGGCGTCCGTCTCGTCGAGACGGATGTGCACGGGAACGCCCGTGCGGTTCACCACGTAGAACCTCATCATTGCCTCCGGGGGCCGGGAGCATGCTCAATCCTCCGACAGAGCGAGGAGGCTGAGCCGCCAGAACGGCCCGTCCTTGGTCTTGCCTTCGATGAGCGCCGCGCGGAGGATGCCGGCGAAGCCTTCGAAGGAAGCGCTGAAACTCGTTTCGTCGTCGAACCCGGTGACCACGAGCGCGTGGTCGGGAGCGACGTCGTCGTGGCGGATGACCTCGCCGCAGGGCACCGGCACGCGCTCCGTCGAGATGACGAACTCGATGGAGATGGGGGAGTGCCGGACGACCGCGATGTGGACGCCCGCCTCGAGACCGTTGAGGATGGTCACTTCCATCGCGGCCTCCTAGTTGGGAAGGGCTTCGATGCCCAGGATGGGCCCGTCCTTCAGCTTTTCGCGTCCGGGCGAGATGATGACGGTCATGCCGCTGCGGTTGCGCAGCTCGACGTTGAGCTTGGTGCCGCGCAGGCAGCGCCGGAGCTCGTCGTTCATGCGGTAGATCGCGGCCTTGCCGGCGGGGACGAGGTCCGCGCCTGGCACCGGCTGACGGTGCACCGTGATGATGAGCGTGCCGCTTTCCGCCTTGGCCGTGACGTGCACGGCGACGGAGAGGCGGTTCTCAAGGTACAGCTTGGTCGCCTTCATCGGTTCGCCTCGTTGTGAAAGGACGGAACGTCTTTCCTTACCCTAGCCCGCCGCTCCTGTCGAGGGCAAGAGCAACGAGAGAACAGAGAACAAAGAGCAGAGAACAGAGATAAGAGGTAATCGACCTCTCTAAAACCGCCCTGCTTAAGCAGGGCGGTTTTTGAAAGATGCGCATCCTCTAAACTCTGTCCTTTGCCCTCCGCCCTTTTTGTTCCGTGGTCTTTCACAGGCTTGACCGATGGAGGGGACTGCGCTGGAATGGCGGCCACGCGGCCCCGCGCCGCAGGAGGAGCCACCGTGGAATTCGAAGGTTACGTCATCTGGCCCGAAGAGAAGGAGCTCGGCGACGCCGGCGTCATCGAGGCCATCCGCAGCGTGCGGAGGCTCGTCGATTTCGACGGCACCATCACCTTGCCGGGCAAGCTCGAAGGCCGCGGCCGCATCCGCGGACGGCTGCTCGAGGACTTCCTGGCGGAGGAACCCTACGTCGTGCAGACGTGGAACCCGCTCGCCGCGGTGCTGTTCTTCACCGAGCAGCGTCCGGAGCTCGCCAAGCCGCTCCTCATCTTGATCACGCCGATGCTCGACGTCATGGACGGCGGGCGGCTGGTGGCGGTCGGCAAGGACTTCGCGCCGTTCGGCATCAGCGGCGTCGACATCTTCGACGACATGCTGCCGGAACACATCCGCGCGCCCGGCTGCGCGATACTTCCGCCGTGAAACGCGAACGGCCCGGTCTTCCGGGGCCGTTCTTATTTTTTGTGACGCCGTCGTGTATACTATGAAGGAATATTCAATGAAAGGAGGTGGACACCATGGCGAAGAAGACGCGAGGCGGAAGGATGACGGCGGCGAAGAAGCGCGCGGCCAAAGCCCCGGGCGGGAAAGGGCGCGTGAAGAGTCGCAAGGCGGGCAAGAAGATCATGAAGACGTGATCCTGCCATCGAAGAACGGCGGCCTCGGCCGCCGTTCTTTTCATGCCAGTTTCTTCACCATGTAGGTGCCCGAGAGCCGGTAACCGAGCTTGCGGTAGTACGCGCGCACGCCGATGCCGGAGATGACGGCGAGCGTCCGGTAGCCGGCCTCCTTCGCGATGCGTTCCGCCTCGGCCATGAGCCGGCGCCCGAGCCCCTTGTGCTGGCTCGCCTCGGGATCGCGGCCGTCGATGGGCACGAGGTGGCCGTAGGTGTGCAGTTCGCGGACGAAGGCAGCGCCGCGGACCGCGGGCAGCGCGTCCCAGACGTCCTTCGCGTCGCCCGCCGGCGCCATAGGCGGGAGGCGCAGGCGGCAGAAGGCGAAGACCGCGTTGCGCCGCGCGTCCTCGAAGCTCAGGAAACGTTCCTCGCCCCCGTTGGCCTCATAGGCATCGTCGAAGAAGACGGGTTTCGCCTTGGCGAGCGTCGCGTCGGACTGGGCGGCGCGGCCGATCTCGCGGCAGCGAAGGCAGGCGCAGCGGAGGCCGCGCTTCTTCATTTCGGCTTGGACGTCCTGCCGGAGGTTGGTCACCGCGTTGCCCGCCACGATGGACGTCGAAGGGATGTCTCGGATGAGCCGCGAGATGCGGCAGTAGCGAGGCACGGACGTCTTCGCCGCGATGAGCGTCTCGACGAGCGCGGCGTCGGGGTAGGGGACGTACTCGCCGCGCTTCCACCAGTCATGGAGCTCGGCGAGCTCGACCGTGACGCAGGGATAGATCTTGATCATGTCCGGCCGGAAGCGCGGGTCCTCGAAGATGCCGCGGAGCTCGGCGAGGTCCGACGCGGGCGTGGCGCCGGGCAGCTGCGGCATCATGTGGAAGTCGGTCTTGTAGCCCGCGTCCTTGAGGAGCGCCGCCGCGGCGACGACGGACGCGACGTCATGCCCGCGCTTCGTGAGATCGAGGATGCGGTCGTCGATGGATTGCACGCCGAGCTCGACGCGCGTGCAGCCGAGCGTCCGCAGCCGGACGACCTCCTTGGGCGTGATCCAGTCCGGCCGAGTCTCGAGCGTGATGCCGATGACGCGGTGCCCGGCCGACTCGTTCGCGTGCTGGCTCGCCGCCAGCGAGTACGTCCTTTTCTCTTTTCCCCCTTCTCTTTTCTCTCCCGTTCGGAACGCATTGCACGCGTCGAAGCACCGCTTGATGAACCATTGTTGGTAGTCCCACGGATACGCCGACCATGTCCCGCCCTTCACGATGAGCTCGATCTTGTCCGCGGCGTGGCCGTTCTCGGTGAGGGCGCGCAGCCGCGACGTCACCTGCTTCCACGGATCGAAGCGGTTGAGCAACGCGCGCATGGCGGCCGGCTCGTTCGAGAGATAGCTCTTCGGCATGATCGCCTCGGTCGGGCAGTAGACGCACTTGCCGGGGCAGGCGTAGGGCTTGGTGAGCACGGTCACGATGGCCACGCCGGAGAGCGAGCGGACCTGGCGGCGCGTGAGGATGCGCTCGAGCGCGGGCTTGCGCGCGGCGCCGTCCGCCACGCGCTTTTCGTACGCCCGGCGCAGCGCGGCGATCGGCGGGATGCGTTCTCCCGCCTCGCTCGCCATCTCCCGTTCGAACGCCAAGAACTCGTCCTTCGTTTGGACGCCCTTCTTCAGAGATGCTTGAATGATGGCATCAGCGATGCCTGTTCGTCCCATAACGCATGAAGAAAGAGACCGCCGACCGCTTGCTCGCCAAGGTGCGCGACGATTACGACGACATCGCCGACGCGTTTTCGGCGACGCGCACCGATCTGTGGCCGGAGATGGAGCGGTTCAGGTCGTTCGTGAAGTCCGGCGACCGCGTGCTCGACATCGGGTGCGGCAACGGCAGAGCGTACCAATTGTTCGCCGGCCAGGCAATAGAATATGAAGGCCTCGATGTGTCCGCGCGGCTCGTGACGCTGGCGCGCGAGCGCGTCCGCGACATGCTCGCGACCTTCAGGGTCGGGAGCGTCCTGGCGCTGCCGTACGAGACCGAAGAGTTCGACGTCGCGATCTGCGTCGCCGTGCTCCATCACGTGCCGTCGCGGGAGTATCGCCTTCAGGCGCTCAAGGAGGCGTTCCGCGTGCTGAACCAGGGCGGCATCCTGCTCATGACCAACTGGGACCGCTGGAAGCCGCGCTACTGGAAGGAGCATCTCGCCGCGCTCGCCGCCAAGGCGTCCGGCCGCTCGCCGTACGACCTCAAGGACATCTTCATCCGCTGGGACCGCGGCGGCAAGCGGGTCGATCGCTATTATCACGCTTTCACCCGCCGCGAGCTCGCAGACCTGTGCCGCCAGGCGGGGTTCATCGTCGAGGAGAACTACTACGTCGCCAAGGGCAAGCGCGTCCCGTGGTGGCGGGGCGACAACCTCGTGACCGTCTGCAAGAAGCCGCACGCCGCCGCGCGCATTGACATGGCGAACGATCGGGGGCTATAACGACGGCTCATCACGGAATCGGAAAAGGAGGGCGAAGATGGAGTTCTTTTCGGACCACTGGCTGCTGTGGACCTGCTTCCTCATCCCGGCGCTCGCCGCGATGGCCGCGGAAAAGGCGGCGGGCCGGCCGCTCTGGATCGCCGGACCGGCGCGTTTCGCGGCCTTCGTGGCCGCCTGCCTGCTCGGCATGGGGCTCATCCATGTCGCCGTCGACCTGCTCATCCCCTGAACCCCGCCGTTCGGGGTTTTTTCTTGCCCTGCGGCGCCGGAACGCTTGCGCTTTCCCTGCAGCCCTTGCCGAATCCCGCATATTCGTTAAGGTCGATGGAGGACGGTCTTTGCACCAGGAATGAAGAGTCCGTGAACGCCTCGGGAGGAGGGACCCCCATGGCCAAGCACACTGACGAGAAGCCCATCCCGCCCACGGACGAGGAGCGTCGCATGGTCCGCTATCTGGACAACGCCTTCGTCTACACTTGGAAGGCATCGGGAGAAGGTCGGAAGCTGGAGTTCGGCAACCGCAACCCGATGTACGAGTTCTTCGATCTCATGATGCGCATGGGAGACGCCGGGTACGTGCTCGGCGCGACGCTCTTCGGCCGCAAGATCGCGGACCGGAACGTCGAGCGGGCCGTGCGCTCGCATCTCATGACGATGCTCGCGCGAGGCCTGCACGATGCGCACTACTCGCCGACCGCTCCGATCACGGAGACCATGGTCGCGCACTTCGGCAGGTTCGTGAACGTCCTCATCGACGACATGCCGCAGGTCCACGTCGAGTGGGCCGAGGACATGGACGCCGACGATCCGAAGCACGATCTGCGCCGGCAGCCGATCGCGGTCGTCCGCGGCGTGCTGCTGTCGCCGTCGCTCGATCAGCGCAAGTGCGTGAAGTTCTGGGAGCTCGCGGCCGCCTCGGAGCGGTTCCCGCTCCGGATCTTCTCCGAGCCCTGCGGCCCGGACGACGGCGCGATCTTCTCGTCGTACCACCGGCGCGCGTTCGCGATCGTCCTCACGGTCGCGTCCGAGCCCGCGGTCGACAAGTTCGCCGGCCACATGCGCCGGAACGCGAAGCACAAGCTCGTGCGCCACAAGCGTCCCGACAAGGACGAGTGGCTCGTCGAGCCTGAAGAGGCGACGGAGAACGAGCGGATGAACGTCTTCCGCTGCATCGCCGGCAACGTCGAGCCGCACGCCCGCCGCGAGCGCGTCTCAGCGCTGCTCGGCGTCGGCGCCTGACGGCGTCGCGACACACAGAGAGGGTCCGCCCTCTCTTTTTCTTTTTCCGTCCTTTCCACTCTCCACTTTCCACTTTCGCCCTCTTCGTGTAGTTTCACCCGTCCCCGGACCAGCCCCCGGGGAAGGCGGAGGATGCCATGTGGGAAGGCGATGACGAGGAACGGACGTTCGTGGCGACGGTCGATCCGGCGGTGCCGCTCTGGAAGCTCATCGAGGCGGGCCGCTATCGCGTCGTGGACGCGGACATCAACGCAGAGCGTTTCGGGGCGGCCGGCCCCGCGGCGCGCACGATCTTTTTCGAGGCTTTGCCGCTCGGCGCGCTCGTCGACGGCGAAGCGGCGCTCACGGCCGTGGCCGCCGCCGGGTTCCGCCCCGCGACGTTCCGCGAGACGCTGGCCGTCTGTGCCCGCCATCCGCTCGAGCCCGCGGACGGCATCCTGGCCGCGCTCGGCACCGTCTGGGCGGACGGACGCTTCGCGCCGCCCCGGCGCTACGCCGTCGCGGTGCACGCCTTCGGCGGCAAGCGCCACCTGGACCTGCACCCGCTGTGCTTCCCCTGGAAAGAGGGCTGCAAGGTCCTCGTGACGAGGGCGGAGGCATAGAGCTAAGCTTCAAGCTTCGAGCGCCGAGCTTCGAGCTTTTCGGCCGGTCCCGCAAGGACCGGCTTTTCTTATGGAACGAGCATTTACGAAAACGCTTTCCATGGCTACAATGACCACTCGAAGAGGGGCGCGGAACTCTCCACTTTCCACTCTCGACTCTCCGCTCTCACATGGGTTTTCTCGACACCACCAAGCGGGTCCACGTCATCGGCGCGGGCGGCATCGGCGTCTCCGCCGTCGCCCGTCTTTTGCGGCACGAAGGCAAGGAGGTCAGCGGCTCCGACGTCGCGCGCAACGAGACGGTCGACGAGCTCATCGTCTCCGGCATCCCCGTGACCGTCGGCCACGACGCCGCGAACCTTCCCGATGGCGCGGACCTCGTCGTCTATTCCGGCGCGGTGCCGCCCTCGAACCCGGAGCGGGCGGCCGCGACCGAGCGCGGGGTGCGCCAGCTCAGCTACTTCGAGTTCCTCGGCGAGTTCTCCAAGGAACGCTGGACCATCGCGGTCTCGGGCACCAACGGCAAGAGCACCACGACCGCCATGCTCGGCCTGATGCTCGAGCGCGGCGGCCTCGACCCGACCGTCATCGTCGGCTCGAAGGTCCGCACCTTCCCCGGCAAGAACCTCCGCCTCGGCGAGAGCAAGTACTTCGTGGTCGAGGCCTGCGAGCACGAGGCTAACATGCTGAAGCTCCGGCCGAAGATGATCGTGCTCACGAACATCGAGGAGGACCATCTCGATTTCTACCGCGACCTGGCGCACATCAGCGCGACGTTCAGGGAATACGTCCATAACCTGCCGCCCGACGGCAAGCTGGTGCTGAACGCCGACGACCACGTCAGCTTCTCCGAGCTCGCTCCGGCGGTGCCGTTCACGACCTACGCGATGGAGCATCCCGCGGCCTACATGGTCCGCGACCTTTCGGTCGGCAACGGCCGCCAGCTGTTCCGCATCGCGCGGACCAGGGACGGCAAGGAAGAGCCGCTCGGCGGGTTCGAGCTCGGCGTGCCCGGCAGGTTCAACGTCATGAACGCGCTCGCGGCCGCGACCGCGGCGCTCGAGCTCGGCTGCCCGGTCGACGCGGTCGCCGAGACGCTGCGCGAGTTCACCGGCATCTGGCGCAGGTTCGAGCGCGTCGGCGAGCGGAACGGCGCGGTGCTCGTGTCCGACTACGGCCATCATCCCACCGCCATCCGCGGCACGCTCGAGGCCGCGCGGTCGTTCTTCCCGGACCGCCGCATCGTCCTCGTCTTCCAGCCGCACCAGCACAACCGCACGCGCAAGCTGTTCGACGAGTTCGTGGCCTCCTTCGACGGCGCGGACGTCGTCGTCCTGCCGGAGATCTTCGACGTGGCGGGCCGCGAGTCCGACGAGGACGCGCAGGTGAGCTCGTACGACCTGGCCGAAGCGACGCGTCGCCGCGACGCGGGCCGCGGCGTCACGCGGCAGGTGCATTACGGCGGCGTCCTCATCGAGGCCCTGCGTTTCCTGGAGACGGCGATCGCGCCGAACGACCTGGTACTGCTCGTCGGGGCCGGAGACGTGTATACTTTGGCGGGGAAGCTAAGGACGAGCGTGTAACGTACAGCGTGCAGCGTACAGGGCATGGAAGCAAAGAAGCCCGCTGTATGCTGAACGCTGAACGCTCTACGCTGTACGATCTCGTATGATCAACGAACTCCGCGCCCGCATCTCGCCCGACGTGAAGGAAGGCGAGCCGCTGGCCAAGCACACCACGTTCAAGATCGGCGGACCGGCCGAGTGCTTCTTCGAGGCCAAGACCGCCGACGACGCCGTGAGGGCCGTGAACGCGGCCAAGGCGCTCGGCATCCCTTGCTTCGTCTTCGGCGGCGGTTCGAACATGCTCGTCTCCGACGACGGCGTGAAGGGGCTCGTCGTGAAGATGGCCAACCGCGACTTCAAGGTCGGGTCCGACGGCGAAGTGACGGCCGAGGCCGGCGCGCCGACGGGACTCGTCTCCACGCGCGTGACCGAGGCGGGCTTCACCGGCTTCGAGTGGGCCGTGGGCGTGCCCGGCACGATCGGCGGCGCGGTCCGCGGCAACGCCGGCGCGTACGGCGGCGAGACCAAGGACGCGCTCATCTCGGTGCGCGCGTTCAAGGACGGCGTCGAAGAGGTCATGGCCAATCCGGTGTGCGGCTTCGCCTACCGCGACTCGGCCTTCAAGAAGAACCCCGGCTGGATCGTGCTCTCGGCGACGTTCCGTTTCGGCAAGGCGGCCGATCCCGTCTTCGCGAAGTCCCGTCTCAAGCAGATCCTGCTCGACCGCAAGGCCAAGCAGCCGGTCGAATATCCGACCGCGGGCTGCATGTTCATGAACTGGACGCCGTCCGGGCCCGAGGACATCGAATCCATCCGCCGCTCGCTCGATCTCAACAAGGACGAGAGCATCCCTCTCACGCCGCAAGGGACGGTGCCGGCCGGCTGGATCGTCGACCGCGCGCAGCTCAAGGGCATGAAGGTCGGCCATGTGCAGGTCTCGGACAAGCACGGCAACTTCTTCATCAGCGACGGCAAGGCCAAGGCGGACGACGTCATCGCGCTCACTGCCGCGCTCAAGACGCGCGTCCGCAACCTCACCGGCGGCGTCATCCAGCTGCGGGAGGAAGTGGAATACGTCGGCTTTTAGGTCGTAGGTGGTAGGTGGTAGGTTGTAGGCGGGATCGACGGATCTCCGCTCACGACCAACGACCTACAACCTATAACCTACAACCTCACCCCTTTTATGAACGTCTCCCTCAAAGCCAAAGGCATCACGCTCACCGACGCCATCCGCGCGACCATCGAGAAAAGGCTTGCCGCGCTCGAAAAGAAGGTCGCCAAGTTCGGCACGTCCGTGAACGGCGAGGTCGAGGTCGGCAAGACCAGCAAGCACCACAAGAAAGGCGAGCTCTTCCGCGCCGAGGTGCACGTGCGCCTCCCGGGCAAGCTCGTCTACGCCGAAGCGCTCAACCAGGACCTCTACGCCGCCATCGGCGCGGCCGTCCGCGAGGCCTCCGGGCAGATCGCGTCCTACAAGGGCCTGCGCAAAGAAGACCGCAGGACCGCGAAAAAGACGAAGGGTGGACGGGAACGCGCCTAGGCTGTATACATTTCAGGCGACGTTCAGCGGTTTTCGGGGACGTCCGTCGTCCCCGTTCGCTTATCCATTTCCGGCCGCCGAACCTGTTTCCCTGACACTTTCCGCATGTCCCTGCTGACCAAGCTTTTCGGAGATCCCAACGCCAAGGTGATCGGCGGCCTCGAGGACGAGGTCGTCCGCATCAACGAGATCGAGCCGCGCTACGCGGCCATGACGCCGCCGCAGCTCAAGGAGGCGAGTTTGGCGCTCAAGGAGCGCGCCGCCAAAGGAGAAACGCTCGACGCGCTCTTGCCCGAGGCGTTCGCGGTCTGCCGCGAGGTCGCGAAGCGCACGCTCGGCCAGCGCCACTACGACGTCCAGCTCATGGGCGGCATCACGCTCCATCGCGGCCAGATCGCCGAGATGCGCACCGGCGAGGGCAAGACGCTCACCGCCACGCTCGCGGTCTACCTCAACGCGCTCTCCGGCAAGGGCGTGCACGTCGTCACGGTGAACGACTACCTCGCGCGCCGCGACGCCGTCTGGATGGGGCAGGTCTATGACGCGCTCGGCCTGACCGTCGGCTGCATCAACCACGACTCCGCGTTCCTCTACGACGCGACCTTCAAGCTGCCGCCCAAGACGGTGGAGCTCGGCGAGGGCGAGCTCGAGGCCGCGTCCGCGAAGGAAGAAGGCGGCGAGACCGACAAGAAGCGCGACGAGACCGGCTCGTTCCTCGTGCAGATGGACTTCATGCGCCCGGTCGAGCGGCAGAGCGCCTACCGCGCGGACATCACCTACGGCACCAACAACGAGTTCGGCTTCGACTACCTGCGCGACAACATGGTCATGCGGCCCGCGCAGAAGGTGCAGCGCGAGCTGAACTACGCCATCGTAGACGAGGTCGACTCCATCCTCATCGACGAGGCCCGCACGCCGCTCATCATCTCCGCGCCCGCGGAAGAAGCGGCCGAGATGTATTACCGGTTCGCCGACCTCGTCCGGAAGCTGAAGCTCGACGAGGACTACAACGTCGACGAGAAGATGCGCGCGGCCACGCTGACCGAGGGCGGCATCGCCAAGCTGGAGAAGCTTTTGAACGTGAAGAACATCTACGAAGAGGGCGGCGTTTCGACCGTCCACCATATCGAGCAGGCGCTCCGCGCCATGGCGCTCTACAAGCGCGACCGCGAGTACGTCGTGCGCGACGGAGAAGTGATCATCGTCGACGAGTTCACCGGCCGCCTCATGAACGGCCGCCGCTACAGCGAAGGCCTGCACCAGGCGATCGAGGCGCAGGAGGGCGTGAAGATCCAGCGCGAGAGCCAGACGCTCGCCACCATCACCTTCCAGAACCTTTTCCGGCTCTACGAGAAGCTCGGCGGCATGACCGGCACCGCCGCGACCGAGGCCGAGGAGTTCTCCAAGATCTACGAGCTCGACGTCGTCGTCATCCCGCCGAACAAGACAACGCAGCGCGCCGACCTCGTCGACCGCGTCTACAAGAGCGAGGCGGGCAAGTTCGACGCGGTGGTGCAGGAAGTGAAGGCGCGCCATGAGAAGGGCCAGCCGGTGCTCATCGGCACCATCTCCATCGAGAAGAACGAGGTCCTCGGCGAGCTGCTGCGGCGCGAAGGCGTGCCGCACGAGCTGCTGAACGCCAAGAACCACGAGCGCGAGGCGCAGATCATCGCCCAGGCCGGGCGCCTCGGCGCGGTGACGGTCGCGACCAACATGGCCGGCCGCGGCGTCGACATCCTGCTCGGCGGCAATCCGCCGTCGCCCGAGGAGGCCGCGAAGGTCAAAGGGCTCGGCGGCCTCATGGTCATCGGCACGGAGCGCCACGAGTCGCGGCGCATCGACAACCAGCTGCGCGGCCGCGCGGGGCGCCAGGGCGACCCGGGCGCGACGCAGTTCTTCGTGTCGCTCGAGGACGATCTCATGCGCATCTTCGGTTCCGACCGGATGAAGTCGATGATGGACCGGCTCGGCCTGCCCGAGGACATGCCCATCGAGAACGGCATGGTCACGAAGTCGATCGCCTCGGCCCAGCGCAAGGTGGAAGGCCACCACTTCGACATGCGCAAGCACCTGCTCGAGTACGACGACGTGCTCAACAAGCACCGCGAGGTCATCTATCGCCGCCGCTCGGAGATCCTGCACATCGCGTCGGAGGACGCGGCCGCGCTGCGCGCCGCGGTGCTGGGCCTCGTCGAGGACGAGCTCGAACACGTGGTCCGCTTCCACACCGCCGCGGACGACCAGGGCACCTGGAACCTCAAGGAGATCTACGAGGTCGCGGGGACCATCTTCCCGATCCCGGCCGACGCCCGCGCCGAGCTCACCGAGATACGCAAGCGCGCCGGCGACAAGAAGCAGGACGCCGAGGCGCGCACCGAGATCATCGAGTACCTCATGGGCATCGCCGGCAAGGACTGGGACCTGTTCGCGGCCAAGACGACCGTCGACCTCGGCGGCGACGAGCGCGCCTTCACCGACATCATCCGCTCGCTCATGCTCCGCGCGGTGGACACGCTCTGGGTCGAGCATCTCGACGCCATGGAGCACCTGCGCACCGGCATCGGCCTGCAGGGCTACGGCCAGCGCGACCCGCTCGTCGAGTACAAGCGCGAGGCCTACCGGATGTTCACCGAGCTCACGCAGCTCATCGGCAAGCAGGTGGTCTATTCCGTCTTCAAGATCGGCGTGGCCCGCGAGCAGGCGACCTCGCTCATGGAGCGCCAGGGCGTGAAGCTCTCCGCGCCGGCCAAGACCGCCTCTGGAGAGGGGACGGCGAGCAGCACCGTGCCGGCCGAGATCCAGGGCGAGCCGAAGGTCGGCCGCAACGATCCCTGCCCCTGCGGCAGCGGCAAGAAGTACAAGAAGTGCCACGGGGCCTGAGACCTATGACCGAGCCCGCGCGTCCGGCGTTCCGCTGCGTCCTCCACGGGAGCTTCCGCAAACATTTCGCGGAGATCCAGCGCGTGCACCGCCTCTTCACGGAAGCGGGCATCGAAGTGCTGGCGCCGACGGTGTCGGAGATCGCCGGGTTCAAGGACGGCTTCGCGCTGCTCTCGACCGACGAGGAAGCCGATCCGCGCATGGTCGAGCTTCTTTATCTGCATCATCTGAAGCGGCTCGGCGAGAACGGGTTCAGTTATTTCGTGGACCCCGAGGGCTACGTCGGCAAGAGCGCGTCGTACGAGCTCGGCATCGCGCAGGTCTCGAACACGCGCTGCTTCTTCTCCGAGCCGATCGCCGATCACCCGGCGTACCTGCACAAGGGGTCGGTCTGGAAAGCCGAGCGTCTCGCGGAGTTCATCGTCGAGCGCGGCGAATTGCCGGCGCCGGTCGTCGAGCAGGACGAGGCGGCCATCCACGCGCTCTGGGAGGACCTGATGGTGCCCGGCTCGGTCGTCGCCGTCGGCGGCATCATCGAGTACGACGGTCCGGACGCCAAGAAGGAGAAGGACGTGCTGCTCGTGAGGACGCACAAGTGGGGCGGCCGCTATTCCATCATCGGCGGCAAGGTCCGCCGGAACGAGCGGCTGGAGGACGCGCTCAAGCGCGAGATAATGGAAGAGTCGGGCCTCGCGTCGCGGATCGGCGAGCATCTCTGCACCTTCGACCAGATCAAGAACTCCGGCTACCACAAGGCCGGGATCCAGCACGTCTTCGTCGACAAGGTCGTGCAGGTCGGGAGCAGGAACGTCCGGCTGAACGACGAAGCGCAGGAACATGTCTGGATGCCGGCGAAGCAGGCGCTCCGCGACCTGCCCATCGAACCGAACGCGCGCCACACGCTCGAGCTCTACGCCAAGATGTTCGCCGCCGCATAGAAAAAGCCGTCCTGCCGGGCGGCTTTGAAGTTTCAGGCGATGATCTTGAGGATGCGCATGCCGAGCGGCATGTGCGAACGCGTGCCGGTGCCGGTGGCCTCGGCGTTCTCGACGAGCTGCGAGGGGCCGGTCCGGTCCTCCGCGCTGATCTTGCGGAAGAGGCGCTGGCCCCGGCGGTAGCCGCCGTGGCCGGAATCGTCGCCGTCGGACGGGAAGGCGATGAAGTGCTCGCCGACCTCGAGTTCGGCGAAGGTGAGCGGGATCGAATTCGACATGGGCTGCCTCCTTGGGACGCAAAGATAGCGTCATGCCCGCCCCGCGTCAATGCGGCCGTGGAAAGGGCAGAGGACAGAGGACAAAGTTTAGAGGAAAAGAACTCTCAAATCGCCTTGCGCAAGCAAGGCGATTTTATGTAGTTCCCTTCAACTAAACTCTGTCCTCTGGGCCCTGTCCTTTTTCACGCCTTGCATAGCTTCTTCACGGTCTCGAAGGTCCTCGTGGTGACCTCTTTGCCGTACGTCTTCTCGATGAGCGTCATGAACACCGGCCCCTTCGGGCTCGGGACGTACGCGCTGAACACCTCGCCGTCCTTCATCGCCAGGATCGAGGCGCCGTCGAGCTCGATGGGGAGCTTGAGCTTCGGCGCGCCCTCGTCGCGCAGGAAGGTGACGATCCGTTTGGCGTCCGGGGACAGCCGGTGCTTCTTGTACGGGTCGGCCGCGACCAGCGCGCAGAGCGCGTCGACCCGGCGGACGATGGTCATGAACGTCTTGCCCATCGACTTCGTCATCGCCGCCTCGCATTTCTTTTCCACGGCGGCGTCCGTCGCGGCGGGCGCGTCGAACACGGCGTTGCCGCTCGAGAGCACCGTCCTGACGTTCTTGAAGCCCGCGCCCTCGAGCGCCGCCTTCAGGTCGGCCATCTTGCAGTTCATGGGAGACACGCCCCGGAGGAGCGCGGCGTAGCGCGGCATACGACGGCAGGATAGCACATCTGCTATAGTGACTTCATCATTCACGCATTCCTCTATGAAGAAGGTCCCATTCTTCCTGCTCGTCATGCTCGTGACCGTCGGCGCCGGCTGCATCGAATACTCCTCGACGCTGCCGCCCGCCGCACCGCCGCCTCCTCCGGCAGCGACCGAACCCGCCGCGGCGCCCGCGCCGGAACCGCCGGTCACGCCGCCGCCCGCTCCTGCTCCTGCTCCCGCTCCGGCTCCGACCCCGGCGCCCGAACCGACGCCCGCGCCCCCGGCGGCAGCCGCGGACCCTTACGAAGGATGGGGAACGCTCACGCCGGGAGGAGTCGTGTCGCTGCGCATCCCGCCTGGCTGCCCCGGCGATCCCGGCGCCGGCAACATCTACGTCGTCTGCCCGACGCCCGGCAACGATTCGCCCACGCCGGACATGCACATCTCGTCCGACGGCATCCAGGTGAACATCCGCCGCTGGGAAGACCAGGCCTGGGAACATTGGGACGAGGTCATCGCCAGCATGCGCGTGCTGACCCCGCTCTCGCACGACATCCAGATCAACGTGCAGAAGTGACGAAAAAAGCCCCCGCAAGCGCGGGGGCTTTTCGGTGCCATGCATCGCGCAGTGAGCATGTCGCTCCGTGGACGGGGCTTTCGGCGCCGCGAGGTCCATCAAAAATGCGTCGCCGCTGTGCTATGCTCTGAACGTATGGCTTCGCTCAAACTCATCACGCTGAACTGCTGGGGCGGCCGCGCGGCCGACAAGCTGCTGCCGTTCTTCGCCGAGAAGGGGAAGAGCGTCGACGTCTTCTGCCTGCAGGAGATGTTCGACGCCGACCAGAAGGAGCTCGACGAGAAGCATCCTGACATGCCGCTCCGCGGCGACCTGTTCCGCCGCGCGCAGGAGGCGCTGCCCGACCATTTCGGCTGCTTCGCCTACTTCGACGACAACCCGAACCGCATGAGCCTGGCGATGTTCGTCCGCCACGGCCTGCGCCTGCGCAGCATCGCCGACTTCATCGTGCACCGGCCGGCGCAGCCGAAGGAAATGGGGAACGTCGTCCTGTCTTCGCGCAAGCTCCAATACGCGAAGCTCGCGCTGAACGGCCGCGACGTCACTATCGCGAACTACCACGGCTTGTGGGTCAACGGGCCGAAGACGGACAACCCCGAGCGCGTGCTCCAGGGCGAGCGCGTCCGCGCCTTCCTCGACGGCGTCGCCGGCCCGAAGGTCCTCTGCGGCGATTTCAACCTCCTGCCCGAGAACGCCTCCCTCCGCACCATCGACCGCGGCCTGCGCAACCTCGTCATCGAGACCGGCGTGAAGTCGACGCGGACGCCGCTCTATCGCCACTACGAGAACCCGGCCGAACCGAACTTCGCCGATTACGTCATCGCGTCGCCCGACGTCGAGGTGAAGGATTTCGCCGTCCTGCCGGACGCCGTCTCCGATCACGCGGCGCTGTACCTCGAATTCTCATAACTCCCGCATCCATGGACCCCCGCATCAGCCTCGTCACTCTCGGCGTGAAGGACCTCAAGGCATCGGTCGCGTTCTATAAGGACGTCCTCGGCCTGCCGCTCAGCAAGAAGAGCTCCGGCGACGTCGCCTTCTTCGAGCTGAAGGGGACGTGGCTCGCGCTCTTCCCGACGACCGAGCTCGCCAAGGATGCGGGCGTCTACGCCGAGGGGAGCGGCTTCCGCGGCGTCACGTTGTCCCACAACGTGCGGTCGCGCGCCGCCGTCGACCTCCTCTTCAAGGCGCTCGAGAAGAAAGGCGCGACCATCGTGAAGGCCCCGTCGAAGGCGGAGTGGGGCGGGCACACCGGTTACTTTGCCGACCCCGACGGCCATCTTTGGGAGGTGGCCTACAACCCGCACTTCTGGGTCGGCCCGATGTGACGAAAAAAGAAGCCCGACCGCGAGGTCGGGCTTTGCGCGTCAGGCGAACCGCTGCCCGCAGCATTTGCAGGCGAGGGCGTCGCCGTCCTTCTTCACTTCCGTGCCGCAGCACGGCGTCGCGTACATGATGAACGTGTCCTGCATCGAGGGCGGATAGGCGCAATGGTCGCACCAGCCGCCGGAGCGGTCGATACGGAGCGGCCGCTCGCACTCGGCGCAGCAGAGGACGGACCTGAGAAGTTCGCGGGAAAGAGCTTTCGTCGTCATGACAGTCTCCTTCCCCACCATTCGCGGCCGACATGGCCGAACACGGGCGGCAATGATAACGCCTGCCCGTCACGCGGTCAACGGTCGTGTCAAGACCCCGGCCGCTTGGCGTAGTCGTCGTCGATGAACGCCGCGACCTTGTCCTGCCATTCGTCGACGTCGCCGACGTCAGGGCCGAAGATGGCGCCGTACGACAGCCCCACGTCCCAGCAGGCGATCTCCGCGTCCTGCTTGTCGTGGTCCCAGATGCGGAGCTTGGCGGTCCGCTCGCCGGTGCGGGCGACCTCTATGAGGTAGCGGCCGTCCATCTTCGCGCGCCAGACCAGGTCGGGATGGTCCTCGACCTGCGAGTCCCAGGGAAGCACGGGGTTCGCCATGGTTCGTTCTCCTTTGCAAGGATCGATGCCGCGATTATACTGACGCCGATAGCGAGAAGCAATCGAAGGGTCGAGGAATGAGCGGCTGAGCCCCGTCCCACGACTCTCGACTCTCGACTTTAAACTCTCGACTCCCAATGCGCATCCACGTCGGTTCCAAGAACGAAGTGAAGGTCGGCGCGGTCCGCGAGGTCGCGGCCGAGTATCCCTGCATCGCCGGCGCGGACATCGTCGGCGTCGACGCCCCGTCCGGCGTCGCCTCGCAGCCGACCTCGCTCGACGAGACCATCCGCGGCGCCATCAACCGCGCCAAGGCCTGCTTCGACGGCGCGGAGCTGTCGTTCGGCATCGAATCCGGCATCGTCCCCGTGCCGCACACCAAGACCGGGCACATGGACGTGACCGCCTGCGTCATCTGGGACGGCCGCGAGCACCATCTCGGCCTGTCGTCGCTCTTCGAATGCCCGAAGGACGTGACCGACCTGATCCTTTCCGGCGAGTGCGACATGCAGACGGCCTTCCTGCGCTGCGGCTACACCGCGAACCCCAGCCTCGGCTCGGCCGAAGGCGCCATCGGCATCCTCACCAAGGGCCGCGTCACCCGGAAGGACTACACCATGCAGGCGCTCCGCATGGCGCTCATCCACCTCGAACGCGAACGCGTCGCCGCCTGACATGCGCGCGGCCTCCGACAAAGCGCGGCTCGCCGGCCTTTGCGCCGAGATGCGGCGCGCCGCCGATCCGGCGAAGGCGCGGCTGCTCGCCGGTTTTTTCAAGACCGGCAAAGGGCAGTACGGCGAAGGCGACGTCTTCCTCGGGATCATGGTCCCGTTGACGCGGAAGATCGCGTTGCGGTTCGCGGACCTTCCGTTCGCGGACATCGATCGGCTGCTGCATTCAAAGTTCCACGAGGAGCGGCTGGCGGCCTTCCTCATCCTCGTCGAGCGGTATCGCCGGGGTGACGCGAAGACGAAGCGCGACGTCTACGCTTTCTATCTCGAGCACGCCGACTACGCGAACAACTGGGACCTGGTCGATCTTTCCGCGCCCAAGATCGCGGGCGCCTGGCTCCTCGAACATCCTTCGCTCCGCACGCTCGCGATGTACGCCCGCTCGAAGAACCTGTGGCGGCGGCGCATCGCCATCGTCGCGACGTTCGCGTTCATCGGCGCGGGCGACTTCGGCCCCTCGTTCGCCGTCGCCGACATGCTCCTCCATGACGGCCATGACCTCATCCACAAGGCGACGGGCTGGATGCTCCGCGAGGTCGGGAAGCGCGACAAAGCCGCGCTCGTCCGCTGGCTGCGGCCGCGCTATCGCCGCATGCCGCGCACCATGCTCCGCTACGCCATCGAACGTTTTCCGGAGGCGGAGCGAAAGCGCTATCTCGTCGGCAAGGTATGACCGCGCCCAAGAAGAAAAAAGACGACTCCTTCAAGGAATTCGTGCTCGACGCGCTCTCCGGCCTCGACGGGCTGCGCGTCCGGCCGATGTTCGGCGGCCAAGGGCTCTATCTCAAGGATGATTTCTTCGGCATGGCCTGGAAGGGCAAGCTCTACTTCCGCGCGGACGACGCGACGCGCCCGGCTTACGAGAAGGGCGGGGGAGAGGCCTTCTGCGTCACCATGCGCGGCAAGAAGATGACCATGCAGTACTGGAGCGTCCCGGCCGACGTCCTCGAGGACCACGAGGAACTGGCTCGCTGGGCCGTCCGCGCGGCGCGCGCCTACCGGGAAAGCAAGCAGCGTTGATGCGTCCTCATCCTGTCCACTTCCGCGCGGCCGGATTCTTTGTCATCCTTCCGGGGCTAACCACCTGACGACCATCCCATGCAGGACCTCCGCGAAGTGTTCATCAACATCCAGTCGAAGAAGAAGGAGCGCAAGGAGCTCACCAAGATGTTCCAGGACGAGCTGAAGCACAACGGCGAATACCAGGAGCTCGTGAAGCAGATCAAGACGCTGCGCGAGAAGAAGAGGTCCATCGAGGACCAGGCCAAGGCCAGCGCGCTGCACGACGTGAAGAAGCTCGACGGCCTCAAGGAGGAGATCTCCGGCTCGACGGAACTGCTCACCGACATCGCCCTCACCAAGTTCCTCAACCGCGAACAGGTCGAGATCGTCGACGAGGAGAACAACCGGCTCGTCCCGCAGTTCTCGGTGCGGTTCAAGAAGGAGGAGGGGGAGTCGATGACCCGCCAGATCGAGGCCGAACGGGCCGCTTCGCACGCCGAGCGGACCTTTGCGCCGGCATAGAGGAGGGGCGGAGGGGTAAAGGTGTAGAGGGGTAAAGCATCGGCCTCCTCGGCCCGCTTTACCCCTTTCCCCCTTTTCACCTTTGTCCCTTCGTCCGCCTTGACACCGGTGTAACGTTCCGCTAAGCTCGTACGTCTAATGCTGTGTATGCCGGTCGCACCGGCAGCCTCCACATGAATGACATGAACCACAACCTGGCCTACGGATGGACCGGCGCGCCGAAGGGCGCTTCGGACAGGCTTCGTGTGGTTCCGACGCGCCAGCATGCCGTCGTTTCCCTGCAGGACATGGTGAAGATCTGAGGCTGCGCGCAGCCCGGATGTTCAAGGGGTCCTGACGGTAAACGCTCAGGACCCTTTTCATTCCGAAGAGGACAGCCCTTTCACATCGTGCATCGGAAAAAGAGAGAAGGAGGTCCGTGATGGACGATCCGCGGGAAACAAGGAAGCTCGCCGCCAACTGGCGGGAGTACGTGACCGATTCCCTCCAGGGGTTCGGGGTCTACGTCTGGGCGTGGCGCGAGTTCGTCACGCCCAAGGCCAAGCGCTGGATGCGGCGCGGCGTCGGCGCCGTGCTCGCCATGACCGCGCTCGGCATGGTCGAGCCGTGGCTCGTGAAGTCCGTCATCGACGGCCTCGTCGGCCATGCGGGCTCGGCCGTCGCCGTCGCGCTCGGCGGCATCGCGGCGCTCATGATCGTCCAGCGGCTCTGCCAGTGGGCGTTCGAGCACCATCGCGAGCTGGTCATCATGGAGAACGAAGGCAGCCTTGACGGCCGCGCTTCGGAGCTCTTCTTCGGCAAGTCGCTCGGTCAGCATCTCCAGGACAACGGCGTGCTGAACGCGGCGAACGTCGAGAAGGGACGCAACCGCGTCCTCGAGATCGAACACATGATGATCTTCGAGGGCGTCCCCGCGCTCGCCGAGCTCATGCTCGGCTTCATCTGCCTCTGGCTGCTCTCCGCGGTCGGCGGCATCGTGATGTCGGTCGTGCTCGCGGTCTACCTGTTCTTCACCGTGTACATGAACCGGCGCGTGTCGGTCACCTGCACGCCCATCGACGCCGAGTTCCGCCGGTTCAACCGGCACCGCGTCGAACGGTGGGACTGCGTCGAACGCGTGAAGACGAGCGGCAAGGAAGCGGAAGAGCTCCGCTTCATGGGTTCCTGGTTCCAGGACATCCTCGCCAAGGACCGGAAGTTCTGGCTCTGGGCGCTGCGCATGTGGAACGTCCGCGGCCTGGTCAACGTGATCGGTTCCGCGGCGATCATCGCCTACGGCGCCTGGCTCGTCTGGAAAGGCGAGTGGACCGTCGGCTTCCTCTACCCGTTCTACCAGTGGTCGCGCCGCGTCGGCGACAACCTCTGGCGCGTCGGGCACATCGAGCACCGGCTCAACTGGAACATGCCCTCGGTCGCTTCGCTCAGGAAGGCGCTCACCACGCCTCCCCAGGTGGAGGACGCGCCCGGCGCGACGGCCCTCGAGGCCGGCCGCTCCGTCCGCGTCGAACTCGTCGGCGTCGGCCACGCTTACGCGGGCCGCAACGACGAGGATGAGACCGTCGGCAAGGAGCTGCACGTGCTCAGGAACGTCAGCTTCGCCGTCGAACCCGGAGAACGCGCGGCCCTCATCGGGCCGTCGGGCGCCGGCAAGACCACGGTCATGCGGTTGCTCCAGCGCTACATGGACCCGGAGCAGGGGAGCATCCTCGTCGACGGCCGCGACCTCCGCACGGTCGCGCTCGCGTCGTGGACGAGCCTGGTCGGGTACATCCCGCAGCAGGCCCAGGTCCTCGACGGCAGCCTTCGCTACAACCTCCTCTATGGTCTTCCCGAAGAGGAGCGCAAGAAGGTGAGCGACGCGGAACTCTGGGACGTGATGCGCAAGCTGCAGATCGACTTCGGCGAGCGCCTCACGGAAGGGCTCGACACCGTCGTCGGCCGCCGCGGCATCAAGCTCTCCGGCGGCCAGGCGCAGCGCCTGATGATCGGCTCCGCCGTCCTCAAGCGGCCGCGCTTCATGATCGTCGACGAGGCGACGAGCTCGCTCGACTCCACGACCGAGAAGGCCGTGCAGGAAGGGCTCGCCAAGGTCCTTCCGCCCGAGACCTCCGCGCTCATCATCACGCACCGGCTCTCCACGGTCCGCTCGCTCTGCACGAAGTTCATCGTGCTGCGGACGGCCGAGGATGTCGCCGCGGGCAAGCCGCAGGTCGAGGCGGTCGCGCGCTCCTTCGAGGAGCTCTACGCGGCCTCGCCGACCTTCCGCCGCCTGGCGGACGACCAGGGCGTCGCCGTCGGCCCCGTGAAGCCGCTCAAGCCGTACGGGTCGAACCCCGCGTGCTGAACGATCCCTCCGAGCTTTCGGAGGGATTTTTTTGTCTCGCTTGCATTGACGCGCCGGCCTTCGCGCGGTAGCATGCACCGCGCCGCAGGGCTCGGAGGAGCACATGTTGAGAACGTTGGTCCGGTCGTTGGCCGAAGGAGCCGCTTACCGGCTCACGGTCTTCCGCCTTCGCAACGAAGCCGCGCTCGACATCCTCGTCGATCACGGCAGGGAACAGGTCGTCTTCTGGCCGATCTCGCGCCGCGCGCAGGAGGCCTCCCGCGGGACGCTCGACGCGTACCCGCGCAAGTGGGGCGGTTACGCCGTCCCTCGCCGCGACTGGCGGCCGATCTACGAGAGGCTGCATCACGGTCCGTGCCCCATCATCGGCACGGTCACCCCGTTCGGCCTCGTCCTCGACACGCCCTGAGCGAGCGCCCCATCTTTTCCGTCCTGCCCACCCGGCCAGGACGTTTTTTTAAAAGACCGCACCATCGAAGCAGAGCTTAGAGATCCTGCGAGAAATCCGGCCCAAAGAGATGCTGCCCACGCTTCATCTCTGAGGCCGGATTTCTTTGTCGTTATAAATCCGGGGAGCATTTTGCCGAGAACGGAGGCCGCGCCGGGGCGTCCCGCGTCCGCCGTTCGGTCCCCGCCAGGCGGACCGCGGCGGACCGGGTAAGCCGCGAGCTGGCGCAGCGGCGCACAGGCAGGCCGGCTCTTATATGCACGCAAAAAACTGGACAACAAAGGAGCCATGCGCGACCGTATGTCCATGATCTTTCCGTCGAAGGACTTCACGCAAGGAGCACCATGATGGACGCGACGCGACCACCGTTCGATGCCGCCCTCTTCGACCTCGACGGCACCCTCGTCGAGACCGAGCGCGTGCTGTACAAGGCCTGGACCGAGCTCGCCGCCCGCGCCGGCGTCGATTTCCGGACGTTCGACTACGCCGACATCATCGGCAGGCCCGACATCGACTGCTGCCGCATCGTGAGCGAGCGCTTCGGCCTCGGCCGCGACCCCGCGGCCTGGTACGAGGAGTACAAAGATATCCTGTCGGACCTCATGGACCGCGACCTCGAGCTGCGCCCCGGCGCGCGCGAAGTGCTCGACCTCATGGACGGCCTCGGCGTGCCCTGCGCCGTCGTCACCTCCGGCACGAGCGGCCACGCGCGCCGCTGCCTCTCGAAGTTCGGCCTCTATGACCGCTTCAAGATCATGGTGACCTCGGACACGCCCGGCCTCGCCGCGCGCAAGCCGGACCCCGCGCCGTACCGGCTCGCCGCCGGCCTGCTCGACGTCCTCGCCTCCCGCTGCGTCGCCTTCGAGGACTCGCCCGCGGGGGTCCGCTCGGCGATCGGCGCCGGCTGCATCGTCTTCGCGGTGCCGCACGCGCATTCGCCGATGGAACATCTCCGCGACGCGCACGCGATCCTCGCGAGCCTGGCGGACTTCCGCCCCGGCATCGTCCACGCCATCTGACACGGCCGCCCTCCCGGGCGGCTTTTTCTTGACCGTTCGGCACGCATGCGGTGCAATGCGCGGTCGTTCCTTCCACTGCTTCGCAAGAAAGGCGGTCAACGATGGGCGCACAGCGGAACGCCGGACGGAGCGGCAAGCTCTCGGTCCGGCATCTCGTCGCCGCGACGTACTTCATGGTCTCGGGCGGGCCGTACGGCCTCGAAGAGCTCATGCACGACGCGGGATACCTCGGCGCGGTCATCGCGCTCCTGGTCACGCCGTTCCTCTGGAGCCTGCCGACGGCGCTCATGGTGAGCGAGCTGTCGAGCGCGGTGCCGGAGGAGGGCGGCTACTACGCCTGGGTGAAGCGGGCGCTCGGTCCGTTCTGGGGATTCCAGGAGGCCTGGCTCTCGCTCGCCGCCAGCGTCTTCGACATGGCGATCTATCCGACGCTGTTCACGCTCTACCTCGGCCGTCTCTGGCCGGTCTTCGGGAGCGGCATCGGCGCGTTCGCCGCGGGCATCGCCATGATCGCGGCCTGCGCGGCCTGGAACGTCCGGGGCGCGCGCTCGGTCGGCGGCTCGGCGGTCGTGATGACCGTCCTGCTGCTCGCGCCGTTCGCGGTCCTCGCCGCCATCGGCTTCGCGCATCCGGCGCCGTCGCAAGCCGCGGCCGCGCACCACGCGCCCGACATGCTCGGCGCGCTCATGATCGCCATGTGGAACTACATGGGCTGGGACAACGCCTCGACCATCGCGGGAGAGGTGGAGCGTCCGCAGCGCACGTACCCGGTCGCGATGCTCGTCGCGGTCGCGCTCGTCGCGATCACGTACGTCATCCCGGTCGCGGCGATGGCGCGGAGCGGCATCGATCCGGCGTCATGGACGACGGGTTCGTGGGCCGACGCCGGCGGAACGCTCGCCGGACGATGGCTCGCCGTCGCGATCGTCGCGGGCGGCGTCGTCTGCGCTTTCGGGATGTTCAACGCGCTGGTGCTGTCGTATACGCGGCTGCCTCCGGCCCTCGCGGAGGACGGCTACCTGCCGAAGGTCCTGGCGAAGCGGCATCCGCGGAGCGGCGCGCCGTGGGTCTCGATCGTCGTCTGCGCCGCGCTGTGGGCCTGCTGCCTCGGCATCGGCTTCAGCCGGCTCGTGGCCATCGACCTGATGCTCTACGGCCTCAGCCTGCTGCTCGAGTTCGCCGCGCTCGTCGCGCTGCGCGTTCGCGAGCCGTCGCTGCCGCGGCCGTTCAGGGTCTGGGGCGGCCTCGCCGGCGCCGCGCTCGTCGGCGTCGCGCCGGCCGCGCTCATCGCCATTGCGCTCTTGCGCAGCGCGGACGAGTCGATCGCCGGCATGAACGCCATCGCCTTCTCGGCGCTGGTCATCGCCGCCGGCCCCGCGATCTACGCGCTCGGCAAGCTCTTCCGCCGCAAAGCGGCCTGAAGGACGGGAACTTTCCCGTCCTTTTTCTTTTTTCTGGACCCCGCATCAAGTGCGGGGTGACAAAAAACGCGCACCATCGAAGCAGAGCTATGAGATACTGCGAGAAATCCGGCCCGCTGAGATAAGTTCATGCAGCATTATTGAGGCCGGATTTCTTTGTTTCTCAGAAACGCCGAGGTCGGTCCAAGTACCGCGGGTGGCAGGGGCAATGGGGACCCCGACAGCGCGCAGGGCTTGCCCGAGCACTGGCGGGGTATTGCCCCTGACAGGACCCGCGGGGTTCCTATAAAAAAAGACGGCTCATGAAAAAGCCGTCTCGATGACTCATCTCGTGATGATCGCGTCCCGATGCGGGCCGGTCGCGACCGCGGCGATGCGCACGCCGACCTCCGCTTCGAGGTATTCGACGTAGGCGCGCGCCTCCGGAGGAAGCCCGTCCCAGCGCGTGACGCCCGCGATGGGGGACGACCAGCCGGGGAGCTCGACGTACGCGGGCTTGCAGCCCTCGTACGGCACGGCGGGCCCGGGCGGACGCGACAGCAGCATGCCGCCGCGGACGTACCCGACGCAGACCTTGAGCGCCGGAAGCGCCGACAGCACGTCGAGCTTGGTGAGCACGATCTCGGTCGTGCCGTTCACTTCCGCGGCGTACCGCGCGAGCGGGATGTCGAACCAGCCGCAGCGGCGGGGCCGGCCCGTGGTCGTGCCGAACTCGTTGCCCGCCTTGCGCAGCCGCTCGCCGATCTCGTCGAGCAGTTCGGTCACGAACGGCCCGTTGCCGACGCGCGTCGTGTAGGCCTTGGCTACGCCGACCACCTTGCCGATGGCCGTGGGCGGAAGGCCCGACCCGATGCACGCGCCCGCGGACGTCGCGTACGAGGACGTGACGAACGGGTACGTGCCGCACTCGAGGTCGATCATCGTGCCCTGGGCCGCTTCGAGCAGCACGCGCTTGCCGCGCGCGAGCGCTTCGCGCGCCAGCACGTCGGTGTCGTCGATGAGCGGCGCGAGCCGCGCCGACCAGCGCAAGATGTCTTCGGGCGACGGCGCGTCGCCGCGTCCCGATGCCGCGATCCTTGCGGCGAACGAGACCGGGTCGCACAGTTCGCCGGCGCGGATGCCGACGCGGGCGACCTTGTCGCCGTAGCACGGCCCGATGCCGCGACCGGTGGTGCCGATCGCCGCCGAGCCCTTGGCGGCCTCGGACGCCTTGTCGGCGACCTTGTGCCAGGGCATGACCAGATGCGCGCGCGAGGACAATCGGAAGTTCCGGGTGTCGACGCCGGCGGCCGCGAGCTCGTCGAGCTCTTTGAGGAGCACGTCGGGGTCGACGACCGCGCCGTTCCCGAGGATGCAGAGCGCCGCCGGGTTGAAGATGCCGGACGGCACGAGATGGAGCTTGAAGACGCCGAGCGCGTTCTCGACCGTATGGCCGGCGTTGGCGCCGCCGTTGTAGCGGATGACGACGTCGAAGTCGCCGGCGGCGCGATCGATGATCTTGCCCTTGCCTTCGTCGCCGAACTGCAGCCCGACGATCACGGTTGCGGACATGGTGACCTCCTTTGAAAGGACCGGGGGAAGGATAGGCTGGACGTACGGACGGGTCAAGGATGATGAAGAACAAAGAACAGAGAAAGCTCGAAGGAAAGGAAATGAAAAAACCGCGTCGCCAGGCGACGCGGTTTTAGAAAGTTCCCGCAGTCTTCTTACCTCTGTTCTCCGCTCTCTGTTCTTTGTTCTCTTTACCCGCACACCGTCTTCAGCAGCGCCGCGCAGACCCGGTACGGGTCCATGTTCGCCGCGGGACGGCGGTCCTCCAGGTAGCCGCAGCCCTTCTTCGCCGTCGCGAGCGGGATGCGGACGGAGGCGCCGCGGTCCGATACGCCGTAACGGAACGTGTGGATGTCGCAGGTCTCGTGGAGGCCCGTGAGGCGCTGGTCGTTGCCGGCGCCGTACACGGCGATGTGCTTCTCGTGTCGTTTCTTCAGCTTCTTGCACGCCTCTTCGATGGCCTTCATGCCGCCGGGCTCGCGCATCGCCTTCGTCGAGAAGTTGGTGTGCGCGCCGGTGCCGTTCCAGTCGCCCTTCATGGGCTTCGGTTCGAGCGTGACGGTCAGCCCGCACTCTTCGCCCAGACGTGCCATCAGCCAGCGCGCGACCCAGAGGTGATCGCACACCTCGAGCGGTCCGACCGCGCCGATCTGGTACTCCCACTGGCCGAGCAGCACTTCGGCGTTGCCGCCGGCGTAGGCGAGCCCCGCGTCGAGGCAGGCCTTGAGGTGCCGCTCGACGAGCTGCCGTCCGGCGACGTTGTCGGCGCCGGCCGCGCAGTAGTATTCGCCCTGCGGTCGGGGGAACGTGCCGTCATCCTTCGGCCAGCCGGCCACGCGGCCGTTCTCAAGCAGCGTGTACTCCTGCTCGATGCCGAACAGCGGTTCCTGCGCGGCGTGCTTCTCCGAAAGCTTGCGGAGCTTGGCGCGCGTGTTGCTCGGGTGGACCGAGCCGTCGGCGTTCATCACTTCGCACAGCACGAGGATGTGGGGCGCTCCGCGGATCGGGTCCGGGTAGTACGCGACCGGCTGCAGGGCGCAGTCGCTCTTGTCGCCCGGCGCCTGCCTGGTGCTCGAGCCGTCGAACCCCCAGGCAGGAATGTCGTCGAGGCCGTCGACCTTGCCGTCCAGTACCTTCCACTTCGAACGGACGTTGGCGGTCGGCGTGTAGCCGTCGATCCAGAGATATTCGGCGATGATCTTGGTGCGCCCGCTCATGATGGTCGTCTCCTTGGGCAGGGAAAGAACTTCCGCAACTTTGCGGCCTGCGTCCTTTCAGGTCAAGCAAACGAAAAACCGGCCTTTGGGGCCGGGTTCTCTCTGAGGGTCTGAAGGTTCCGTAGCAGGCGAGTAACAGTGTGACTGGATCCTGGGGTCTCTTCGGGACACGTGCGTCCTATCTTGCGATGACTCTCGATTGTCTTCCTTGCTCGGCGACCGCAGCATGGCGGGTCGGCGGGCTGGTGCAGGGGGTGAAGTTCTTGGCCAGGCGGTAACTCTGTACTGAATCCTGGAGATCTTGGGGACGTGTGCGTCCTTCCGTTGGGGCCCCTTGCACGAGGCACGATTGCACAACAGCCATAGAGTAGCATAAGCTTAAGCGATTGTCAATGATGAACCCTCGATATGAGCTCAACCCAGCCGAAAAAGTACGATAAATTGGTCCGGGACCGCATCCCCGAGATCATCAAGCTCAGAGGCGGCCGGCCGGTCTTCCGTAAGGCGGACGAGGCCGAATATCAGGCCAAATTGAAGGAGAAGCTCAGGGAGGAGACCGAAGAGTTCCTCAAGGCCGAGACGGCGGACCAGGCCAAGGAGGAGTTGGCCGACGTGCTCGAGGTGCTCCACGCTGCCGCTGATTCACTGGGCTGCACCATGCGCGACATCGAAGTGCTGCGCATCAAGAAGGCGGAAGAGCGCGGCGCTTTCAGGGATAAACTGATCCTCGAGGAAGCGTGACTTAAGAGATAAGGAGAATTTAGAGTTGAGAATTTAGATCTTGCGGCTCTCAATTCTAAATTCTTAATTCTCATCTCTCTCAATTGGCTTTGAAAAAAAGACCCTTCAAATGAGGGTCTTTATCGGCCAGTGAGGCCGGCGAGGTAGCCGCGGATGAAGGCGGCGAGGGAGTCGCAGGTGCGTTCGAACCCGCCGGGCTCGAAGCGGTTCTCGATGTCGAGGTCGGGCAGGAGCGGGTCCTTGGCCCGCGCGGCGTCGATCTTCTGCCGTTCGGCGGAGCGGTTCTTGTAACCGTCGCCGGCGGGGATGACGTTCGCGACCGCGACGCGGAAGCCGGCGGCGCGGAAGTTGCGGATGCCGTCCGCGACCATCGGCCGGATGCCGTGGCGTCCGGAGGCGAAGATGGCCGCGATGTCGCCGCGCTCGTCGCCGTAGAAGTTCCCGTCGTACTCGACGCACTGGATGAGGCCGCCCGCGTCGCGCAGCGCGATGAACTCCTCGCGCGTCACGAACTTGTAGGCGAGATCGTCCTCGGCGGAACGCTTCGGGCGGGTGGTGAGCGACTTCATCGGCGCGAGATCCTCGGGGAACCGGCGGAGCATCTCGTTGATGAGCGTCGTTTTGCCGCCGCCGCTCGGACCCATGACGGCGAAGATGACCTTTTCCATCTGTCTTCTCCCGGCTGTCGTTTACTGAAAGGGCCCGTCCACGGTACGATGCGGCCATGAACACGTCAATCGAGCCGCGGAAAAAGGTCCTCACGCTCTGCCTCGTCACGGACGGCGGCAGGGTGCTCCTGGGCATGAAGAAGCGCGGCTTCGGCGCGGGGCGCTGGAACGGCTTCGGCGGCAAGGTGGAAGCGGGGGAGACCATCGAGGCCGCGGCGCGGCGCGAACTGCGCGAAGAGTCCGGCATCGAGGTCCCGTCGCTCGCCGGCATCGGCACGCTCACCTTCGCGTTCGAGGAGGACCCGACCGTGATGGAGGTCCATGTCTTCCGCGCCGACGCCTTCACCGGCGACCCGGTCGAGACCGAGGAGATGCGTCCGCAGTGGTTCGCTTTCGCCGACATCCCTTTCGACGCCATGTGGCCGGACGACCGTTTCTGGCTGCCGCACGCGCTCGCCGGCAGGCGCGTCCGCGGACACTTCGTCTTCGAGGGCGAGAACACCATCATCAGCCACGAGCTCGAGGTCGAGGACGCCGAGCGTGCGGCCGCCTGATTGACGGCCGGCGGCGACCGTGGTAGTTTCCGTCATCGCGGCATCCGCCGCGATGACGTTCCTTGGCGTCGCACGACGCCGGAAAAAAGGAGAAAGAGGATGAACGAACGCATGACCGCCGCGCTCGCCGTCGTCCGCGGCCCCGGCCGCAGGGACGCACGCGCCTTCTTCGAGGCCTGCGAGTACCTCGTCGATCACCGTGAGGATCTCCCGTACCGGGTCTTCATCGACCTGCCGGGCGGACTGACGGGGAACGACGACCCGAAGTGGGACCGCATCAAGTCGCTCACCGATTCGCGCTGCAACTGCGGCAACGAGCGCACCATCGTGCCGCTCAACCCGCGCACGGAGTACGCGCGCTCGGAGGCGGCGCCCATCATCGTCGCCAAGGGGACCACCGTCTACCTCAAGCCGGTCGGCGGCGACAAGGGCTCGACGTACATCTCGCTGGACATCGTGGACACCGGCCAGGGACCCGCCTTCACCTTCATGGCGGACCCGTTCAGCGGCGCCATCAACTTCTCCGATCTGTTCTCGCCGAAAGGCTACATCCTGTCGCAGCTCGCCGACGCGCTCGGGAAGCAGAAGGAGCCCGCGGTGATGGTCGCGGGCAAGAGCAGGATCCCGCTGTTCGCCATCGAGTCGGCCGACACCGTCGCGGGCACCATCACCGTCGCCCTCGACAAGGACGTCGAGGTCTTCGACCCGTCGACCTGGCAGGACCCGCACGCCTAGCGTCGCGCGTCCGCTACCGAAAACGCTCCGGCATTCCGCCGGAGCGTCTTTTATTTCGTCACTTGATCCCGGTCCAGCCGCCGAAGAACTTCTGCGCCCAGTCCCAGGCCGCCTCGAGCTTTTTCCCGAAACCGCCCTTCTCGCCTCCGCCTCCTCCGCCGCCTCCGCCTCCTCCGCCGCCGGAGCTTCCGCCGCCGCCCGTGTAGTGCTCGCCGGCGTAGCCGCCGATCTTCCCGAGCGCGGCCTTCTCCGCCTCCTTGGCCTTGTCCGTCTCTTCCTGTTTCTCGGCCTGCTTCTCCGTCGTGTCGGCGATGGTCTCCGCGGCCGCGGCCATCGTCTCCGCCGCGGCGACGAGCGCCGCAGCGCCCTCGACCGCCTTCGGCGCGCTCTTGCCCGTCGCTTCCTTGCGCAGCGCGTCCCATTCGCGGGTCGCGTCTTCGAGGTCGCGGGCGATGGCGGCTTTCTTGTCCGCGTTATCCGCTTCCTTGTACTGCCCCTCGAGCTCGCGCATCCGCGCCTCCAGCTGGAGCACGCGTTCCTGCTTGGCCTTCTCGGCCTGGATCTTCTGGTATTCGGCCTCGTCCTCGGGCGTCCACTCGTTACGGAGCGTCTCCCATTCCTTGGTCGATTCCTCGAGCTGCTCCTCGATGGCGCGCTTCGCCTCCGGCGTGGCCGCGTTCTTGCGCGACTCTTCCAGCTCGCGCAGATGCGCTTCCATCTTCACGAGGCGGTCCTTTCGCCCGGAGACGGTGTCGATCTTGGGCTTCTCGGGCGTCTGCGCATCCGCCGCCGCTTCCTGGTAAAGGCCGGCCTTCTCGTTCGCGTTCGCCGTGGCCAGCCTGTCCTCGAGCTGCCCCATCTGCGCCTTCCAATGTTCGATGCGCGTCGCATAGCCGCCGCGCTCCTCTTCGGGCGCGAGGTTCATGTCGGCTTCCTCCGCGGCGATGAGCGCCTGCATCGCGGCGACCTCCTTCGACAGGCCCTCGGGCGTGCTCTTGGCCTTGATCTTCTCGCTCGCCTCGCCGATGCGCGCGCGGAGCTCGGCGCGGCGGGCTTCGCTGCCCGGCACGCCCTGTCCGGACTCGAGACGGTAGAGTTCTTCCTGGTCCTGCAGCACGTCCTCTTCGAGCGTCAGCAGGCCCGCGTCGCCCGTCGCGTGCTCCATGGGTTGCGCCTCCTGCAGGTAGTCGGGAAGTTCGGGGATGCGTTCGGCGCCTTTGGCCTCCGGCCGGTTCGAGCGCTGCTGTCCTCCCGGGAAGGTCTCCACGATGGTGCCGTCCTTGTAGCCGACGCGCACGACGCCATCGGGGGTCATGCCTTTGCTGACCATGCCGCCGTACGACGTCTCGTCCGCGTTCGCGAAGTTCTGCTCCGCCAGCTTGCGGGCCTCGGGGGAGAGGTGTTCGAGCAGCTGTCCGAGATCGGGGATGACCTTGGCCTCGGCCTTCGCCGTCGACGCGGCTTCCGTCCCGGCTTCCTGCTTCGGCGCCGCGGCGCGCGCTTCCTGCCAGGCCTTCGTCGCCGCCTCGATCTGCCCTTCGAGCGCCCGTTTCTGGTCGCCCGACGCGTCCTTGTACTGCGCTTCGAGCGCGCGAAGGCTCGCTTCCGCGGTCGCGGCGGCGTCGGGGACGACGTCGTTCGCGGCGAGGTCGGTGCGCAGCCGGTCGGCGGCGGCCTCGGCGCGCGCGGTGATGTCGGCGTTCTGCTTCGATTCCTCGGCGTTCAGCGGTTCGCCCTGCTTCTCCGCGAGAGCGGAGAGCTCGGCGCCTTCCTTGCGCATCTCCTGCGTGCCGGACACCGCGCCCTCCTCGAACTCTTCGACCATGCGGTCGATCATGCCGGGAGCCTCCTCGTCCGTCACGAGCCGGAGCTCGGGCTTGGACTTCTCGGCCTCGGAGCGGGGGGCTTCCTGTTCCTGCTTGGACAGGTCTCGGGCGGCTTCTGCCATACGGGGACGTTACATCGACTTAAGCTGCTTGCGGATCTCGTCCATCTTGCCGGACTCGACCCGTTTCATGAACCTTTCCTTGAGCGCCTTGCGCTCCTTCTTGAGCAGGTCGAGTTCGCGAAGATACGCGTCGAAGGCGGCCTCCAGGCGCTTCACCTTGGCCGCGAACGCCGGCGGGAATTTTCGCTGCTCGGCTGCCATAGCGATTTGTCCTTTATCTTAGCATTTTTTCGCGGAAATTTGAAGGGGCGTCCGCACCTTGCCAAAAGCCCGATTTTGCGCTATCCTGCATCGTCACTATGGACATCGCCAAGCTTGAGGCCGCCCTGGCCGCCGAAAAACCCTACCGACTCGCGCAGGCGAAGGATGCCGTGTACCGGCAGCTGGTTTCGTCGTGGGAAGAGGCGACGTCCCTGTCGGAGGCGCTCCGCGTGAAGCTCGCGGCCGAGGTGCCGATCTCTTCGCTCGAGGAAGTGAACCGTTCCTCGTCCGCGCGCGGCGACACCACCAAGATCGCCTTCAGGCTCGCCGACGGCAACGTCATCGAGACCGTGCTCATGCAGCACTACGGCGACCGCAACACCGTCTGCGTCTCCTCGCAGGCCGGCTGCCCGATGAAGTGCGCCTTCTGCGCGACCGGCACCATGGGGCTCAAGCGCAATCTCACCACCGAGGAGATCGTCGACCAGGTGCTCCACTTCGCGCGGCTTCTCGACGAAAGAGGAGAGCGCGTCTCGAACATGGTCTTCATGGGCATGGGCGAGCCGATGCACAACTACGACGCCGTCATGGCCGCCGTGCGCGTCATCAACGATCCTAAGGGGCTCGCGCTCGGCGCGCGGCACATCTCCATATCCACCTGCGGCATCGTCGCGGGCATCGCGCGCATGACGGAGGAGAAGCTCCAGGTGAACCTGGCCATCTCGCTGCACGCGCCGAACGACGAGCTGCGCACGCGCCTCATGCCGGTGAACCGCGCCTACCCGCTCTCGAAGCTCATGCCCGCGGTCGAGGCTTACGTCGCCAAGACGCGTCGCAAGGTGATGTTCGAGTATCTGCTCATCGACGGCCTCAATGACACGCCGGAGGTCGCGGACGAGCTCGCGGCCATCATGCGGCATCCGCTCTACCACGTGAACCTCATCAAGTACCACACCACCGGCGCCTTCATCTCGTCGCCGTTCGACCGCCGCACCGCGTTCATGGACCGGCTCATGAAGCAGGGCGTGTCGGTCACGCACCGCATCACCTTCGGCGAAGACATCGACGCCGCCTGCGGGCAGCTGGCGAACAAGCATCAGAAGAAGACGGCCGCGTAAGAGACCGGAGGTCAGAGTGCGGAGGGAGAGCAGAGAACAAAGTGCAAAGTGAGATGAGAGAACAGAGTTGTCTCGGTTCTTCCGGCACAGGAAGAACGAAGGGCGACTCTGTTCTTTGTTCTCGCTTTGTCCTTTGCACTTTGTTCTTTCTTTCCTCTCTGCTCTCTGAACTCGTGCGGTGTAAGTACCCAGTACTCAGTACACAGAGGTCTTCTGTTTACTGTTTACTGTGTACTGGGTACTTTCAAATAAGCGTTCTTTTGACCCCGAAAAAAGAGGTGCCCCTTGTGGCAATGGCTCCTTCGGCCCCCGCGTTCGTTCCGCGAAGGCGCCGCGCTTTTCGCGCTCGCGCTCGTCGGCTGTCTCGGCTGGAGCATCTTCGTGAGCAACGTGCTGTCGCCCGCGCTCGCCGCGCCGGCCAAGGGTCACTTTGACCCCACGTCGCTCGGCTGGGCGATGATCCCGCTGGTCACGTTCTCCGTCTTCATCGAGGAGCTCCTTCGGCTCGGCCCGCTCGCCATCGTCGTCCGCATCGCCGGGCGCAGCGAGACCGCGGTGCTCGCCGCGGCCGCCATCACCGCCGCGCTCTTCGGCGCCGCGCATGTCTCGAACGGCCTGCCGCTCGGTTTCGTCCTGATCTGCCAGGGCGTCGTCGGTTTCGTGATGAACCTTTTGTTCCTGAAGGTCGGCGGGCTCCACCGCCGCATGGTGCGCGGTTTCCTCTTCAGCTTCGCGTTCCATCTGACCTTCGACATGGTCATCCTCCTCCCCGCGCTGCTCCTCCGGCAGCTCTGAAACGGCCCTCCTCCGGGCCGTTTTTTTCGTTCCCCGTTTCCCGTTCTCGGTTTTCCGCGAACTCGCCCCGAAAACGGAGAACCGAGAACGGAGAACGGAAACCCGTTTCTTCCGTCATCACGGCCCCGGTTGCAAGTATTCCGACCATGCTTTAGCATGATGCCCATCGGTAAACTGTTCGCGCTTCGCGAAGGCGGCGCTTTCTTTTTTGTCCCGCAACCGCAGTATGGCCAGATCCGCACTCTCGTCCGTCGGTTCGTTCCTCGGTTCTCTCTTCGTTCCCAGGACGCCCCGGGGCCGCGTCCGCCAGGCAGTGTTCCTGGTGCTCGCGCTCCTGTTCTTCGCCGGCAACCTCAGCCATCCGGCGTACTGGAACGCCATGGCCGACAAGGCCAACGCCAAGCTCTCCGACGCCAAAGCGCCGTCGTGGGCGCGTTTGCCGCATTTCTGGAACGTCCCGTACCGGCTGGGACTCGACCTGCAGGGCGGCACGCACCTCGTCTATGTCGCCGACATGAAGGACATCGCCGATGGCGAGCGTGCCGAGGCGATGGCCGGCGTGCGCGACGTCATCGAGCGCCGCGTGAACGCGTTCGGCGTGTCCGAACCGGTCGTCCAGGTCAACAAGTCGGGCGACTCCTGGCGGCTCATCGTCGACCTCGCCGGCGTGAAGGACATCTCCGAGGCCATCAAGCTCATCGGCGAGACACCGATCCTCGAGTTCAAGGAACAGAACGACGGCCAGCCCGCGCGTGAGCTGACCGCTGACGAGAAGAAGAAGCTGGAGGACACGAACGCCAAGGCGCTCGCCGACGCGAGGGCGACGCTCAAGGACGCGCTCAAACCGGGCGCTGACTTCGAGGCGCTCGCCAAGGAGCGTTCCCAGGACGACGCCACCAAGGACAAGGGCGGCGACCTCGGCTTCGTTCCCGCGAACGGCGACATGGCCCCGGCCGTGCAGAAGATCGAGAGCCTCAAGCTCGCGGCCGGCAAGGTCATCCCTGAAGTGGTCGTCATCAAGACGGGCGACGACGTCGTGCGGTTCGATGAGAAGCGCGAGAGCGGCAAGGAGGTCCAGGCTTCGCACATCCTCGTCTGCTGGCAGGGCGCCAAGAACTGCGAACAGGCGCGCACCAAGGACGAGGCGCGCAAGCTGATCGATGACCTCAAGGCCAAGGCCACGGCCGCGAACTTCGCGACGCTCGCCAAGGAGAGCTCCGACGACAAGGGCTCGGCCGTGAACGGCGGCGACCTCGGCTGGTTCGGCGCGGGCCAGATGGTCAAGCCCTTCGAGGACGCGGCCTTCGCGATGAAGGTCGGGACGATCTCGGACGTCGTCGAGACGGACTTCGGCTTCCACATCATCTATAAGCGCGCCGAGCGCCCCGTCTACGAGTACCACCTCCACCACATCCTCTTCCGCACGAAGACCGCGGCCGATTTCCTGCCGCCGCCCGACCCCTGGAAGAACACGCAGCTCTCCGGCAAGAACCTGAAGCGCGCGACGCTCCAGTTCCAGACGACCACCAACGAGCCGCAGGTCTCGCTCGAGTTCAACGACGAGGGCAAGAAGCTGTTCGGCGAGATCACCGAGCGCAACGTCGGCAAGCCCGTCGGCATCTTCCTCGACGGCCAGCCCATCAGCGTGCCGACCGTGCAGGAGCCGATCCGCGAAGGCCGCGCCGTCATCTCCGGCAACTTCACCATCAAGGAGGCGAAGGACCTCGTCCGCCGCCTGAACGCCGGCGCGCTGCCGGTGCCGATCTCGCTCGAGAGCCAGCAGTCCGTCGGCGCCTCGCTCGGCAGGGAATCGCTCGACATGAGCCTCAAGGCCGGCCTCATCGGCTTCCTCATCGTCGCGCTGTTCATGCTGCTGTACTACCGCCTGCCCGGCCTGATCGCCATCGCCGCGCTCGGCCTCTACACCGCGATGAACCTCGCGCTCTACAAGCTCATCCCCGTGACGCTGTCGCTCTCCGGCATCGCCGGCTTCATCCTGTCGGTCGGCATGGCGGTGGACGCGAACGTGCTCATCTTCGAACGCATGAAGGAGGAACTGCTGCGCGGCCGCACCCTGCAGTCGGCCATCGATGAAGGTTTCAAGCGCGCCTGGAACTCCATCCGCGACTCGAACTTCACCTCGCTCATCTCCTGCGCGATCCTGTTCTACACCAGCTCGAGCCTCATCAAAGGCTTCGCGCTCAACCTCGCGCTCGGCGTGCTCGTCTCGATGTTCTCGGCCATCACCGTGAGCCGCACGCTGCTCCGCCTCGTCTCCGGCTGGGGACCCCTCAAGAACGTCTGGCTGTACATGCCGGGCCTGCACGGCGCGCCCGAGAAGGCGGCCGACAAGGCGAACTAGCCCCACCTCTATGACGCTTCCCATCATCAAGCTCCGCAACGTCTGGTTCGCGGTCTCGGGCGCCCTGGTGGCCGCGAGCATCGCCATCCTGTTCATCTATCCGCTGAAGTTCGGCATCGACTTCACCGGCGGCTCGCTCATGGAGGTCGAGTTCAAGGGCGATCGCCCCGCGCCGTCCGCCGTGAGCGCCGATGTCTCCGAGCTGGGCCTCGGCGAATCCGTCGCCCAGACCGTCGGCGACAAGGAGATGCTCCTCCGTCTCAAGACTCTCGACGAGCCGACGCATCAGAAGGTGCTGAAATCGCTCGACGGGAAGTTCGGCGGCGTGATCGAACATCGTTTCGAATCCGTCGGCCCGACCGTCGGCGACGAGCTCAGGAAGAAGGCCGCCTGGTCCATCGCGCTCGTGCTCCTCGGCATCGCGCTCTACGTCTCCTACGCCTTCCGCAAGGTCTCGCGCCCCGTGGCGTCCTGGAAGTACGGCCTCGTGACGCTCATCGTCGGCATCATGCACGACGTGCTGCTGCCGGTCGCGGCGTTCGCGCTGCTCGGGCATTTCGCCCTCGCCGAGGCGAACTCTTCCTTCGTGGCCGCCATCCTGACCGTGCTCGGCTTCTCCGTGCATGACACCATCGTGGTGTTCGACCGCATCCGCGAGAACCTGCTCCGCTCGGGCGGCGCTTTCGAGGAGATCGTCGAGCGCAGCGTCAACGAGACGCTCTCGCGTTCGATCAACACCTCGCTCGCGGCCTGTCTGCCGCTCATCGCCATCTACATCTGGGGAGGGGAGTCGCTCAAGTACTTCGCCTTCACGCTCATCATCGGTCTCGTCGCCGGCACCTACTCGTCGATCTTCCTCGCTTCGCCTTTGCTCGTCGTGATGCAGAAGAAGAACTCGAGGTAGTCGAAAGTCGAAAGTCCAAAGTCGAGAGTTCCGAAGCGCGGGCGCATTGCCCGCGCTTTCGTCTCCGGCAAGCTTTCGACTCTCGACTTTCGACTCGATACGTGCTACGGTCCCGCGTTCCGTTCCTTCACCCCGCAGCCCGGAGGTTCCCGTGAGCACCAAGTCCAGCATCGCCAGCCAGTGCGCGGTCGGCGCGCTCCCCGTCGTCATGTTCTTCGCCTTCTGCGGCCTGACCGCCGTCATGGAGACGTACGCGCTCATCCCCGGCCTCCTGGCCCTGATCTCCGTGAGCGTCGCCACGCCCGTCGTCATCCTGTGGTCCGAGACCACGCTCACGGCGATGGTCGCGGCGTTGGTCTCCGGCGCTCTCATCGCCGTCGGCATCGCCATGGGCTCCTGGCTCGTCATCCCCGCCGCCTTGGCCTTCATGCTGCCGACCGCGTCCGTCACCATGGTCGCGCGCCTGCGCGCCCGGCCGGAGGGAGAGACCTGGGGCGACACCGGCCTCGAGGTGCTCGCCGGCATCCTGGCCTTCGGTCTGGCCGTCGTCCTCATCTGGGGTCTCGACACCGCGACGATCGGGCTCATGCTGCTCGCCGTCCTCGCCGCCTGCCTCGAGGTCCGCCGCCGCGCCCCGCCGCTCCCTGAGTGAACGCGGCGACCAAAATTTCAAACTTCTCGTCCGAAAACCGGCCTTCAGGGCCGGTTTTTTCGCTTTCCACTTTGGACTTTGCACTTTTCGCCCTTTCGAAAGTGGGCTTTTTTAACGGAAAAAAACGGCGGAGGCGCCATTGATTTTCCGCCTTATTTCTGCTAGACTGGAAAGGTAACGGCACGGCGGAAAGGCACGGTTTTTTTCGCTCCATTGAGCGCCCATGCCCAGCATCCAGATCAATTGGGACTATTTCGTGCAGTTGGGGGCCCTCCCGTTCCCCCTGCTTTTGGCGCGCATTTTTCTGGACGGCGGCTGGATCCCCGTTCTCATCGTGCTCATCCAGGGCTTCTGGCTCCTGTGGGTCCAATCGCGCCAGGACAAGTACGCCGCCACGTTGTCCTACGTGATGCTGGCGATCGACATCCCGAGGAACAACGAGCAGACGCCGAAGGCCGCCGAGCAGATCTTCACGCATCTTTCGGGCGCCTACTCCGGTCTCGACTGGTACGAGAAGTATTGGACCGGCAAGTTCAATCCGTCCTTCAGTTTCGAGCTCGTCTCGGTCGACGGCTACGTGCAGTACCTGATCCATTGTCCGAAGAAGTTCCGCGACCTCGTCGAGTCGTCCATCTACGCGCAGTATCCGGAAGCGGAGATCAGCGAGGTGCAGGACTACACCGACAAGGTCCCGCGCCGCTACCCGGACCCGGAATGGGATTGCTTCGGCACCGAGTTCGTCCTTAAGAAGCCCGGCGCGTACCCCATCCGGACCTTCGAGGAGTTCGAGCACACCGGCGCGGAGGAGCAGACCTTCAAGGACCCGACCTCGGCCATCCTCGAGGTGATGAGCAGCCTGAAGCGCGGCGAGCAGCTGTGGATGCAGATCCGCGTCACGCCCGTCGATGAATCATGGCAGAAGAAGGGCGAGGAGGTCGTCGATAAGATCATGGGCAAGAAGAAGGTCGCGAAGAAGGGCCTCGTCGACTATCTCATCGACGTCCCTTTGGCCGTCGCCACCGAGATCGTGCACGGCGCCGGCGAGCCCGCGAAGCCCGCCAAGCCGGAGACCCCGAAGATCGGCACGCTGTCGCCGGGCGAGCGCAAGGTGCTCGAGAAGATCCAGGAAAAGCTCGCCAAGGTCGGTTTCATGTGCAAGATGCGCGTGGTCTACGTCGGCCGCCGCAACGTCTTCAACAAGGGCCGCATGTCCCAGCTCAAGGGCGCCATGAGCCAGTTCTCGGCCATCAACATGAACGCCTTCAAGGGCTACGGCCCGGTCACCCCGAAGGGCGACTATTTCTGGCAGCGCTGGAGCGAGAACGACAAGAAGACCCGCATCCTCGCGAATTATCGCAATCGCAGCGGCAAGGGGGCGCCGCCGTACCCGCTCAACATCGAGGAGCTCGCCACCGTCTACCACTTCCCGATGCTCACCGTGAAGGCGCCGCTCGTGAAGAAGACGGAAGCCAAGCGGGCCGAACCGCCGGCTTCGCTCCCGACCGAGCATGACTGGCCGACCGTGCCCATCATCGCCAAACAGGAGAAGAAGAACCGCGGCGACGAGGACGGCGACGGGCTGCCCGATAACCTGCCCTTCGGATAGTCATGGAGGATTGAGGAACTGAGCGGTTGAGTGACACGGTTCGCTCACGCGCTCAGGTCCTCAACCACTCCGTTACTCCATCACTTCAATGGCCGCTTCGGTCGAACCGTACGAACACGATCACGAGAACGAGGTCATCCTTTTCGGAGAGACCAATTTTCGCAATCAGCGCAGGAAGTTCGGCATCAAGACCGACGACCGCCGCCGCCACATGTACGTGCTCGGCAAGACCGGCATGGGCAAGACGACGCTGCTCGAGAACATGGTGCTCGCCGACGTCTACGCCGGCCACGGCCTCGCGTACGTCGACCCGCACGGCGACACGGCCGAGAAGTTCCTCGACTTCATCCCGCCGCACCGCATCAACGACGTGGTGTATTTCAACCCGGCGGACATGGAGTTCCCGATCGGGTTCAACATCCTCGAGACCGTCGACGAGAGCCAGAAGCATCTCGTCGCCGCGGGCCTCATGGGCGTCTTCAAGAAGATCTGGCCGGACGTGTGGTCGTCGCGCATGGAGTACATCCTGCTCAACACCATCATGGCGCTCCTGGACTTCCCGGGCTCGACGCTCCTCGGCATCAACCGCCTGCTCTCCGACGCCGAGTACCGCAACCGCGTCGTCTCGCTCATCCAGGACCCGGTGGTGAAGACCTTCTGGGTGAAGGAGTTCGCCTCGTTCTCCGAGAAGTACCGCACCGAGGCCGTCGCGCCGCTGCAGAACAAGGTCGGCCAGTTCCTCTCCGCCACCATCATCCGCAACATCGTCGCGCAGGTGAAGTCGACCATCAACATGCGCGAGATCATGGACACGCGGAAGATCCTCATCGTGAACCTCGCCAAGGGCCGCATCGGCGAGGAGAACTCGCGCCTGCTCGGCGCCATGATCATCACGCGGCTGCAGCTCTCCGCCATGGAGCGCGTCGACATGCCCGAGAAGGACCGCCAGGACTTCTATCTTTACGTCGACGAGTTCCAGAACTTCGCCACGCAGTCGTTCGCCAACATCCTGTCCGAGGCCCGCAAGTACCGGCTGGCGCTCATCGTCGCGCACCAGTACATCGAGCAGCTCGAGGAGGAAGTGCGCGCGGCCATCTTCGGCAACGTCGGCTCGCTCATCATCTTCCGCGTCGGCGCGGCGGACGCGACCTTCATGGAGCAGGAGTTCACGCCGCGCTTCACGCCGGAGGACCTGGTGAACCTCAAGAAGTTCGAGGTCTATCTCAAGCTCATGATCGACGGCGCCTCGTCCGAGCCGTTCTCGGCCGCGACGCTGCCGCCGATCGCGGTGCGCACCGGTTCCACCGAGAAGGTCATCAAGGTCTCGCGCGAGCGGTACTCGACGCAGCGCAAGGTCATCGAGGACAAGGTCATCAAATGGAGCGGCTTCGGCACCGTCGACACCGGCGTCACGCTCACCACCGAGGAGGAAAAGGACGCGGAGGCCGCGGAGATCGCCAAGAAGATCGAGGAGCTCGAGAAGTCGTCGCCCGACGTGGGTGAGATGGCCCGGCCGGCCGACGGCGGGGGATTCGGCGCGAAAAAGAAGAAGACCGCGCAGTTCCAGATCCCTTGCGTGGTCTGCGGTAAGATCTCGGAGCTCACCTTCGAGCCGGACTGGTCCAAGCCCTGGTACTGCAAGGAACATTTGGAAATGAAACAGAAGGGCCTGCTGCCCAAGCAGCCGCCGCGTCCCGCGTCGGCCGCGCCCGCCGCGCCGCCCCGGCCGCCGCGCGACGCCGCGCCGCCGCCCATCAAGGTCCTCCCTCCCGAACCCGAAGCGAAACCGATCTCGCTCACGTCGCTCGTGCCGCGCGAGGCGCCGCCCGGCCGCCAGGAGGGCGCGCGCCCGCAGGAACCGCGCGGCGAGCGCGGACAAGGCCGCCGCGACGACCACGGCCGCGCCAAGGAAGGGAACCGCGGCCGCGACGAACGTCGCAGGGACGATCGGCCGAAGCAGGGGGGACAGGCGGACCGCGGCGAAAGGCGCCCGGACCGTCCTCCGCGCCCGCTCCCGCCGCCTGACGTCGCCGGCATCCCGGTCCAGTCGCACAAGCCGCGCATCGTGATGGGCGGCGGCGACGATGACCGCGAGGTGCTCATGCCGCCGAAGCCGAAGGATGAACGTCCGCCCGAGCGCGAGACGGAACCCCTCGCCGAGCCTGCGCGCGCGCGCGAGGAAGCGCCGGCCCCGGAACGGCGGGAGAAGAAGGAAGAGCGGCCGCCGAAGCGGGAACAGCAGGAACCGCGCCATGAAAAGCGCGAGGAACCCGCCCGCCGCGAGCAGCCGCCGAAGCCGCCGGGCCCGCCTCCCGTCCATACGAAGCCGCCCGCGCCTCCTTCCCAGGAACCTCCGAAGTCCGACGAGCAGGGTCCGGGATGGAAGCCTGGCCAGGTCATCAAGTTTTGAACCATGAAATTCACGCTCGACACCACGTTCCGTTTCCACCTCCGCTGCGCGCTCTACATCGCGCTCGCGGCCGCCGCCGCGACCCTCGTCGGCGCGTTCGCCGTGAGCCAGGAGCGGTTGCATGGGATGGCGGAGACGCAGCGCGGGCTGTCGACGGACACCGCCAGGCTGCAGCGCCAGCTCGACCGCGAGGTGGGGGAGATGCGGACCGCGCGCGACGAGGACATCGCCGCCTTCCAGTCCGCGATGAAGAACGTGTCCGAACGTCAGGCGGCGACGGACGAACGCAGCCGCACCGCGGCGTCCCGTTCGCCGTTCCCCATCGAGAAGATCATCGGATCGATCGTCGAGCTCGTGTGCATCGACAACAAGGACCGCGACACGTACTACACCGGCTCCGGCACCATCATCGACAAGAGCGGCCTCATCATCACCAACCAGCACATCCTCGTGAGCGGCGACAATTCGCTCATCCGCTATTGCGGCGTCGGCTTCACCAACGACCTGCACGACCCGCCGAAGATCGAATACGTCGCCGCGGCCGTGGCCGTGCATGACGGCACCGACCTCGCGCTCCTGCGCATCTCCGAGCATCTCGAGGGCAAGGAAGTGCCCAAGGAGTTCCCGGCGATCTCGCTCGCGGACGCCAAGGCCGCATCGCTCGGCCTCAACCTCGGCGACCCCATTTACATCGGCGGCTATCCCGGCATCGGCGCGGAGACGTTCACGTTCACGTCCGGCGTGGTCAGCGGCCGCGTCGGCACCGAGCTCATCAAGACCTCCGCGCTCATCGACAGCGGCACCTCGGGCGGCGCGGCCTTCGACGGCAACGGCCGCTACGTCGGCGTCCCCACCGCCGCGGCCAAGGGCGAGATCGGCGGAAGCCTCGGTTATCTCATCGGCGCGAACGTCATCGACGAGTTCCTCGCGGACTACGCCAACGGCAAGAACGCGCTCAAGCCCGTGAAGCGCTGATCCTGTTTTTCGTTTTCGGTTTTCCGTTTTCGGGCGTCGTTCCGAAAACCGAAAACTGAGAACGGAAAACCCTATTTTATGCCGAAAGTGCGTTTCCTGACGCAGGACGGGGTCACCATCGTGGGCGAGCACAGGCCGGGGCCGCAGGGCGCGCCCGCCGCGCTGCTGCTGCACATGATGCCCGCCACGAAAGAAAGCTGGGAGCCGCTCGCCGCGGCCCTCGCCGGCCGCGGTTTCGCGACGCTCGCCATCGATCTGCGGGGCCACGGCGAGAGCGTCGTCGGGGAGGGCGGCGAGAAGCTGGACTACAAGGCCTTCGACGACGCCGCGCATCAGGCCAAGGTCTTCGACGTGGACGCGGCCATGCGCTGGCTCGCGGAACAGGGGACACCGGCGTCGCGCACCGCGCTCGTCGGCGCGTCCATCGGCGCGAACCTCGCCATCGCCTGGGCCGCTGCGCATCCAGAGGTCCCGGCGGCCGTTGCGCTGTCGCCGGGGCTCGATTACCACGGCGTCACGACCGAGGCCGCGGCCAAGGCCATGCCCCGCGAACAGAAGCTGCTGCTCGCCGCGAGCGACGACGACGGCTATTCGTTCGAGTCCGTGCAGACGCTCGCGGAGGCGGACCCGAACGCGGAAGTACAGCGGCTCTCCGCCGCCGGCCATGGCACGCGGATGTTCGAGGCGCGGCCCGATCTCCTGGAGTACGTCGTGGAGTGGATCGTTCGTAACACGGTGCGGTCATGAGCGGCTTCACGGTCGTAAGAACCGGCGGCGCGCCCCGCGACATGGGCGTCGATTTCGGCCGCGCGGCGAAGGATGTCCTGCGCGCGCTCGCCGCCGAAAGCCGGGCGCATTTCCGCCAATGGACGGGCCGCGACATCGCGACGGCCAAGCGCCACGCCGCCCGGAACTATCTGCCGGCCGTGCGGCGGCGCTATCCGAAGTACCTCGACGAAGTGCGCGGCATCGCCGAGGGCGCCGGCATCCCTTTCGAGGACCTTTTTTACCTGACCGCCGACGAGGAGCTCGTCTCCCTCTGGGAAAAGCCTGCGCGGCCTGAGAAACCCGAACATTGCTCGAGCGCCGCCGTCCGCGCGAAAGGGGGTTTGCTGCTCGGTCATAACGAGGACTACCCGCCTCGCTATCTCGGCCGGCTCGTGCTCGTGGAGGCGCATCCCGACGGCGCGCCCGCGTTCATGGCGCTGACCTATCCCTATATCCTCGCAGGCCCGTCGTGCGGCATGAACGATCGCGGACTGGCGTTCGCCGTCGACTCGCTCGGCTATCCGTCGCGGCCGCGCGGCGTGCCCACCAATTTCATCCTCCGCGACCTTTACTCGGCCAGGCGCGCCGCCGACGTGCGCCGCATCGTCGACGTCGGGAACGCCGCCATGGCCAACGCCGCCACCGTCGTTTCGGCGCGCGAGGACCTCGCGTTCACCGTCGAGGCCACGCCTGAGGGCGCGCCGCTCGTCGCCATGGGCGCCGACGGCCTGCTGGCGCACACCAATCACTCGCGGTCGCCGTCGCTTTCGCGCAACAAGGAAAAAGCGAGCTGGAGCTCGCGCAAACGCCTCGCCGCGCTCGAACATCTGCTCGCGGCGACGGGGACGCACGCCGCCGCCGGCCTCAAGGCGGCCCTCTCCTCGAAGAAACTCGGCCTGCTGCGTTTCGGCCGCCGCGCCAACGAGAGCTGCACCGTCGCCTCGGCGGTACTCGACCCGGGCCGGGGCATCATGTACGTTGCGAAGAGAGGCCCCAAAGGCCACGTTTTCAGGCGATATACCTTCAGTAAACAGTAACCAGTACCCAGTAAACAGAGGTTTCTGTTTACTGAGTACTGGTTAATGGGTACTTCCCATGTACGAGATCCGCGACCCCATCCACCGGACGATCAACTTCTCGGAACGCGAGAAGCGCGTCATCGACCATCCGTTCGTGCAGCGGCTGCGCCAGGTCCGGCAGCTGGGGCTTTCGTACACCGTCTATCCCGGCGCGACGCACGACCGCTTCAGCCACGCGCTCGGCGCGATGCACGTCGCCGGCCGCATGTGGGCGCGCATGGTCGAGACGAGCGGCGAGGTGCTGCGCCAGCATTTCAGCGAGGACGACCTCTCGTACTTCCGCCAGATCCTCCGCTTCTCCGGCCTGATGCACGACCTCGGCCACCCGCCGTTCTCGCACGTCTCCGAGAAGTTCATGCCCGCCTTCGACGCGCTGGACATGCCGCGCGAATGGCTCATCACCCCGAAGCAGGACCGCCAGGCCTCGCACGAGGACTACAGCGTGCTGCTCATCGCCGCGCTCGCGGCCGACGACGCCGCGCCGCTCTCGCGCGACGAGGCCCAGGACATCGCCTCGCTCGTCCATCACGGCGTCATGCCTTCGCCCGCCTGGCAGAAGCGCTTCGGCGAGCAGGAGGGGAGCAAGGGCATCCACCGCCTGCTGCGCTCGCTCATCTCCGGCGAGCTCGACTGCGATCGCATGGACTACCTGCTGCGCGACGCCTACTACACCGGCGTGGCCTACGGCACGCACGACATCGAGCACCTCATCGCCAACCTCGGCGTCGTCGAGATGCCGGACCGGGGCCTCGTGCGCACCATCGACTCGACCGCCGTGCGCGCCTTCGAGGACTTCCTGCTCGCGCGCTACCACATGTTCCTGCAGGTCTACCTCCACAAGACGACGCTGTCCTTCGACCATTTCCTGGAACAGGCCATCGCCGAGGGCGAGTTCGAGCTGAAGGTCCCCGGCGACGCGAAGGGCTACGCGCGCCTGCGCGACAGCACCATGATCGAGCGGATGTTCACGGCCGCCGAGGACGAGCGCAACGTCTGGTCGCGCCGCCTCGTGAACCGCCAGCCCGGCAAGCTCATCTACAAATCGACGAACGGCGTGCCGTCCGAGAAGGCGCTCATGGACGAGGTCATCGGCGCGCTGAAGGACGCCGGCGTGCCGTACTTCGAGGTCACCTCGCACCAATACCTTTCGAAGAGCCTGCCGTCCGTCGAAGGCGCGGGAGGGCCGTCGAGCATGCTCGTGCGGCGCAAGATGTTCGGCAAGTACGTCTACGAGCCGATCGAGAAGTTCTCCGCGCTGCTCACGAAGTACAACGAGTCGATCGACATGACGCACCTCTTCGTCCTGCCGGAGCACTACGCCTCGGCCAAGGCCGCGATCGCCCGATTCTCGCAATAGCGGACAAAGAACAGAGGGCAGAGGTTAGAAGAAGGGGACCTGCAAAAGGACAGAGAGCAAAGGGCAGAGGCTAGAGGTAGGGAACTTGAAAAAACCGCGTCGCAGTGCGACGCGGTTTTAGAAGGTCCATCTCCTCTGAACTCTGCCCTTTGTCCTCTGCGCTTTGCTCTTTCGGTGTGGATAACTTTTCCCGGAAGCGGGCGTAAGATGCGCGGGTTCCATTGGACTCCGGATGACCCGGACGAAAGGAGACAACCATGGACGTCACGCTCCTTGAAAAACGCGCCGAGCATGTGCTCTCGCGTTTCGATCCGGGAAAGCTGCGCGCCGCGCGGCAGCACCGGCCTTTCATGATCGAGCTCTTCGGCACGCCGAAGTCGGGCAAGAGCACGATGAAGGAGATGCTCCGGCACTTCTTCGACCGCAACAAGTATCGCGTCTACGCCGCCACCGAAGGCGCCGAGGCGATCCGCTGGCGGCCGCGCGTCGAGCCGGACTACAACCTTCGCACCGCGGAGTACGCGCTCGGCGAAGCGAGGGACCTGTGCTTCCAGAAGAGCTTCCACGTGGGGCTCTTCGACCGCGCCACGTTCGACGCGATCATGCGGATGGACCACTACCGCCACAAGGGCGTGATCTCCCCCGAGGAGCACGCGGCCCTCGAGGGGTACTACCTCCTCCCGCACAACAGGAAGAACCTGTTCGACCTGCACGTCTGCCTGGTGGCCTCTCCCGAGGTCGCCATCGAGCGCGAGCTCGCGCGGGCGCTCACCAAGAAGCACGGCGAGACGATGAACCCGAAGACGCTGCAGGACCTCCTCGACGCGCACCAGCGCATCTGGGACCGGCTGTGCCTCGGCGACGACCCGTCGATGCTCTGGCACGACTCGTCGAAGGAGACCGAAGCGGAGACCGCCGCCTCGATCCTCGGCGCCGCGCTCGACGCCTTCGAACGCCGCGTCGATACGCTGCCGCCCCTCTGAACCCCGTCCCGCGACATCGCGGGGCGGATTTTTTTTGAGGTCAAAGGACAGAGGATGGAGGACAGAGTGCAGAGGAAACGGATCTTCTAAAACCGCGTCGCACTGCGACGCGGTTTTTGCAGGCTCCCTTCTTCTAACCTCTGCCCTCTGTCCTTTGGCCTCTTAATGATTTTATCCACACCGATGTCAGACCCCCGTTGTGGACAAGTGCGAGGACCGCCCGCTATGCTCGATACATAAGGCGTCCCGCTCGGCATCCTGTTATGCGCCCACCGCTCCGGATCGGCATCGACCTCGACGGCGTCCTCATCGACCATCGCGAGCATAAGCGAAAGCTCGCGGAGGAGTATGGTTTTGCCTTGGAACCCTGGCAGTCGAACTCGAACGTGCTGCGCAAGTTCGTCCCCGAGGACGTCTATCGCTCCATGCAGGAGGCGCTCTACGGGCAGCTCACCCGCGTCGCCCCGGCCGTCGCCGGCTG
>DATJFD010000020.1:0-36589 GCA_035495855.1 Binatia bacterium | reverse complement strand
CGCGAACTGTCGTCGACCTTCGTCTACCAGGTCGTCGAGGCCATGGGCGGAGCCAAGCAGTTCTATAAGGACTTCTTCCTTACGGCCACGTGCCCTCTCGGCTTCACCAAGCACGGCGTCAATTACAATTTCTATGACCATCCGGACCTCCAGCGCGACGTCACGCCGTTCATCGTCCGCTCGCTCAAGGCCCAGATCGCCATGGGCGGACGCAGCGACGTCGCGGTCGTGCTCGGGACCGGCAAGCTCATGGCCATCTCGAGCGCCTGAACGCCGAGCACAAGCTCTTCAAGAAGCTCGTCGCCCTCGAGCATCCGCGCTTCATCATGCAGTACCGCCGCAGGCGCGTGCCCGAATTCGTGGCCAAGTACGTGTCGGCCCTGAAGGCGCTGGCATAGGGAGCGGGCATCCCGCGGAAGCCCGCTTTTTTGTTATGATGCCCCATATCCCTTAAAGCCGACCGACATGCATCTTCGAGAACCGCGCCGTACGGCCGTGCTGGCCTCCGTCATCGCCTCGCTCGTCATCTTGGGCGCGGGGTGCGGAAAGAAGCCGCCGCAGAACCCGCCTTCCCCGCCGCCGGCCGCCGTCAGGCCCGCGCCCGCGCCGTCGGAACCCCCGGTCCCGCCGCCGCCCGGTCCCGCGGTGAACCTCTGCGACAACCCGTACTTCGCGCTCGCCGCGGGGATGCGGATCGAGTACGAGAGCTCCGACGCGAACGGCAAGGTCTCGCCTTATACCATGACCGTCATGGAAGCGTCGGCCGCCGCCGCGAAGCTCTCTTACTATTACCCGGCGACGAAATATACCTTCGCGCAGGAGATCGTCTGCAAGGACGGCTCGGTCACCACGGAAACGATGCTCGGCGCCCCGGGCGCGTCCGGTTCGGCGGCGACCCAGACCAAGCGTTCAGAGGGGCAGTTGTTGCCCAAGGACGTCCATGCCGGCTCGACCTGGTCGGCGTCCTACGAAACGGTCCTGACGACCCAGGCCGCGCCGGGCGCGGCGTCGGCGCCGGTGACCATGACGGTCGATGCGAAGAGCAAGGCCGTCGGCGAGGAACAGGTGACCGTGCCCGCCGGGACGTTCACGGCGATGAAAGTGGAGACCACGTCGACGGCGAACCTGGTCATGGAAGGCGCTCCGCCGTCGGACCCGAGGATCACGATGACGCAGCAGTGGTGGGTGAAAGGCCTCGGCCTGGTGAGATCGGTCTCGAAAGCGGACGGCGGCACCACCACGGTCGTGGCGACGAAGGTGACGCGCTGACGGGCCCGCGGACGGTATGGACCCGCTCACGAAGCTCGCGAAAACCGAGGTCAGGATCGAAAAGAAGCATCTCCTGACGCTGTGGGCCTTCGTGCTTGGGACGGTCTGCGCGGGCGCGGCGTTCCTGCTCATCCTCGCGTTCGAGGAGTACCGCGACCTGCGGCTCGGCGCGCTGATGTTCTGGCTGCTCGGCGTCGTGCGGGAGCTGCGGTACGTCGGCCTTTTCGCCATCTGCTACCTTGCCGCCGTGATCATCCCGCTGCCGGCGGGCGCGGTGCTCATGGCGGCCGCGTTCGAAGCGCGCCTCGGCAATTTCGACCTCGCGCTGGTCGTGCTCACGGGCATCGCCGGCACGGTCGCGGGGGACAATTTCGGCTACTGGCTGGCCAGACGCTATGGCGAGGGGTTCCTGAAGAAGGCCGGCTTCGGCCGCCTCCTGCGCTCCCCCCTGGTGGCGCACCTGGGAGAGCGCATCGATGCCCATCCCGCCGCGGCCATCTTCCTTTCCCGCTTCATCACCACCGCGGCGCCCCTCGCCAACCTGCTCATGGGTCTGCGGAAGCTGCCGTATATGTCATTTTTGGCCTATGACCTGCTGGGCGAGACCTGCGTGGTGCTGCTGAACGTCGCCGTCGGCGTGCTTTTCGAGGAGCGCTGGGAATACCTCTATAAGCTCCTGGGGCTTTCGGGGATCATCGTCCTCTGCCTTATCGTCCTGACCGTCACGCTCTCGGCCAGACGGGCCTTGAGGCGGCGCCATGGCGTTTCCGGGGCCTCTTGACCCTGCGGATAAGCTGTTCTGTCCCTTAAGCCGGGAATCATGTATACTGTAAGGGCATCAATATTTAAGCGCGGTTTCGCGCACTTTAAACCATGCGTATGGTCGGAAACAACGTTAAGAAAGTCGCCATCGGCGCGGCCGTTCTCGCCGCGACCGCCCTCCCGGTAGTCGCCATGGCTTCCGGTGTCGATCTCGGCCTTAACTACGCCACGGCCATCGGTCTCGGCACGCAGGACGTCCGCACGACGGTGTCCAACGTCATCAAGGCCTTCATGGGCCTCCTCGGCATCGTGGCCGTGGTCATCATCCTCCTCGGCGGCTTCAAGTGGATGACCGCCGGCGGCAACGAGGAGAAGGTCGCCGAAGCCAAGAAGCTCATCATCTCCGGCGTCATCGGCCTCGTCATCATCCTCTCGGCCTACGCCATCGCGCAGTTCGTGGTCGGCGCCATCATCAACGGCACCACCGCCTAACTGAAGGCAAAGAAAGAAGACCCGGCTACAAACCGGGTCTTTTTCTTTGCCTTCCCTTGTACCGCCGGGACGCCATATTTCGGCGCGCTGCATCGTCGCGGGGGCCCAGTTCGGTCCTCGGCGTACAGCGAGTACGCCTGTGGCCGAACTCGCCCCGCGACGCGCATCGCATCCGAAATCCGGCGTCCGAATATACCCACCCTCCTACCTTTTTCCAATAAAAAATCCCCGGCTTGTTGGCCGGGGAAGGTGGAAAGAGCTATTCGGACGCTCGGTACTTGCCGTCCTTGTAGAGCGTGCAGCTCACGGAGCCCCAGGAACCCGGGGCGTAGCCGGCCCGCGAACCATAGCTGCCGAAGTAGCCGTGGAACGAGGGACAGATGACCGTGTACTGGGCGCGCTCTTCGAGGCGGAAGCCGATGAGCTGGCCTTTGGCGTCGAACTCGCGGCGGCGGACGATCCGGGTGACGGGGTTCGCCATCGAGTCATGGACGTGGCCCATGATCTCGAAGTCGACCGCCTCCTGGTATTCCGCCGGTCGGCCGGCGGCGTTCATCTTGCCGCCCTTGGTGTTCGAGCCGGTGGTGCCGTGGTGGCAGTGGAAGGTGAACCGATGCCCCCAGACGAGGACGTCGGCGAAGATCGGCTCGCTGTAGTAGGGGATGCCGAGCTCTCGGCAGATCACCTTCAGCGGGTCGAGGTTCGTCTTCTTCCAGGTGCGCCACTCGTGGTTGCCGGGCTGTGCCCAGAGCACCTTGTGCGCGATCGGCCGCAGGAGCTCGATGATGCCGGGCTCCTTGCCGTCGTACGAACCCCAGATCTGTTCGTCCGGGGTCAGGATCGATTCATAGACCGCGCCGCCGATGCTGCCATCGATGGCGTTCTCGATGATGTCGCCGTTCAGGAACGTGTACACGTCCGACTGCGACTCGATCCACTTGAGGTACTCGCCGAACCGCTTGCGGTTGTGGGCGCGGGCGCCGTAGTGGACGTCCGAGAGCGGGACGATCTTGAGCCGCGGGACCTTGAGGTCCATGGGGAACTGGATCCACAAGTAAGGAACGTCCTTGCTTGCGCGCCAGAGCGCCCAGTCGCGGGGTTTGACCGTCTTGTCGAGGGGCCTCGGGGCGGCGAGGAAGATCGAGGCGTTCGTCGTGTCCTTCTGTTCGAAGAGCGCGTGCGTCGCCGGAAGCGCGAGCTTCCTGACCTTCTCCTCCGTGAGCCCGGGGACCTTGAGCTCCTTCGCGATCTCGGCCGCGGAACGCGGCTTCGACAGGAAGGCTGCCAGCGTGGCCGGATCGGCCTTCTTGGTGGTGCTCATGACTTACCCCCGTGCTCGGTCTTCACGTGGTGATTACCGTCCGGATAGATGTACAGAACGACCGTTTCGTTCGACGGCGGCGTCTCGCCGCGCCGGGCGGCGCGGGTCCCGAGGTACTTCTTGAAGTTCCCCAGGATGACGTGGAACTCTTCGAGCGCCTCCAGCCTGCCCGCGACGGTGTCGCGGGTGAGCTTCGGAACGCGGTTCCAGATGGCGTCGCCGACGTGGCCCATGCAGATGAAGTGCGTGTACTCGTGCATCTGCGCCGGGCGGCGCAGCGCGTTCATCTTCGCGCCCTTCACCTGTGCCGTGGAATGGCCGTGCATGCACCAGAGCGTGAACAGCCTCGATCCCCAGAACAGGTCGACGTAGACCGGCTCCAGGAAGTAGGGGATGTCCAGCTTGGCGCAGAAGTGCTCCAGAGGGTCGAAACCCTGCTGCGCGTGCGACCGCGCCTCGATGCAGCCCTGCTGCGCCCACAAGACCTTGTGGGCGATGGACAGCATCTTCTTCTGGAACTGCACCGACCGCTCGAGAAGGATCTGCTCGCGGACCTCGCGCTTGCCTCCCTTGATCTCGGCGATGATGTCGCCGTTGAGGAAGCAGAACGTGTTCGGTTCGCGCATGATCTTCTTGATGATCGCGTCGAAGCGCTCGGCGTCGTGCGCCGGGTCGCCGTAGAGGATCCCGTCGATCGGGATGATCCGGATCTTCTGGTGGTTGAAGTCCTCCGGGAACGAGACCACGCCGTACGGCTGGCCTCCCTGTTCGCGTTTCCACGTCCACGCGCGTCCGGGCCGCTTGAAGCTGCCGACGCTCGGGACGCAGACGTACGTATCCTCCTTGGCGAGGTTCTTGGGACCGGGGAAGAGCTCGTAGCCGTCGAAGCCCTTTTCGAGCCTCGAGCCCGCCTCTTCCGGGGTCATCTTGAATTCCTTCGCCACTTCGGCGACGGACCTGCCGCGCGTCATGAAACGCGCGATCTGTTCGTCGGTGACGGGCGGCCGCTCCTTCGCGGTCGTCGCCTTCATCGCCGTTGCGGGCGCGGGACGCTTCTTCTTCGGGGCTTTCTCCGCCCCTTCGGTATGACGCTTAGCCATCGTCGTTTCCTCCAGAACGGGGTTTCGGTTGTCAACGAACCGCCTCTCGCGGTCCCCGTACTTGTTGGTAGACCAAAAGAGTTATCACCATCCTAACAGCGGACGACGCAGTGTCAACACGCGCGCCGGCCCGGCGCATCCGGGCTTTCGCGTCGCCAGGACTTGGCCAGGTTGAGAAGAAAAATCCCCTTGCACGTAGGCGCCGGGCGGTGTAAGGTTCCGCTTCAATGAACCCCGCTCGCGCGGGGGATGCCCGCTTTATGAAGACGGTCGAATCCGTGACCGAAGGACATCCCGACAAGGTCTGCGACCAGATCGCCGACGCCATCCTCGATTCCTACCTCGCGCGCGACCCCGCGAGCCGGGTCGCGGTGGAGGTCTTCGGTTCCCACGGCGCGCTCATGATCGGAGGCGAAGTGTCGTCGACCGCGGAAGTTGAGCTCGCGGCCATCGCGCTGCGGGTCTACCGCGAGATCGGCTACCAGGACGACCTGGAGGTGTTCACGAACGTGGAGGAGCAGTCGCCCGACATCGCGCGCGGCGTCGACACCGGCGGGGCGGGGGACCAGGGCATCATGTACGGCTACGCCACCGCGGAGACGCCGGAGTTCCTGCCGGCCCCGGTCGTCTTCGCGCACCGCCTGGCCTGGGGGCTTTCCAACCTGCGCCGCAACCACGCCGACTTCTCGTGGCTCCGGCCGGACGGCAAGACGCAGGTGACGATGGACCGCGGCAAGGTCACGACCGTGCTCGTCTCGGCGCAGCACCGCGAGGACATGTCGCAATCGGACATGCGCAAGCGCATCATCGAGCATCTCATCGAACCGGTCATCGGCGACACGGACGACGTGAAGGTGCTGTTCAACCCGACCGGCGCGTTCATCCGCGGCGGCTTCGTCGCGGACACCGGCCTCACGGGCAGGAAGCTCATGGTCGACACCTACGGCGGGCTCATCCCGCATGGCGGCGGCGCGTTCTCCGGCAAGGACCCGACGAAGGTCGACCGGTCGGGCGCGTACATGGCGCGCTTCGCGGCCAAGAACCTCGTGGCCAACGGCCTGGCGAGGAACTGCCTCGTCTCCGTCGCGTACGCCATCGGCAAGGAAGAGCCGGTGATGCTGCGCGCGACCTCGGGCGAGGGCAAGGACCTGTCGCCGTACCTCAAGCAGAACTTCGATTTCCGGCCGCGCGCCATCATGGAACGGCTGTCGCTGCGCCGGCCGATCTACCGGCAGAGCGCCGCTTACGGGCACTTCGGACGGGACGAATTCCCTTGGGAGCACATCGTTTTGCAGTAAGTCGAGAGTCGAAAGTCGAGGGTCGAGAGCGTGCCGCGTCACTTTCGACTTTGGACTTTCGACTCTCGACTAAAACGGCCCCCGAGGGCCGTTTTTGCTATACTTCGCAGGTATGGACTGGTCCAACGTCCCGTGGATCGACATCGGCTTCGCCTTGTTCGCCGCCTGGTACATGTACCAGGGCTACCGGCGGGGCCTCATCCTGGCGACGCTCTCGGCCGCGAGCTTCGTCGTCGGCCTCGTCGCGTCCCTGCTGCTGTACTCGCCGCTGGCCAACTTCACGACCTCGACGATGGGCGTGGCCAGGCCGTTCTCGAAACCGCTGGCGTTCTTCTTCCTGCTCATCGCGATGGAGTACGTCATGAACCTGGCGTCGATCTACGCGTATCACCGCATCCCCGAGCGCGTGCGGCGCGCCAGGACGAACCGGGTGCTCGGCATCATTCCCGGTTTCGTCGACGCCGCCTTCACCGCTTCCGTCATGCTGGCGCTCGTCATCGCGCTGCCGATGCCGCAGGGGCTCAAGAAGGCGATCCAGGCCTCGCCGACCGGCGCGGCCGGCGTCCGCTTCGCCGGCGCGTTCGACGCCGCGTTCGCCAACGTCTTCGGCGGCGCCATCAAGGAGACGATCGGCTTCGTGACCGTCCATCCCGGTTCGCACGACACGGTCGATCTGGGCTTCCGGACCAAGCGCTTCGCCCCTGACGCCGAGGCCGAGAGCGCGATGATCGCCCTCGTGAACGAGGAACGCACGAAGCGGGGCCTGCGTCCGCTCAAGTACGACGCCGCCCTCACCAGGCTCGCGCGCGCCCACAGCGCGGACATGCTCGAGCGCGGGTACTTCTCGCACGTGACACCCGAGGGGCTTTCGCCCTCGGACCGCGCGGACGCGGCCGGCATCCGCTACATCGTGTTCGGCGAGAATTTGGCGCTCGCGCCGGACGTCCCGACCGCGCATCAGGGCCTGATGGACAGCCCCGGCCACCGCGCGAACATCCTTGCCGCGGACTACGGCCGCATAGGCATCGGCATCCAGGACGCGGGGGTGTACGGGATCATGGTGACGCAGAACTTCTCCAATTGAGTCGAGAGTCGAAAGTCCAAAGTCGAAAGAAGCTCGGCACGCTCTCGACTTTCGACTCTCGGCCCTGGCCTTTTCACTTTCACGGGCCTATCATGCCCGAGCCTGCAAGGTGCGGGCCGTTCTTTTTGACCTCGTATCGCGCTTCAAAGCGCCAAGGGGGACGCCATGCACGATGCTTTCGGTTCGTTCGTGCTGTGGCTCGCGGTCGCGGCGGAGGTCGCGATCTGGACGTTCGTCGCGTATTTCGTCCTGAGGCACTGCGTGCCGTGGGACGAGATCCGCGCCGACCGCGCGCTGCGCCGCGCGCTGCGCGAGCGCGTGCCCGCCCTGCGGGAGCGCGTGCGCAGGCTCGCGGCCGCGACGCGCCATCCGGCCCGCCGCTGCCGCGCCCGCTGGGCACGCGAGCTCGGCGACGCCATGACCGTCGACGCCGGCAGGCTGCTGGCGCTGTCGTCCGCGTCCATCGACGCCGTCGCCCGCCACCTGGGCTCCCGTCCGCGCGACGCGGCGACCATCGAACGGAACGTCACCGCCACCGTCGATTGCATCGAAAAGATGCTCCGGCTCCGCGACGAGGAACTGCCGAGGATCGCGCGCGAACGCGCGGACCTCGCCCGCGAGATGCTCGCGGACCTGTCGAAGCTGCGGGCCGGCATCGCCGAACGCGTCGAGGAACACGCGGGCGCCGGCGTTCCGCTGGCCTACGAGCGGCGCTGCATCGCGCTGCTCGCCAACGCCTTCGCCGCCTACGGCGCGGCGGCCGAGGACGACCCCGACGCGGTGTTCTCCCGCTTCTCCGGCTGGCTGGTGCGCATCCGCGAGATCGCCGAGTCGGCGGAACTCCGCGCGGTCGTGGCCAAGCGCCTCGCCGACATCGCCGAGGAGATGCCGATCCGCGCCGCGCACGCCAAGCGGCTGTTCTTCCAGGCCCGTCCTTTCCTGGCCATGCTCCGCGCCGACCCGCGCCTCGCGCGCCCCGGCGGCAGGCTCGCGGCGGTCGCTTCCGCCGGCTCGGTCATCGAGAGCGCCGAGAACAGGCTCGCCGCCGCCAAGGTCATCGCCGCCGAGGAGGGGACCGACCTCGGCATCAAGGGCGAGTCCGCCAAGCGACTGACCGAGGCGCTGCTCATCGGCGAGCGCGCGCTCGCCTCGCTCATCATGCTGGAGGAGGACCTGCTGGTCGCCGTCACCGCCTTCGACGCCGGCGGCTCGGGACCCCGATCGAACTGAAGCCGCCCCGATGGGCGGCTTTTTTGCTATAATGAAAGGGTAAACCAACGTAACGTCCCAACGTATGGATCCCATGCAGAGCGGCGCCCCAAGCGGCATGCCGCAGATGCCGGCAGGCATGCCCAAGCTGCCGGTGAAGCTCCCCAAGGGAGCGATCATCGGCATCGCGGCCGTGGTCGGCCTCGGCGCGGTCGGCCTCGTCGGAAAGATGATCGTCAATAAGGCGGCGAACGTCGCCGTGCGCGGCGCCATCGAGGCAGGCACCGGCGTGAAGGTCGATGACAAGGGCGACGTCTCGAAGATCACGACCAAGGACGGGACCGTGGAAGTGAAGGGCGGCACGGAAGGGTCGGGCAAGGTCACGTTCACCGACAAGGACGGCAAGACCTCGCAGTACGAATATTCCGGCTCGGGCGATGCCGGCGGCACGGCCACCTTGCCGAAGGACTTCCCCGGCGACTTCCCGACGCCTCCCGGCGCGACGCTGACCTCCAGCAGCTCCGTGACCGCGGACGGCCAGCACACGTTCACGCTGAGCTGGACGACGACCGCGTCGGTGTCGGACACGAGGGCCTTCTTCGAGAAGGAACTCGCCGCGAAGGATTGGCGCATCACCGCGACCTCCGAGGTCGAAGGCAGCGTCACCATCGTCTTCGAACGCGGCGCGGCCGACGCGCAGGTGAAGGACACGGGCTACGCGACGATCGCGACCCAGGACGGGAAGACCGTGGTCACGCTCCTGCTGGGCCTGGCCGTCAAGCAATAGCGCGAAGATCGAAACCCCGCCTTGCGGCGGGGTTTTTGATGTTCAGGCTTTCGGGGCCGGCGCGGGGATGAGCGCCGACGCGAGGGCGCGGGCGATCGCTCCGGCGCGCGCTCCCGTCGAGGAGGGCGGAGCGGCGATGCTGCGCACGGACGGCCACAGGTTCATGATGATGAATTGGCGGAGGAAGGTCCGCTTCTGCCGCTTGGCGCGGTCCTTCTTGTCGTCATCGTCGTGCGGATGCTCGGGCCCGTCCTCGTCCCGGGGGGAGCTGAGCATGGCGACCACGGGCGCGGCGGTCGCGAGTATCGCCTCGCGTCCGGGCGCCGGACGGCCGATCTTCACGACCCGCTCCAACACGGCCCGCAATCCCGGATGCGGGTTCGCGGCCCTTTCCGTCTGATGATGGACGGAATCGACCGCGGTCCTGTACAGGTGCACCAGCTGTTCCCGGAACACTATCACGAGCTGGAGCAGGTACAGGAGCACCAACGCCATTTTCGTGTATTTTCCCATAACCGGGTCCTCCTATTCCCAACGTATACCCCCGAGATACCGTCCGCAACGGCTTGTCAAGGGTGCTTTTTGGACCCTCTTCCGGCACCTCCGGGCGCCCCTGTGGTATACTTATATAATCGTATGAAAAATGACGCCCTCGAGCTCCGCGACGTGACGAAGACCTTCGGCAAGACCGCGGCGGTCGCGCAGTTGTCGCTGTCGTTGCGCGCGGGCGAGATGTACGGGCTCATCGGGCCGAACGGGTCGGGCAAGACCACGACGATGAAGATGATCGCCGGCATCTACCGGCCGACCTCCGGCTCCATCAAGGTCCGCGGCATCGACGTGCAGGCCGCTCCGACGAAGGCGAAGCGCGAGCTCGGCTACGTCCCTGACGATCCCTCGGCGTACGACCTCCTTTCCGGCCGCGAGTTCCTGGAGTTCGTCGGCGAACTGTACGGCATGGACAGGGCCGTGCGCGACGCGCGCGTCAAGGAACTGCTCGCGAGCTACAAGCTCGGTCCGATCGCCGACGGATTGTTCATGCACTACTCGCGAGGGACGAAGCAGAAGTTCTCGATCGCCGCCGCGCTCCTGCATCGCCCGTCGCTCCTGCTCATCGACGAACCGATGGTCGGGCTCGATCCCGAGTCCGCCAAGGTCACCAAGGTGCTGCTCACCGATTTTGTTCGCGCCGGCGGCACGGTGCTGCTCTGCACGCACACGCTCTCGACCGCGGACGAGATCTGCGACCGCTTCGGCGTCATCAAGGACGGCCGGCTGATCGCGGAAGGCACGCACGCGGAGCTGTCGGCGAAGTCCGGCCGTCTCGGTTCGCTGGAAGAGGTCTATCTCGCGCTGACCTCCGTATGAGCCCCGTCGCCGCGCTGTTCTCGATGCGGCTCCAGGTGGCGCGGACCGCGCTGCGGCGTTCCGGATGGGCGCAGCGAGCGGTCGCGGCCTGCTTCTTCGCCATCGGCGCGCTGCTCATCGCCGGCGCCTACGCCTTCTTCCTCCGCGCCTTCCGCTTCGTGCTCGCCGACGAGCTCGCCGGCCCGCTCATCCTGCGCTACATCCTCGAGGTGGCCTTCGCGCTGGTCTACTTCCTCGGCGTCTCGAGCTTCGTGGTGTCGTCGTACTCCCTCATCTACAAGGCCGAGGACCTCCGGCTGCTGGTCCCGATGCCTATCGGGCAGGGCGCGCTCTTCCTCCACCGTTTCGCCGCGGCGACTGCCCTCTCGTCGTGGCCCGTCATCGTCATCGCCGCCCCTGCGCTCGCGGCCCTGGGCGCGGCGCTCGACGCGTCGTGGGATTTCGCCGTCTTCGGCGTCGCGCTTGCGGCGCTGTTCGCGCTCGCCATCGCGGTGACGGGCGGCCTGCTCTCCTTCCTCCTGGCGTCGCTGCTCAAGCCGGTGCCCGTCGGCGTGCGCAAGACGCTTGAGGCCGTCGCGTTCTTCGGCCTCGGCGCCGCGCTCGTCCGCATGATCGTGCCCCGCGCCGTCTTCGGCATGTTCGACGTGGCCAGCGCCGCGAAGGCTGCGGAGACCGGAGCGGAGCTTCGCCGGATGTTCCTGTGGCTGCCGAGCCATCCTTTCGCCGCGGCCGCCGCGCCGTCCCTGCCGTACGGCGGCGACGCCTCGGTGGCGTCGATGCTCGGCTTCGCGGCCGCGGTCGTCGCCGCCGGTCTGGTCCTGCTCGTCGCCGCGGCCGAAACGGGCTATCTGCGCCTGTGGCAGCGGTACGGTGAGACGGGCTTCATCGCCGGCCCAGCCGACCGTCCTTCCCGCGCGCCGCTGCCGCCCTTCCCGCGCCTGTTCCGCGCCGGCCATTCCTTCCTGTTCGAGAAGGACCTGCTGACCTTCGCGCGCGACGGCGAAGCGGTATCGCGCGCGGGGTTCATGCTGCTGCTCCTGGGCATGTATCTCCTGCTCATCCGCGCCATCTCGCTCGCGCAGGCCTTCCAGAAGTCCGACCTCGCGGCGCTGCCCGTCGCCTTCGCGTTCGCCGCCATCGGCTACTTCACGCTGACGCTCGCGCTGCGCTACGTCTTCCCGTCGATCTCGCTCGAAGGCAGGGGAGCGTGGCTCGTCTGGTCGAGCCCCATCCACGCGCACGAGATCTTCTCCTGGAAGTTCTTCTTCTGGGCGGCTTCGCTCTCCGCCGCCATGGGCGCCGCCGCGGCGCTCGTCATCGCGCTGTTCGCGTTCCCGCTGCCGCTCGCCGCGCTCTTCGCGGCCGCATGCGTGGCCTCGGCCGTGACGCTTTCGATGCTCGCGCTCGGCATCGGCGCGTTCGCGCCCGACTTCCGCGCCAAGGACCCGGACATGATCGCGACCTCTCCCGCCGGCCTCGCCGCCACCGCCGTCGGCGCCGCCTACATCTTCATCATGGCAAGGTACGTCCATAGGGCAGCGCTCACGTACCTCTCCGCGGGGACGATCGAGCCGCTCGTGCTCATAGGCATGTCGGTGGTCTCCCTTTCGGCCATCGCCGCCTCCTGGGGCATGGCGATGCGGTCCATGGACAAGATGGAGATCGCATGACCGCCCTTCCTTCCCGACGCGTGACCGTCCTCGCGGTCGCGTGCGTCGCCGCGGCCGCGGCCCTGCTGCGTCTGCCCATGTTCGTCACCGTCGTCCTCGGCGTCCCGTCGCCGAAGCTCTTGTGGTACGACGAATCGTACGCGATCTTCATGGCCGGGCGCGGGTTCTTCGAAGCGGTCCGCCTGTCCGGCGCCGACACCACCCCCGCGCTCTTCGTCGCGCTGCTGTCGCTCTGGATGAAGGCCGCGGGGACCGCGACCGCGGCGCTCGCGTCCTTCCCGTACCTCTGGAGCGTCGCCGCCGTTCCCGTGATGTACCTGCTCGGCCACGAGCTCGGCGGGCGAGGCGCGAAGGGGAGGACGGCGGGGCTCCTCGCCGCGCTCATCGTCGCGGCCGACGCGCTGCACGTCTCGTACGCGACCGAAGTGCGCACCTACAGCCTGCTGTTCTTCTTCGCCGCGCTTTCCCTGCTGTTCCTCTCGCGGCACGAACGCACGCGCGACCGCCGCGACGGGCTGGCCTGGACGCTCGCGTGCCTTGCCGGTTTCTACGCCAGCTATACCTTCCTCCTGCTCTTCATTCCCCAGGCCGCCTTCGCCGCCTGGGGCGCGCGGCGTTCGCGCGCGGAGCGTCTCGCGCTCGCCGGCCGCGCGCTGATCCTCGCCGCGGGCTACCTCCCTCAGGTGCTCCTGTACCGCCGCTGGTCGGACCTCTTCCCGGTCCCGGGCGCGCCGGCGTCGTTCTTCAGCCGCGGCTTCGGGCACGGCGGCCTCGTGACGTTCTTCACGTACTTCTCCTCGATGGGCCTCGGGCCGGCGGCGTTCTATCCGCTCACGGCCAGAGCCCTGTTCGCGACCCTCGCCGCGGGGGCCGCGATCGCCGCGGCGCTCGCCTTCGCCGCGCGCGCGACATGGAAAGAGCCGCGCCTCCGCCTCATGGCCGCCTGCGTCTTCGGCGGCATCGCTCTCGCCATGGCCGGACGGTTCATCTTCGCCCCGCGGTATTACCTCGCGTTCGTCGCCCCGGCCGCCGCGCTCGCGGCCTGCGCGCTCGCGTCGCTGCGGCGTCCCTGGGCCGCCGCGGTGCCGCTCATCGTCGCGCTCGGCGTCGCCTCGCTCGCGTCGAACGAGGTGCCCGCCGCCGAGGCTTACAAGTACTACGCGCCGGACTTCGCCGCGACCCTCTCCGCCGAGGCGAAGCCCGGCGATCTCGCGCTCGTCGACCATTACACCGAGATGCTGTTCCGGCGCTATCCGCCGGCAGGCGTCGAGACCGCGATGTTCTTCCCGAAGGACGGCGCCAACGTCACGGACCCCGCCGAGCGCCTGCGCTGGTTCGATTACGACCTCATGAACGAGGGCGACTACGCCACGCTCGAGAAGCTGACGGCCGGCCGCGCGCGCGTCTGGACGATCGACTATTTTCCGCAGCGCACGTCGCTGCAGGATCCCGCGGGGCTCAAGCGGCGCTGGTTCGACGCGCATTTCCGGCTCGCGGAGGAGCGGGAGTTCCCGCCGGAGGCTCCGGACGGCGCGCAGCGGATGCTGCTCCTCCTTTACGAACGCTGACATGCGGACCACCAGGGCGAGGGGCGCGCTCATCGTCGAGGCTTACGCGCCATATATAAGGAAGGGGAGCAGGACGCTCGACGTCGGCTGCGGCAACGGGATCGTCTCCCGGATCCTCGCCGACCGTTTCTCGCTGGACCTCGTCGGCACCGACATCGACGACTACCGGAAGGAGAAAGTGCCGTTCGTCCTCATGGACGGGAAGAAGCTGCCGTTCCTCGACGACGCCTTCGAGCTGGTGCTCATGAACGACATGCTCCATCACGCGGACGACCAGGCCGCGCTCATCGCCGAGGCGCGGCGCGTGGGCCGCACCGTGCTCATCTACGAGGTCGAGCCGGGTCCGGGCATCGCCTTGTTCGACAGATGCGTCAATTTTTTCCATCATAGGGGCATGCCGGTGCCGCTCGCTTTCCGCACCGCGGACGGCTGGCGCCGCTTCATGACCGAGCGGGGGATCGCCGCGACCGTCGTCCCGCTGGGGCGGCCGCGCTGGTGGTATCCGTTCCGCCACGTCCTCATCGTCACCCACACGGACCATGGCCGCACCACGAGCGCTGCTCATCAATCCGCCGACGGGCAACTACATCCGCGATGACCGCTGCCAGGTCCCCGCGGACGCCATTTCGTCGTCGCTGCGCGCGCCGATCGACCTCCTGTATTACGCGACCATCCTGCAGGAACGCGGCTACGCCTGCGAAGTCCGCGACTACCCGGCGCTCGGCCTGGGCCGCGACGCCTGGCTCGCCGACCTCGCGCGGCTCCGGCCCGCCATCGTCGTCGCCAGCGTGACCACGCCGACGCTGCGCGAGGACCTGCGCTGCATCGAGGACGCCAAGGCCGCCGCGCCGGACTGCCTGACCGTCGCGAAGGGCGCGCATTTCGTCGTCGCCGACCGCGAGGCCATGGAGTCATGCCCCGCGCTCGACGTCGCGGTGCGCGGAGAAGCCGAATCCGCGGTCATGGAGATCGCGGACGGCGCGCGCATGGAGGACGTGCTCGGCGTCACCTGGCGCAAGGACGGCGCCGTCGTGCGCAACGCGCCGCGTCCGCAGGTGCGCGACCTCGACTTCCTGCCGAAGCCCGACCGCCGGCTGCTCGACAACAGGCTGTACGTGCGGCCCGATTCCGGCCGGCCGCAGACCACCATCCTCGCGAGCCGCGGCTGCCCCAAGGACTGCATCTTCTGCCTGGTGAAGGTCGTGACGGGCCGGCCGATCAGCGAGCGCTCGCCGAAGAGCATCGTCGACGAGGTCGAGGCCTGCGTGCGTGACCATGGCATCCGCGACTTCTACTTCCGCGCGGACACGTTCACCTGGCACAAGGCCTGGGTGACGGAGATCTGCGACCTCATCCTCGCGCGCGGGCTCGACGTGCATTGGGTCTGCAACAGCCGCGCCGACACGGTGAACGACGCCATGCTCGCGAAGATGAAGGCCGCCGGCTGCTGGATGATCGGGCTCGGCATCGAGTCGGGGAGCGCGGAGATCCTTCGCCGCATCAAGAAGGGGATCACCAAGGACGAGGCGCGCGCCTCGGCCAGGCTCATCCGCAAGCACGGCATCCGCACCTACAATTTCTTCATCATCGGCTTTCCTTGGGACGACGAGGCGACGATCAAGGAGACCGTCGACTTCGCCATCGAGCTCGACAGCGATTTCGTGGAGTTCCATACGGCCTACCCGTTCCTCGGGACCGAGTACCACGACATCGCGGTCAAAGAAGGGCTGTTCGAGCCGGCGCGGCTGCACGGCGCGGACGTCATGACGTCCCCCGCGCGCACGCGCACGCTCTCGTCCGGGCGCCTGCATGAACTGCGCCTGGCCGCGCTCCGTCGCTACTACCTGCGCCCGTCGCGCATCCTCCGCACGCTCCGGCACGTCGATTCTCCGGCGATGCTCATGAACTACGCGCGTAAGGGCATGCGCGTGCTTTCCGGCGTATGATCGCGGGCAGGAAGATCGTCGTCGTCATGCCGGCGTACAACGCCGCCCGCACGCTCGAGCGCACCTACGGCGAGGTCCCGAAGGACGCCGTCGACGCGGTGATCCTCACCGACGACGCGAGCAGCGACGGCACGGCCGCGATGGCGGAGCGCCTCGGCATCATGACGCTGCGGCACGACCGCAACGCCGGGTACGGCGCCAACCAGAAGACCTGCTATCGCGCGGCGCTCGGCGCCGGCGCGGACGTCGTCGTGATGCTCCATCCCGATTACCAGTACTCGCCGAAGCTCATCCCCGCGCTCGCGGGTCCGGTCGCGTCGGGGGAGCGGGACGTCATGCTCGGCTCGCGCATGCGCGACGGCGGGGCCCTCGCGGGCGGCATGCCCTTCTATAAATACGCGGGCAACAGGCTGCTCACCGCCTTCCAGAACCGCTGTCTTGGCCTCGCCCTCACCGAATACCACACCGGCTTCCGCGCCTATTCGCGGCGCGCGCTCGAGGCCGTGCCCTGGCAGGGTTTTTCGGACGGGTTCCTGTTCGACAACGAGATGCTCGTCGCCGCCGCCGGCCTCGGATTGCCCATCGGCGAGATCGCCTGTCCCGCGCGCTACGAGCGCGATTCTTCCTCGATCGGCTTCGCGCGCTCCGCCGACTACGGCCTCGGCGTCCTGAGGCTGTCATGGGCCCACCGGCGGAAGAAAGAGAAGCATTGACGAACGTCGACATTGCCGCTAGCATCCAGTATCGATAATCATCGATACTATTTTCGTATGACCGTCATGTCGGCATTGAGCGGCGCGATCTACAAGGGCATGGCCAAGCCGCTGTTCTTCCGTCGCGATCCCGAGGACGTGCACGACGCCGTCACGCGGGTCGGGGAGTTCCTGGGCCGGCACGGATCGACGCGGTTCATGACCTCCGCCGCGTTCTCGTACCGTGACCCCGTCCTCGAACAGCGCATCCTCGGCATCGATTTCCCGAACCCGATCGGCCTCGCCGCGGGCTTCGACAAGGACGCGCGGCTCACGGACATCATGCCGTCGGTCGGCTTCGGTTTCATGGAGGTCGGCTCCATCACCGGCGAGCGGTGCGAAGGCAACCGCAAGCCGCGCCTCTGGCGTATGCCGAAGTCGCAGGCGCTCGTCATCAACTACGGGCTCAAGAACGACGGCTGCGAGGCGATCGCGTCGCGGCTCGCCGGCCGCAGCTTCGGCGTGCCGCTCGGCACGAGCGTGGCCAAGACCAACTGCGAGGCGACCGTCGATCCCGAGAAGGGCATCGAGGACTACGCGAAGGCGTACCGCGCGCTCGCGGAAATAGGGGACTACACCACGGTGAACATCAGCTGTCCGAACGCTTTCGGCGGACAGCCGTTCACCGATCCCGCGCTCCTCGACCGGCTGCTCGAGCGGCTCTCCGCCATCCCGACGCGCAAGCCGGTCTTCATCAAGCTCTCGCCCGATCTCCAGGTCTCGCATCTCGACGAGATCATCGCGGTGGCGGAGCGCCGCAACGTCGGCGGCTATGTCTGCGCCAACCTCACCAAGGACCGCGCGGCGGCCGACCTCGCGGACGGCGAGAACGTGCCGCGCGTCGGCGGTTTCAGCGGCAAGGCGGTCGCGTCCCTCGCCGACGGCCAGCTCGCGTACCTCTATCGCGCCACGCGGGGCCGCGTGCCGATCGTCGGCTGCGGCGGCGTGTTCACGGCGGAGGACGCCTACAGGAAGATCGGGCTCGGCGCCTCGCTCGTGCAGATGGTGACGGGCATGATCTACGAAGGTCCTCAGGTCGTCGGCGACATCAATCGCGGTCTCGCGCGGCTCCTCGGGCGGGACGGCTTCGCGTCCGTCGCCGAGGCCCGCGGGAAGGATTTCCATTGGTAGGAACCGACCGAAAGGTGTAATATCGACGGCGGTAGATAATCTTCCCCGCTATGTGCGTACAATGCTACAAGCTCGCCGCCGATGAAGGGCGGCACAAGATCCTGACCATGCTCAAGGGCAGGACGATGACGGTGAACGAGATCACGGATCGCCTGCATGTGAAGCAGCCGACGGTCTCCCATCACCTGAAGCTGCTCGCCGAAGCGAAGCTCGTGACCGTCAAGAAGGACGGTCGCAAGCGGCTGTACGGCCTCAAGACCGACAGCGAATGCTATTCGGACTGCGGGCTGCTCAAGGGCCTCAAGTGACCGATGCGCAGGGTCGCGGGCGGAAACCGCCATCCGCCCCGCCTCCGACTTTCCAATTTTCACTCCACTTTCCGCATGCGCATAGCTTTTTTCGAGATCGAAGAATGGGAACGCAAGCTGCTCGAGACCTCGCTCGCGGGACACCAGCTGTCGTTCCATGAGAAGCCGCTCACGCCGGCGACCGCCAAGGAAGCGGCCGACGCGGAGGCCGTCTCGGTGTTCGTATACTCGCACGTGAACAAGGAGACGCTCGACGCGCTGCCGAAAGTGAAGTTCGTGACCACGCGTTCGATGGGCTTCGACCACATCGACCTGGCCGCCTGCAAGGAGCGGGGCGTGGCCGTCGCGCGCGTGCCGGCCTACGGCGACCGCACGGTGGCGGAGCATGCCTTCGCGCTCATCCTGGCGCTGTCGCGCAAGATCTTCCTGGCCTATGAGCGCACCGAGAAGGGGATCTTCGATTATCACGGCCTGCAGGGCTTCGACCTCTACCGCAAGACGCTCGGCGTCGTCGGGGGAGGCAAGATCGGCATGAACGTCGCGCGCATCGCCAAGGGTTTCGAGATGGACGTGCTCGTTTCCGATCCGTTCCCGAAGCAGGAGCTCGCCGACAGCATCGGGTTCAGGTACGCGCCGCTCGACGAGCTGCTCGCCCGCGCCGACGTCGTCACGCTCCATGCGCCGTACATGCCGCAGACGCACCACCTCATGAACGCCGAGAAGTTCGCGAAGATGAAGCGCGGCGCGGTCCTGGTGAACACCGCGCGCGGCGCGCTCATCGACACGCAGGCCCTGCTCAAGGCGCTCGAGGACGGCATCCTCGCGGGCGCGGGGCTCGACGTGCTCGAGGAGGAGACCTTCATCAAGGAGGAGTGCGAGCTCATGGGGAAGGATTTCTCGAAGAAGTGCGACCTGGCCGCGGTCGTGCGCAACCACATGCTCATCGCGCGGAACGACGTCATCATCACGCCGCACATCGGCTTCAACAGCCGCGAAGCGATGGAGCGGATCGTCGCCACCACCGTCGAGAACGTCAATGGCTTCGCGGCCGGCGCACCGGTCAACCTCGTCCCCTGAGCCATGTCCTGCCGCTATGCCGTCTACGCGCCGCCGAACCATATCGACGGCCGGGTCCATCACGCGAAGGCCGAGGCCGACGCCGACGCGGAAGATGAAGCCTTCGGCGAGGGCGTCCATTGAGACCATCGCCCCGTTCCTCCGGCCATGACCTCCGACGACCACAAACCGACCGGGTCGGCCGCGGACCTTTTCCGCGCGCCGGTCCGCGAGTACGCCCTGCTCGGGCTGCTCGCGGCCTCTTTCGCGTGGTCGATGGTTTCCCCGGCCTCCGCCCGCACGTTCCTTGCGCTCGCGGCGGGCCTCGGCGCGGTGCCGACGTTGGTCGACGCGTGCAAGCGCCTGCGCCAAGGGAAGCTCGGCATCGACGCCTTCAACGTCTTCGCCGTGGTCGTGTCCTTCGCGACCGGCGAGCTGCGTTCCGCAGCGTTCATCGCCTTGATGCTGTCGTCCGCGCGCCTGCTCGACTGGCGCACGGAGTCGCGGACGCATGACGCCATTGAGGAACTGCTCAAGCTCAAGCCGCTTTCGGCCTCCGTCGAGCGCGGAGACGCGCTCGTCGAGGTCGCTGTCGACGAGGTGCGCGAAGGCGACATCGTCGTCGTGAAGACCGGCGGACGCGTCCCGGTCGACGGCACCGTCGTCGCCGGAGGGGCGCACGTCAACGAGGCGCCGGTCACCGGCGAATCGCTGCCGGTCGAGAAGTCGCGCGGCGACGAGGTCATGAGCGCCACGCTGGTGGAATCCGGAACGCTCAAGATGCGGGCCGTCAGGGTCGGCAAGGATTCGACCGTCGAGCGGATGGCCGCGCTCATGCGGAGCGCCGCGGAGCACAAGTCGCGGGCCGAGGCGGTCGCGGACCGTTTCGCCGGCTGGTTCCTGCCGTTCGTCGCGCTGCTGGGCTTCGGCACCTGGTTCGTGACCGGCGACGTGCGCAAGATGGCGGCGATCTTCCTGGTCGCCTGCGCGGACGACATGGCGGTCGCCATCCCGCTCGCCATGACCGCCGCGCTGGGCATCGCGGCGCGGCGCGGCGTCGTCGTGAAAGGAGGGGAGTGGCTCGAAGCGATCGCCCGGATGCGCACGCTCGTCGTCGACAAGACCGGGACCCTCACCTACGGCAAGCTCGGCATCCGGGACGTGCATCCCGAACCGTGGATCGGGCGCAAGGAGCTGCTCATGCTGCTCGCCTCGGCCGAGAAGTTCTCGGAGCACCCGATCGGCAAGGCGATCTTCCGCGCCGTGGCGGAGGAGTTCGGGCCGGTGACGGACCCCGAATCGTTCGAGGCAAAGGCCGGGAGCGGCGTCGTCGCCCGCGTGGCCGGCCGGACGGTCGTCGCCGGGAACGAGCGCGTCGCCGATGTCCTCGGTCTCGCGCTGACCGCGGACGCGAAGGCGAAACTGGAAGCCGAGAAGGAGGAACACGGGCAGACGTCGTTCTGGGCCTTCGTCGACGGCCGGTTCGCGGGGCTCGTCACGGTCGCGGACGTTCCCCGGCCCGAGGCCGCGGCCGCCGTGCGCAGGCTCGCGGCCATGGGAGTGCGCACCGTCATGTTCACCGGCGACAACGTCCGTACCGCGGCCGACGTGTCGGCGGCCCTCGGCATCGCCGAGCACCGCGCGGCCATGGACCCCGCGAGCAAGCTTTCGGGCATCGAAGCGTTCGCGCGGTCAGGCGCGGTCGGCATGGTCGGCGACGGCATCAACGACGCGCCCGCGCTGGCGCGCGCCGACGTGGGCATCGCCATGGGCGGAGGCGGCACCGCGGTCGCCGTCGAGGCGGCCGACGTCGTCATCCTGTCGGACGACCTCTCGCGCATTCCCGAGACCGTCGAACTCGGCAGGAAGACGCTCTCGGTCATCCGCGGCGACGCGGTGATCTGGGTCGCCACGAACCTGCTCGGGTTCGTGCTCGTCCTCACCGGGGTGTTCGGCCCCGCCTTCGCCGCGTTCTATAATTTCGCGACCGATTTCCTTCCTATCCTCAATTCAAGCCTGCTGTTCCGCGCGTACCGTGATGGCGACGGCAGGGACGGGTCAAAACGCCTATGACCGCGAAGAACCATCTCAAGACCGCGTTCGTCCTCGCCCTCGGCGGGACGCTGTTCGCCGGCTATCTGAGCGCCATCAAGCTGTTCACCGGCACCTGCGCGTTCAACGAGACGTGCCCTTACTTCCTGGGCTACCCGTCCTGCTGGTACGGCTTCGGCATGTTCCTGTCGATGGCCGTCGTGAGCGCGGCCGGGCTCCTCGGCAAGCTCCCGGCGGCGAAAGCGGCCAGGGCCAACGCCTGGATCGCGCTCGCCGGCACGCTCTTCGCGGGGTATTTCGTCTCGACAGAGGTCGCCGCCTGGCTCGGGCGCCCCGCCGCGTCGCGGTACGGGCTGGTCCTGCCCACCTGCGTCTACGGCCTCGTGTTCTACGTCATCATCCTGGCGCTTTCCGTCCGAGCCGCCCGAGCCAAAGCGTAGGCGGCATGATTGACAAACGGCGTTCCATGGGGTCATGATGGCCGCACGTACCTTTTGTGCGGCTCCTCGAAGGAGGGCATCATGCGTCTACCCGATATCAGGCTCCGTTACTGGGCCTTCCGTCAGTTCCTCCGCGACCGGAAGAACGACCCGCGCGGAGGCGAGGACGGCGCCGACTTCGCCCGTTCCCGCCGCGAGTTCTTCCTCCGCACCGTCGTGCTCGGGCATCTCGTCGACCGATGCTTCGTCGGCATGGGTCCCGACTTTCCCCAGCTCGCGCTGGAGTCCGTCATGAGCGATGACGCCGCCGTGCTCGCTGTCGCGGTCGCCCATCTGGAGCACAATCTCCGGCTCGGTGAGGTCCGCAGCGGCTACCTTGCGGGGTACATCGAGGCGCAGCGACGTCATCTTGCATCCTGCCCGCGCTGCCGCACTTCGGTCGTCGCCTTCGTCCGCGAGGATGTCGCCACGAGCTCCAAGATCCGGAACCTGTTCGGATCGCTCGGTCCGGACGCGAAGAGGCGCATCGTCGAAGAGTTCGTCCCGGCGCACATCCGCCGCCGCGGCGACCCGAACCTCAACTGAAACGACCGGCCTCTCGGCCGGTCTTCTTTTTTTGGTGATGACGCGAAGATATGAGCCGGCCGTCCGGTCAGGCCAGCGGCGACCCAGGACCCATAATCCCATGGGTCCTGAAATGGTCGCCGCGTGACCTGACCGGCCCGGCCTACGCGCTCGGCGATATGTTCCCTGAATATTTAACAACAAAGAAATCCGGCCTCAGAGATGATGCGCTGCCGCATCTCGCCGGGCCGGATTTCTGGCAGGACCTTAGAGGCGGCTTCGATGGTGCGGTGGGTTCTGGACCCCGGGTCAAGCCCGGGGTGACAAAAAAAGTACATTGTCACCCCGCACTTGATGCGGGGCCCAGAAATGATCAAAGCCGTACCACCGAAGCCGAGCTAAGAGATCCCTCGAGAAATCCGGCCCGCTGAGTTGAGAAGGTAATTCATTTCTGAGGCCGGATTTCCATCGTTCATAGAATTCCTGGCGTCCGGTGAACGAACCGCGGGTGGCGGGGGCAACGGGGACCCCGGCAGCGCGCAGGGCCGTGCCCGAGCACTGACGGGGTGGTTACCCCCGACAGGACCCGCGGGGTCCATCAAGGCCTCGCGATTCTTTGAGCCGCGCGCGCATTTCCTCTATACTCAGGCCATGCAATGGCTCCTCCTGTTCGCGCCGCTCCTCGTGCAGCTCGTGGCGCTGTACGCTTTGTCGTCCGCGATGAACCGCCTCGCCTTCGGGCTGCTCGGCAAGTGGCTCTATCTGCTCGTCATGTGGCCCGGCGTGATCGTCCACGAGCTCTCGCACTTCGTCGGCTGCCTGCTCACCTTCACGAAGGTTTTCGAGCTGAAGCTCTTCTCGCCGCGCGAGGAAAGCCCCGGCAACCTCGTGCTCGGCTACGTCTCGCACGCGAAGCCGCGCAACGCGGTCGCGCAGTTCATCGTCTCGTCCGCGCCGTTCTTCGGGGGCGCCGCCGCGCTCTGGGGCATCCTGGCGTTCGTCGCGCCGCGGGCCATCAGGGGCCTGGGCATGCCGCTCTCGTTCGGGGACGGCGGCGGGTTCACGGTCGCGGTCGGCACGGCCATCAAGTCGTACGCGTCGTTCTCCGCCGCCCTGGCGTCGTCGCTCGACTGGCGTTCATGGAAGGCGTACGTCGCCGCGTGGGCGCTGTTCGCGGTCTCGGTGCACATCGCGCCGTCACGCCACGACATGAAATACGCGCTCGCCGGCGGATCCGTCGTCGCCGTGCTCATCGCCGTCCTGGCCTGGCTCGGCGGCAGGTACGCGCCCGTCCTGACGGTCGGCGCGGCCGCGTGGACCGCGCGCGCCGCCGCCGCGGTGACCGTGCTCCTCGGTTACGGCCTGGCCTGCGTCTTGCTCGCGACCGTCCTGCTCTTCGCCGCCGCGGGGCTCCTTCGGGCGTTCGGACGGCGCGTTTGAACGTTTTTCGTTCTCTTTTTTCCGTTTTCGGCCCTCGTGCCGCATCGTCCTGAAAACCGAGAACGGAAAACGGAAAACCCGTCACCTGGCCCAAGGGCCGATTTTTTGCTATACTGAAAGCGATTATGGCCTACAAGAAGTTCCAGGTGTATTTCTTCGTGGCCGTGCTGGCGGGCAGCGGCCTCCTGACGCTGACCGTCTTCCGTCCCTACCTGACGCTGCTGGCCTTCGGCGGCGTCTTCGCGGTGGTCTCGCGGCCCCTCTACCTGTTCATCCTCAAGTACCTCAAGTCGTCGACCGCGGCCGCGTTCCTCACCATCATCATCGTCGCGAGCATCATCATGCTCCCGACGGCCTTCTTCTTCGCATCGCTCGCGGCCGAGCTCGGCGTGCTCTTCTCGAACATCCGCGGCTACTTCGACAGCAACACGCTGAGCCAGCTGCTGATCCGCTACCTCCCGCAGAAGCTCCACGGCCAGATCCCGGCGATGATCGACGAAGGCGTGCAGCTCCTCCGCGGCTTCGCAGAGCTCCTGTCGACGAACCTGCTGGCGCTCTTCTCGAACCTGTTCGACATCGTCTTCGGCTTCCTCGTCGTGCTGTTCTCCGGCTACTACCTGCTCAAGGACGGCACCAAGGTGAAGAAGGAGCTGCTGACGCTCTCGCCGCTCGGCGACGACCATGACGAGGAGGTCTTCCAGCGCGTGGTCGTCACGGTCCGCGCGGTCATGACCGGGGTCCTCATCGTCGGCCTCATCAAGGGCGTGCTTTCCGGCCTGTTCTACTGGATCTTCGGCATCCCCGCGCCGCTCTTCTGGGGCACGATGACCGGTTTCGCCTCGTTCATCCCGATCTTCGGGTCCGCGATCGTCACCGTGCCGGCCGTCCTGTACCTGCTGCTCATCGGAAAGGTCGGCGCGGCCATCGGCCTCGCCATCGTCGCGTTCGGCATCATCGGCACGATCGACAACTTCCTGCAGCCGAAGCTCATGGAAGGCAAGACGAACATCCATCCGCTGCTCATCCTGCTCGCCATCCTCGGCGGCCTGCATTTCTACGGCTTCTCTGGCTTCATCCTCGGGCCGCTCACGCTCTCGGTGACCATGGCGCTCATCGACATCTACAAGAAGGAATACCGCGCGCAGCTCGAGGGAGCCTCGAACTGAGCGAACGGAAAAGCGCGGCCCGCGGGCCGCGCTCTTTCATTTGTTCCGTTTCGTCCTGGCCGCGCGCCCCGCCGCGAGGCCGCGCACGTCGTACCAGGATTTGCCCGCGAGGCTGGCGTTCGACGACCAGGCCTCCTGCGAAACGTCCCTGCCGAACCAGGCCGGGGGGACGAAGGCCGCGCGGGCCGCTTCGTCCGCGAACTCCACTTCGACCATGGACAGGCCCTCGAGCGGGCCCTTGAAAACGTCGAGCTCGGCCATGTGGCCGTCGTCGAGCCGCAGGTAATACCGCGTCTTGGTCAGCCCGCGCTTCGCGAGCGGCAGGAGCATGAAATACTCGTCGCGTTCGAGCGGGATGGTGATCTCTTCCTTGCGCGAGAGGTCGGCGCCGTCGAGGGTCAATTTCTTGGTGAGCTCGAACGTACCGCCGGCGCGACGCAGCCGCAGAGGCTCGTCGCCGTCCGACAGGTAATGCTGCTCGATCTCCTTATGCGGCTTGCCGATCAGCTGCGGCGTCTTCTTCACGAGGAAGGACAGCTCGTTCTCGACCATAGGATGAAGTTGAGCGTACAGCGTTCAGCGTAGAGCGTACAGCATCGTCAGTCACCCTGTACGCTGTGCGCTGCATGCTGAACGATCGTCTTACGGTGCGTTCACCGAGGCGTTGACGTTGGCGTTCGTCGAGGCGTTCACGGACGCGTTGGCGTTGACCGCGGCTCCCGAGCGGAAGGCGGCGGTGATGGCGCGCCAGGCCTGGCCGAACAGGCCGAAGAACTTGAGCGTCATTGACTTGATGAACGGCCAGCTCTTCTCCCAGGCCACCCTCCATGCGCCGCCGATGGCCGCGCGGAGGCCGGCCGACTGCGCCACTTGCTGGGCGCCCGCGGCGGCCTGGGCCAGCGGGTCGTTGACGTTCGCGTTGGCGGAGGCGGAACCGTTCGCGGAGACCTCGAGCGCGAGCGGCCGCGGATAGGCGCCCGTGCCGGCGCTCGCGCCGAACACGGCGATGCCCGCGCCCGCTGCGGCGAGCACGAAGCTCGCGGCGGCCATGAGCACGTGATGGGGACGGACGGACGGTCGCTGGTCTTGCATAGCTTCGAGCTGTGAGCTTCGAGCCGCGAGCCTTTTAAGAGAAAAGCTCCCGCTCGAAGTGACGCTGATGGCCTAACGATAGCATTTCCGCCGGGGCCGGTGAAACGCGGGCTCAATAGAGGCCGTACTTCGCCGCATCGGCCGCGATCTGGGCCTTCCGTTCGGGCGTGAGCGGGCCCGGACCGTTGGGCTCGAAGCCGCCCTGGAGTTCCTGCGGGTCGGTGAAGCCGTCGCCGTCGGTATCGGCCTTGGTCGGGTCGGTCTTGTACACGCGGACCTCGTCTCCGTCCGAGAGGCCGTCGTTGTCCATGTCCTTGTCCTTCGGGTCGAGGCCGTGCTGCGTCTCGTACAGGTCGGCCAGGCCGTCGCCGTCGGTGTCGGTCAGGCGGGCGTTGCCCGGCTGCGTCGGATCGAAACCCGCGTAGACCTCGTCGCCGTCCTTGTAACCGTCGCCGTCGGTGTCGGCCTTGGTCGGGTCGGTCTTGTAGACCTGGACCTCCTCGCCATCCTTGAGCCCGTCGCCGTCGGTGTCCGGGTTCGCGGGATCGGTCCCTTGGACGGCCTCCGCCTGATCGGGAAGGCCGTCGTTGTCGGCGTCGGCCTGCGGCGGAGGCGGCTCCGGCGGCGGCGTGCCTGCGGGCGGCGGAACGGGCGTCGGCTCGGTCGGCAGGGGACTGACCGGCTCCGGCGGCGGGGCGGGAGGCGCCGGCACGACCGTGGTGTTCTGTCCTCCTTCGGGCGCCGGCGCGGCCTGCACCGGCTCGACGTCGAAGCCGCTCGGCGTCAGGAAATGCTCGCCCGCGGAGAGCGTGAACACGCCGGCCTCGAGCACGAAGGTGAGCTTGTACGACAGGCCCACCTTCACGTACCCGTACGGCTGCTTCGTCAGCGGATCGGCCGGTATCGAAGAGAGATACGTCGGCATGAGCCCGGCGAGCTTGTCCGGATAGTCCTTCTTCTCGCCGTAATACGTGTTGAGCGCGATCTTGATGGTGTTCACGTCGCCGTAGCGCGCGAGGTCGCGTTGCTCCGGCGTCAACTGCACTTCGGGAGGCGGAGCGGGGACCGGTTCCGGCGCGGGTGTCACGGCGACCGGCGCGGGCGGAGGGGGCGCGACGTGCCGCGCGAGCGAGATGAACCTCGTCGCCGCCCAGGCGCCTCCCGCGAGGGCAAGGACCATGAGGATGCCGCCCAACGCCGCGAGCACGCCGTAGAGCCGCGCCTTGCGCGGGTGCATCACCCAATCCTGTCCTTTGAGCGCGACGCAATCCTCGTAGAACGACTGGAGGTACAGATAGGCGAGAGGCGCGAGGAGCCACTGGACGAACGCCGGGAATGCCGCGACCGCGAGGCCGACGACGACCTTGCCGGCGCCTCCCTGGGGCGCGAGCGAGGTCCCGACGAGGCCGCCGAGCGCCGCCATGGCGCCGCCCGCGACCGCGAAGAGAAGGACGAGAGCGAGCCCCTCGAGCAGCAGTCGCGCGGTCTTGCCGTAGACGAGGTCGCGGCTGCGGACCAGCGCTTCGATGCCGGAGCGTCTTTCGGAGATCACGACAGGCACCACGAGCGCGAAGCGGACGGAAAGGATGATGGCGGGGATGACGATGATCGCCGGCAGGATGAGGACGAGGTTGCCGAGCAGCAACGCGACGGCCATCGTCAGGAACATCGAGGACCCGACCTTGAGGCTGCGGGCGAACTTGATCTTGAACGCGGCCGCCGCGGCCATCGCCGCCGTCTGGATGAGCGAGAAGATCGCGATCGCGAGGATCGCGACAGCGAGCCCGATGAAGGCCATGGCTCCCGGGTTCGCGCCGGTGAGCGCCGCGGCGTACGCGCCGAACATGGTCGCGGCGAGGATGCCGATCGCGACGAGAGGGAACGCAAAACCGAGCAGGCTGAGCGCCAGGAAGGTCCCCGGCTTGCTGCGATACCTTTCCAGCGTGCGGGAGAGCCGGTCGCCGAAGCCGGGGAAAACGAAGGGTTCGTCGGCCATCACGGCCTCATCTGCGCCAACGACGGCCGGCGCTTGCGGATCGCTTTGCGGCAAGAGCGACATATCCACTCCTTATTATAGCACGAAACCGGCCCTGTTACGGCTCGGTTGACAGCCTTTCGAACGGCGGGGTACGGTCGCCGCATACGCGTCGCACGCTGCGGCGCGCGTCCTTTGGCACCTGACCTCGAGGAGGTCCTCATGTCGCGCTATGGTTTACTGCTCGCCTGCACGCTTTTCGCCTCCCTCGGCTGCGCCGGAACGGCCGGCCGGCCCAGGGACGTCCATGCCGCGCCCGCGACGGTGACCGTCGCGCCGCCCTATCACGACCCCGAGTACGCGCTGCGTCTGGCCATGCCCGACCCCGCGGACTGGGACGAGCGCTACCACATCGACGGCGGCGAGAACGCTCCCGATCCGATGCTGCGCCTCACCCGGCGTTCGGACGGCGCGGTCATCGAGGTGCTGTTCGTGCCCCGCGCCGGCGGGACGCCCGCCGAGTTCGCGGCCCATCTCCGTACCGACGTCGGCAACGCCGTTACGCCCGTGACGGCTTCGCCCGACGGCAGCGCCGCCACGTTCGAGAGCGCGTCCGGCGGCCGCCGCACGCGGCACCGGGTGTTCCACCTGGCCGGCATGACGCGGAGCCACGCCTACATGCGCGTCACCGCGAGCACGGCTTCGTTCGCCGCCGCCGCGACCCTCTTCGACGCGCTGGCTACCTCGGCCTCGGTCGTGCCGACCGGCCCGCTCTCTCCCCGCGCCGCGCTGGCGCAGTGCCTCGCGGCCAAGGGCGTACGGCTCTACGGCACCTGGTGGTGCGGTCCCTGCCACATGCAGGAGCAGCTGTTCGGCGACGGCGCTTCGCGCCTCGACCATACGCAGTGCAGCGCGCCCGGCGAAACGGACCAGCTCCCGGTCTGCGCCGCCGCGGGCATCCGTTCCTACCCGACCTGGGTGTTCCCCGACGGCACGCGCCTCGAAGGCGTCCAGTCGCTCGAGGACCTTGCGGCCAAGTCGCACTGCCCCGCGCCTCCCCGCGAGCCTGCGGCGCCTTGAAACGAAAAACCCGCCCTTTCCGGGCGGGTCTTTTTTTGTTCAGGCGAGCGCGGCTGCCGCGACGGGAGCGGCGGACCTGTCGCCGTACTCCGCGAGATAGCGCGAGAGCGCGTCGTCGAGGTCCGCGAGCGTCGAGACGCGCATGAGCGCGTCGCGATAGGCCTTGGCGCCGGGAATGCCCTTGAAGTACCAGGTCAGATGCTTGCGGAAGCTCACGAGGTCGCCGCCGTACAGTTCTGCGTGCAGCGCGGCATGCTCGCGGACGACCGCGCAGCGTTCGGCTTGCGTCGGGACGCGGTGGGGCCTGCCGGCGAGCACGTCCTCGATCTGCGAGAAGATCCACGGATTGCCGAGCGCGCCGCGGGCGATGAGCAGGCCGTCGCAGCCCGAGACCTCGAGCGCCTTCGCCGCGGTCTCCGGCGCGTGCACGTCGCCGTTGCAGAGCACGGGGATGGAGACGTTCCGCGCGGCGCGGCCGACCATCTCCCAGTCCGCGACGCCGCTGTAGCCCTGCGCCTTGGTGCGGCCGTGCACGGTGACGAGCGCGGCGCCGGCCGCCTCGACGACCTTGATGAACTCGAGCACTTCGGTCGGGTCCTGCCAGCCGAGACGGAGCTTCACGGACACGGGCTTGGTCGTCGCGGCGCGCATCGACTCGATGATCGACGTCGCGAGCTTCGCGTCCTTCATGAGCGCCGCGCCGTTGAAGTTGGAGACGATCTTGTAGACCGGGCAGCCCATGTTCACGTCGAAGCCGTCGGGGGAGTAGGCCTCGTCGATCATGCGCACGGCGTCGCCCATCGACTTGGGGTCCGCGCCGAACAGCTGCTGGACGATCGGGCGCTCTTCCGGCACGAAGCGGCCCATCGCGAACGACTTCTCGCTGCCGTGAACGAGTCCCTCGGCGCTGATCATCTCGCGGAACACCACGGGCGCGGCGAACCGTTTAGCGATACGGCAAAACGCCGAATCGGTCATGTCGGCCATCGGGGAGAGCGCGATGATGGGTTTCTTCTGGCTGGACCAGTCGAACATGTGGCGGAGCATAGCGTAAAAACGGCCGCCGGTCAACGGTGAGCTCCGAGCTCCGAGTCCCGAGCTTCAAGCTCGAAGCTCGATGCTCGAAGCTCGGACCTCAAAACTTGACTTGTTAAGCATCGGGCGTAGCATGCGCGCCATGCCCGGCAAGGAAAAGTCCGCAGAACCCAGATCGCTGGCCCTCAAGGTACGGAGGACCGCGTTCGTCATGGACCGCATCATCGGCCGCGCGTTGGCGCGGGACGGCGGCTTGTCGCTGCCGCACTGCATGATGCTCTACTTCGCGGCGCGGTTCCCCGGCGTGACGCAGCGGACGATCGCCTCGCATCTCGACCTCACCGAAGCCGCGGTCAGCCGGCAGGCCGAGCTCTTGCGGCGCAGGGGCCTCATCATCCGCGGCCGCAACCCCGAAAGCAGGCGGGAAAGGACCGTGACGCTCACGCCCGAGGGGCGGCGGGCGCTCGCCGCCGCGCGCAGGCGCGTCCGCGGCATCATGGACCGTTTCTTTTCCGTGCTGCGCCCGGCCGAGCGGAAGGTCATGGCCGCCGCCTTCGACCGGCTGTTCGCGGCCATGGCCGCCGAATGCCGTCCGGGCGCCTGCCCGGCGATGGCGGAAGAGGCCTTGTGAACAAGCCGATTTTTTGCTAGAATTACCCTATATTCCCGCTATGAAGCTCTCTCGAAAGACCGTCATCTTCGGCATCATCGGGGCCGCGGCCATCGCCCTTGTCGCTTTTGTGGTCGCCTCGAGGAACAAACCGCCGGTCTACGAGACCGAGCGCATCGAGCGCGGGACCGTCGTCGAAGAGGTCTCGGTGACCGGTTCGCTCTCGCCCAGCAGCAAGATCTCGCTCGAGCCGGAGGTGTCGGGCCGCATCGTCAAGCTGCGCGTCGACGAAGGTTCCGTCGTGAAGGCCGGCGACGTCATGGCGGAGATCGACAGCCGCGACCTGAACGCCAAGATCGCCTCGCAGCGCGCTTCGCTTGATTCCGCCAAGGCGCGCCTGGCCGAGCTCGTCGCCGGCACCACGCCGGAGGAGATCGCGCTCGCGGAAACGGCCGTCGCGACCGCGCAGACGAAGCTCGAGGCCTCGGTCGCCGCCAAGGCGGACGCCGAAACGGCGCTCGTCAACGCCAAGGCCAACTACGCCAACGTCGTCGCCAAGGCGGGGACGGTCATGGACGCGAAGGTCGACGACCTCCTGCTCGATTTCGACAAGGCGGTCACGGACGCGAAGGACGCGTTCGAACGCCTGACCGGCCCGATGTTCACGAACGACGATCATCTGACCTTCTCGACGACCAACTTCGCCGCCGAGACCGCGGCCGTGAACACGCGCGGCGAGGCCAGGGCCAAGATCGTCGAGCTCCAGTCGGCGGTCGACGCCGCGAAGTCCGCCGGCACCGGGGCGGCGGCCGTCGGCTCGTACGCCGCGGTCATCGCCGACCTCGATGCCGTGAAGAACCATCTCGAGGCCGACCGCGAGGTCCTGAAGTACGCGAACGGCCTCTCCTCGACGACGCTTTCCACCTACCAGCAGAACGTGAGCACGGCCATCACCACGAACGACGCCGACGTTTCGTCGCTCGCCTCCGACAAGGCCGCCATCGACCTCCAGCAGCGGCTCAATGACGCCGACATCACTTCGGCGACCATCGCCGTCTCGAGCGCGCAGGCGTCGCTCACCAGCGCGACCTTCGCCGTGACCTCGGCCCAGAACGCGCTCGCCCAGGCCAAGGCCGACCTCGCCCTCAAGAAGACCGGCAACCGCCCCGAGGTCATCGCGGCGCAGCGCGCCCGCGTCGAGGTCGAGCAGGCCGCGCTCTCGGGGCTGCTCACCGAGCTTTCCAAGCGCCGCATCGTCTCGCCCATCGACGGCACCGTCACCGAGGTGAACATCGAGGTCGGCGAGACCGTGCAGCCCGGCAAGACGGCCATCGCCGTCCAGGCCAAGGGCAATTTCCAGATCGTCACCAACATCTCGGAGATCGACATCGGCAAAGTGAAGGTCGGCGATCCCGTGCACATCACGCTCGACGCCTTCCCCAGGACCGAGACGTGGACCGGCAAGGTCTCCGACATCCATCCGGCCGAGAAGATCGTCGAGGGCGTCATCTTCTATGAGACGACCGTGCTCTTCGACACCGAGGATCCGCGCCTCCGCTCCGGCATGACGGCCAACCTGACCATCGAGACCGATCGCGCGGAGAACGTGCTGCGCGTGCCGCTGCGCGCGCTGACCGAGCTGCGCGGCAAGTTCACCGTGCGCGTGCTCGAGGGCGGAAAGCCCGTCGAGCGGGAAGTGACCATCGGGCTCGAGAACACCGATCACGCGGAAGCGAAGAGCGGCCTGGCCGAGGGCGATCTCGTCATCGTGGCCGAGAAGAAGCAATAAGCGTATGGACGGCCCGCTCATCCGGCTCGTCGGCGTGGTGAAGGAATACCGCCAGGGGGAGACGGTCGTCCGCGCGCTCGACGGCATCGACCTGGAGATCAGGAAAGGAGAGTTCGTCGCCGTGATGGGCCCTTCCGGCTGCGGCAAGTCGACGCTCATGTACACGCTCGGCTTCCTCGACCGCCCGTCATCGGGAAAATATTTCTTCGAAGGGCGCGACACCTCCTCGCTCAGCGAGGTCGAGCTCGCGGCCATCCGCAACAAGAAGGTCGGCTTCGTGTTCCAGAGCTTCAACCTTCTGCCGCGCACCTCAGTGCTCGACAACGTCCTCCTGCCGACGGCCTACACGGCCGGCGCCGACTTGGCGTATTCGACCGCGCGCGCCATGGAGCTTCTCGAACGCGTGAAGCTCGGCCATCGCGTCCGCGCCATGCCGAACCAGCTCTCGGGCGGCGAACAGCAGCGCGCCGCCATCGCCCGCGCGCTCATCAACGAGCCCTCGCTCATCGTCGCCGACGAGCCCACCGGCAACCTCGACTCGAAGACCACGGACGAGGTCATGAAGGTCATGGGCGAGATCCACAAGGAAGGCAACACCATCGTCATGGTGACGCACGAGGAGGACATCGCCGAGCATGCGCAGCGCGTCATCCGCCTCAGGGACGGCAAAGTGGTGCATTGAGAGAAATGAGAATTTAGAAATGAGAATTGAGAATTGAGGATCGGGCGCACCCTCTCAACTCTTAATTCTCAACTCTCAATTCTCCGCATGGCGCGCCTTTCCGTCGATTTCGCCTACTCGTTCAGGACGCTCGCGGCCTCGAAGAGCCGCACTTTCTTGACGATGCTCGGCATCATCATCGGCGTCATGTCGGTGCTCGCGGTCATCTCCGTCGGTCTGTCCGCGCAGCGGCTGGTCGTCGGACAAGTGCAGTCGCTCGGCAGCAACCTCGTCGGCGTCCTGCCGGGCGGGGGACAGGACACGGGGCCGCCGCCGATCGCCTTCGGCATCGTCACGACCTCGCTCAAGATCGCCGACGCCAACGCCCTGGCCGACGTTCCGCACGTCGTGGCGGTCACGCCGTACGTGCGCCGTTCCCAGCCCATCAACGCCGGCACCCACAGCGCCACCGTCACGGTGAGCGGCGTCAACGAGCAGCTCATCCGCGTGGAGGATTTCTCCATGGGCGAAGGCCGCTTCCTCTCCGCCGAGGACGTGAACGGCTTCGGCCGCGTCGTCGTGCTCGGCGTGAAGACCGCCGGCGAGCTCTTCCCCGGCGGCGGCGCCGTCGGGCAGTTCGTGCGCATCAAAGGCTCGCAGTTCGAGGTCATCGGCGTCATGGCCAAGCGCGGCACCGCGTTCTTCCAGGACCAGGACGACCAGGCGATCATCCCCGTGACCACCGCGCAGAAGTTCGTGTCCGGCGCCGACTACGTGACCTTCGTGCGCGCCAAGATCGACTCGGCCGAGAACATCCCCGGCGCCCTCGACGACATCAAACGGACGCTCCGCCACCGCCACGGCATCACGGATCCGGCGAAGGACGACTTCACGGTCCGCAGCGCTTCGACGGCCATCGACATCCTCGGCAACGTCACCGGCGCCATCAAGGGCTTCCTGCTCATCGTCACCGCCATCTCGCTCGTCGTCGGCGGCATCAACATCATGAACGTGATGTTCGTCGCCGTGCGCGAGCGCACCCGCGAGATCGGGCTGCGCAAGGCGCTCGGCGCGCACCCGACGCGCATCCTGCTGCAGTTCCTCATGGAGAGCGCGATGATCTCGTTCATGGGCGGCGCGATCGGCACGGCGCTCGGCGTGCTCGTCACCTGGGGCGTCGCCAAGGTCATCGCGGGCATGGGCTACGACTGGCATTTCATGGTCCCGCTGTCGGGCGTCGTCTGGTCGCTCGGCATCTCCGTCACCATCGGACTCGTCTTCGGCGTCTGGCCGGCCGCCTCCGCGGCGCGGCTGGAACCGATCGCCGCGCTCCGTTACGAATGATATGCGTTTCAGCGATGCACTGAAGAAAGGCGTCGAGAACCTCCGCCGCAACCGGCTGCGGACGTCTTTGTCGCTGCTCGGCATCGTCATCGGCGTGTTCTCGGTGACGCTCATCGTCTCGCTCGGCTACGGCCTCAAGGCCTACGTCATCGAGCAGGTCCAGCAGTTCGGCCCCAACCGCATGGAGGTGCATCCGGTCATCCCGGGCCTGCAGTCGCGCAATCCTTTCGCGGCGATCACCAGCGGCACGCCGCTCTCGTCCGTGACCGTCGACGATTACGAGGCGCTCCGCACCTCCCCGCAGTTCGCCGACCTGCCGGCCGTCGTCGGCCTGCGCACCTCGCAGGAGTACGCCGTGTACGGCCCGAAGGAATACCGCAGCATCATCCTGGGCACGAGCTTCGACTATCCGGCCGTGGACGCGCAGCTCAAGATCGGCAGCGGCCGCTTCTTCACGTCCTCGGAGGACGAGCGCGTCCAGCCGGTGGCCGTGATCGGCGCCGGCGTCGCCGAGAAGTTCTTCGGCAAGGACGACCCGCTCGGCCAGAAGATCCGCATCAAGGACGTGTCGCTGACCGTCGTCGGCGTGCAGGCCAAGCGCGCCTCGTTCGCGGGCTTCGACATCGACGGCGCGATCTACGTGCCGCTCGGCATCGCCACCAAGCGGCTGTCGGGCGTGGACTACCTCAACGAGGTCGACATCCAGGGACCGGACGGCGCGGACTCCGAACGCATCGCCGACGACATCCTTCGCTGGTTCCGCCGCCGCCACGGCATCTCGGACCCCGCCAAGGACGACGTCGAGGTGATCACCTCGAAGGAGATCGTCGACCGCCTCAACACCATCACCGGCGCCATCACCGCGCTGCTCGGTTTCCTGTCCGCCATCTCGCTCCTGGTCGGCGGCATCGGCGTGATGAACATCATGCTCGTGTCGGTCACCGAGCGCATCAAGGAGGTCGGGCTCCGCAAGGCGCTCGGCGCGACCAACGAGGACATCCGTTCGCAGTTCCTGGCCGAGTCGGCCATTCTCACGACCGCCGGCGGCCTCATCGGCGGCGCGGCCGGCACGCTCATGACGTTCGCGGGGATCCTCGCCGCCCACTACGCCGCGGGCCTCGACATCCCGTTCATCGTCTCGCTGCCAGCGTTCTTCGCGGCGGCGATCGTCTCCATGGTCATCGGGATCGTCTTCGGACTGTACCCGGCGAGCAAAGCGGCGGCGCTCGATCCCATCACGGCGCTGCGATTCGAATAGGAAAGTCGAGAGTCGAAAGTCGAGAGAGGTGGGTCCTCTCTTTTTTGCTCTCGACTTTCCACTTTCGACTCCGTCGGGCAGGCTTCAAACAGGTCTTTCGACAAGGAGTGAAAGATGGAAGCACCGGACCTTGCGCCCGAAAGGGCGGCGGGGTTGCGGCGCAACCCCAAGCTCCTCTTCTGGAAGAACTTCGCGCAGTTCGCGATGTTCCTGAACCCGGCGTGGGCGCTCTTCCTGATGTCGCGCGGCGCGGACGGCCGGCAGATCTTCCTGCTCGGCGTCGTCTACGCGGCGGTCGCGGCCGCGACCGAGATCCCGTCGGGATGGATCGCCGACAGGATCGGGCGCCGCAACACGCTGCTCTTCGGCACCGCGCTGCTCGTGCTCGCCGCCGGCCTGCAGATCTGGGCCGCCGGGTTCGTCATGCTCGCCATCGTGCTCGCGCTGCGCTCGACCGGCGACGCGTTCCATTCGGGCACCGAAGAGGCGCTCGTCGTGGAATCCGCGCGCGAGCTCGGGCAGGCCGAGAACGTGCTGCGCAACGCCGGGACCGGCAGCGCCGGACAGTACGGCGCGAAGGCGCTCACGCCGCTCGCGTTCGTCCTCGGCGCGCTGCTCTGGACCGGCGCGCCGCTCTACGCCTTCCTCGCCGCGCTCACGTTCGCCGCGACGCTCGCCTCGTTCATCCCCATCAGGATGATGACCGAGCCGTCGCACGCGAGCAGGGGAGCGACCGGGCTGCGCGCGGCGATGCGGCCGTTCAAGGAACATCCGATCCTGTGGGGGTTCACCTTCCACGGCGGGCTGCGGCTCACGTCCGTGCTGGTCTTCTTCATGGCCTACTCGGCGCGTCTCCATGGCGCGGGCATCGGCGGCTTCTGGCTCGGCCTGTTCTACGGGCTGTTCCACGGCAGCATGTTCCTGCACTCGCGTTCCGCCTGGAAGCTCGCCAAGCGCTTCGG
>DATJFD010000019.1:0-5754 GCA_035495855.1 Binatia bacterium | reverse complement strand
GTCGGCGAGGTCGTTCCAGGTGAAGTCGCGCAGCGTCTCGCCCGGGCGCGAGAAGTTGAAGGCCTCGATGTCGCGGGTCACGCTCGCGATGGCGTCATCGAGGCGTCCGAGGATCCACTTGTCCGCCAGCGTCTTCGGCACGGGCCGCGACTTGGGCGCCTTCATGGCCCCGCAGGTCATGACGATGAACCGCGAGATGTTCCAGAGCTTGTTGGTGAAGTTCCGGAAGTAGGCGATCTTGTCCTCGGACATCTTCAGGTCGTTGCCCGGCGTATTGCCGATGACGAGCGACAGGCGCACGGCGTCGGTGCCGTACTTCTCGGCCACGTCGAGCGGGTCGATGATGTTCTCGAGGGACTTCGACATCTTGCGGCCCTTGTCGTCGCGCACCAGGCCGTGCAGGTACACGGTCTCGAAGGGGATCTCCCCCGTCGCGTACGTCGTCATCAGGATCATGCGCGCGATCCAGAAGAACAGGATGTCGTAGCCGGTCTCGAGGACCTGCGTGGGATGGAACTTCTTGAGGTCGGCGGTCTTCTCCGGCCAGCCGAGCGTCGAGAACGTCCAGGTGCCGGAGCTGAACCAGGTGTCGAGCGTGTCCGGGTCCTCGGTCAGGTCCGAGCGGCCGCAGTCCTTGCACTGCTGGGGCGCGCCCTCGATGCCGAGCGTGATGCCGGTGTGCTGCTTGGTCTCATGCTCGTCCGCGCCGGCCTTCCAGGCCACGTCCTCCTCGACGTAGCAGTGGGCGCAGTACCACACCGGGATGCGGTGGCCGAACCAGATCTGGCGCGAGATGCACCAGTCGTGGAGGTTCTCCATCCAGTTGAAGTACACCTTCTCGAAGCGGTCCGGGACGATCGTGATGGCGCCGCTCCTGACCGCGTCGAGCGACATGCGCTTGAGCGACTTCTTGGACTTGGGGACGGTGCGGTCCACGTCGACGAACCACTGGCGCGAGGTCAGCGGCTCGACCGGCGTGCCGCAGCGGTAGCAGACGGAAAGGTTGTGCTTCATGTCCTCGATCTTCTCGAGCAGGCCCTTGGCCTTGAGCGCGGCGACGAACTTCTCGCGCGCGTCGACGACGGTCATTCCTTTATAGAGCCCGGCCGCGGCGGTCATGCGCCCGTCCTCGCCGATGACCTTCTTCACCGGCAGGAGGTTCTTCTCGGCCATGGCGAAGTCGACCGCGGAGTGCGCCGGCGTCACGCCGACCACGCCGGAACCGAAGTTCATATCGACGCCCGCATCGGTGATGACGCGAATTTCTTGGGGTCCGATGCCGAAATCGACGGCGAACTTCTTGCCGTGCCACTTCTTATAACGCTTGTCTTCGGGGTGGACGGCGACCGCGGTGTCGCCGAGCTTCGTCTCGGGGCGCGTGGTCGCGACGGTGAACGGACCGTACTTCAGGTAGTACAGCTTGGCGGCCTCTTCCTTATATTCCACTTCGTCGTCGGCCAGCGTCGACTCGCAGCGCGGGCACCAGTTCACGATGCGGATGCCGCGATAGATGAGGCCGTCGGCGAACATGCGGCCGAAGATCTCGCGCACGGCGCGGGAACGCGGTTCGTCGAAGGTGTAGGCCTCGCGCGACCAGTCGCACGACGAGCCCATCTTGCGGATCTGCTTGCGGATGGTCCCTTGCGAGCCGGCGATGTAGTCCTTCACGCGCTCGATGAAGCCCTCGCGGCCGAGGTCGTACTTGGTCTTCCCCTCCTTGGCGAGGATCTTCTCGACCTTCGTGTTGGTGGCGATGGCCGCGTGGTCGGTGCCGGGGACCCACAGCGCCGCCTTGCCGCGCATGCGGTGGAAGCGGGTCATCAGGTCTTCGAGCGTCATGAACATGGCGTGCCCGATGTGCAGCGTCCCCGTCGCGTTCGGCGGCGGCATCATGATGGTGAAGGATTCCGCGCGCTTGCCGGGGAGGTTGTCGGGGTTGAAAAAGCCGCTGCCTTCCCAGGCGGCGTAGATGCGGTCCTCGACCGCTTTCGGTTCGTAGGCCTTGTCGAGCTGCGCGGGGGCGGCCGGAGGCGTTTCCTTTTTCGGTGACGCGGGCATAGCGGAAAACCTTACATGAAGCCTTATTATATGCGGATTTCGCCGGAACGCAAACGCGCGGGGGTTGCCGCGAAGTGGGCGGGTAGGCAGGATTGACGCGTGGACGGACGCCGCGTACGGTGTCCTGTCGGCCCTTTTTCAACTTCCGCTTTCCTTCCGGAGGCGCCCGATGATGAAGCTCCTCACGTTCGCGAAGTCGGTCTTCGCCTTGTGCGCGACCATCTGGGTGATCGCCGTCACCGCTTGGTTCCTGGTGACGGATACGAGAACGTTCCTCGCGAGCTTCGCGACGTACTCGGTCATCTCGCTGGCCGCCGAGGCCTTCTTCACGAGCATCACGCATCAGATCCGCCGGGTCAGGAAGCGCGAGCCGATCGACTGGCGGCTGCCCGGGGAACCGTTCCTCTGGAGCGTGCTCGTCTACGGCCTGTCGGCGGCGGTGAGCTTCCGGCTCATCGAGCTGTACTACCCCGCCTTCTTCCATTGGCACTGGCTGCTGCGCGGCGGCGCGTACATGACCTCCATCTACCTCTGGGAATACTTCTGGGGGTGGCGCATCGAAGCCCTGACCGGCTCCGTGCCGTGGAAGTACCGGGAATCGCCCTGGAAGATCTGGCGGTACGTGAACCCGTATTACTTCTGGTCGTGGTACTGCTTCGGATTCGTGCTGGAATTCGTCTATTTCCGGCTCATTCCCGTGCTGCCGAACGTTTTTTCGCCTTGAGACCCGCCGTTTTTCCGGCGGGTTTCTTATTGCCGCACGGCCGGAACCCCCATATTTGACAGTGCTTTCCGCGCGGGATAAGGTCAGCCATTCGTATGGCGCTCACTTCAGAGAAACAATTCATGGAACTGCTGCAGCGCAGCGAGCATCCGCTCATCACCTTCCGCAAGGAATGGAGCGTCGATGCCGTCGCGTCCGCGCTGGCGCTCGCCAAGTTCCTGGAGAAGAAGGGCAAAAAGGTCGACGTCGTGGCCGAAGGCTTCGCCGCGCCCAAGTCCCTCCGCTTCCTTCCCGGCATCGACAAGGTCCGGCCGGCGTTCACGCACCTCCAGAAGTTCGTCATCCATCTCGATATCTCAAAGACGAAGATCGACGAGCTGTCGTACGACGTGGAGGGCGACAAGCTGCGCATCCACGTGACGCCCAAGACGGGCAAGTTCGACGGCAAGGACGTCACGACCGCGTCGACCGACTTCAAGTACGACTGCATCATCACGGTCGACACGCCGGACTACGGCAGCCTCGGCTCCCTGTTCACCGCCAACACGGAGTTCTTTTATGACCGGCCGACGGTGAACATCGACCACGAGCCGTCGAACGAGCAGTACGGCAACATGAACGTCGTCGACATCACCGCGACCTCGACCGCGGAGTGCGTCCACGCGCTGCTCAAATCGACCGGCGAACATTTCCTGACCGAGGAGATCGCGACCTGCCTGCTCACGGGCATCATTTCGAAGACGCGCAGCTTCAAGACCGCGACCGTGACGCCCCGCACGCTCGACATCGCCTCGGAGCTCGTCTCCGCCGGGGCCAAGCGCGAGGAGATCGTGCAGAACCTCTACCGCACGCGCACCATCTCGACGCTCAAGCTCTGGGGACGCGCGCTCGCGCGGCTCAAGTTCGATCCCGGCATCAAGATGGCCTGGACGCTCCTGGTCCGCCAGGACTTCATCCACGCCGGCGCGAGCGAGGAACATCTTCCCGACGTCATCGACGAGCTCATCATGAACTCGCCCGAGGCGGAGATCGTCGGCCTGCTCTACGAACAGGAATCGACGACCGAGCCCGGCAAGGTGGCGGGCATCTGCGCGCTCGTCTCGACCGAGAAGCACGCCGATTCGCTCGGCCTGCTCGCCGGCCTCAAGCCCGACGGCACGCGCCGCATGGCCCGCGTCTGCTTCCCGGCTACCGCGATCATGGACGCCGAACGCACGGTGCTCGGCGCCATCTACAAGTCGCTGGGGAAGGCGCGGAAGGAGGCGCCCGTCGCCGCAGCGCCGCTGGCGGTCAATGCGGAACCGATGCTTTGAAGAGGACAAAGCACAGAGGATAGAGTTTAGAGGAAAGGAACTCCCTAAAACCGCCCTGCTGCGCAGGGCGGTTTTTTGAACGCCGCCTCCTCTAAACTCTGTCCTTTGCCCTTTGTCCTCTCGTACGCTAAGGTCGCCGCGCACCATGCGTGCAAAAGGAGGTGTCCCGTGGGATACCTTTGGGCCATCCTCGCCTTCGTCATCTGGGGATTCACGTCGACCGTGATCCTCCGCGCCGTGCCGCTGGTCGGCCCGGCCGCGTCGCTCGCCGGCAGCGTCATCGGGACGCTCGCCATGCTCGCGTACGTGGGACCGAAGCGCTGGCTTGAGGTCCTGGACGTCGCCCGCCGGCACACGTGGCGGCTCGCCGGCGTCGGCATCGGCTTCGCCGGCTGCTCCCTCACGTACCATTGGTCGATCAAGACGACGACCGTGGCCAACGCGGCGTTGACGCACTCGCTGCAGTCGCTGCTGACCGTGCTGTTGTTCATCCCCCTGTGGGGCGGCCCGCGGCCGACCCTGAAGGGGTTCGCGGCGCTGCTCTTGGGCCTCGGCGGCCTCGTGGTCCTGCTGTGGCCGCAACTGTCGTGGCGCGGCTCCTCTCTCGGAAACCTGGGGGGTCTCGCGCTCGGCACGGCCTCGGCGGTGTTCTATTCCTGGAACATGGTGCAGCTCCCCTACTTCACGACGCGCGTGAAGCAGGACGTGCTGCAGGTCGCGGTGCTCGCGGCCACGACCGTGTTCCTCCTGCCCGTGCTGTTCTTCGCGGACATGCCCGCCGCCTGGGACGCGCGCGGCGCCGCCGCGACGCTGGCCTTCGGCCTGCTGAACTTCGCGCTCGCGAACGTGCTGTTCCTCCGGGCGATCAAGCTCGCGCCGATCGGACACATCGGCACGCTCGCGTACCTCGAGCCGGTCGTCGGCATCGTGGCGGCATCGATGTTCCTCTGCGAGCCCATGACCGCCGGCGTGGTCCTCGGCGGCATGCTCATCCTCGTCTCCGGCGCGCTGGTCGTTTTGGACCAGCCCGGCAAGAGTGCAGAGTGATCTCAAAACGGCTCTCACGGGCCGTTTTTTCTTAGGGCACCTTCTTGACCGCAGGCGGCGCGACTGGCTAGGGTAGGCACGTTCTTTTTCAACGTTGGAGGGACCATGCCGCAGGCGATACTCATCGCCGGCAACGCCGAGCGTTTTGCCGAGACCATCGATGGGCTCCGGAGATATCTGGAGATGTCCGGCGTCGGCAAGAAACGCATCCGCGATCTCCGGAGCGCTTATCTTTCGGAAGACATCCTGGAGGCGCGGCTCACGATGGCCGCTTCGGAACGGACGTCGGCGCCGCTGCTGGTGGCGTTCTGCGGGCACGGCAGCCTGCACGGCTGGGCGTTCGACGACGTCCGCGTGTTCTACTACGCGCGGCTGGCCGAGGCGCTCGCGCCGGGCCGCCGGCCCATCACGGTCGTGAACGACTGCTGCCACGCCATGGCCATGGCCGAGGCGTTCGAGAAGCGCGGCCTGTCGAAGAGCCGCTTCTCGATCATCGCCGCCGCGGAGGCGGACGAGACCACGCGCGGCGGGCTCGTGCCGAACGTCATCGACAACTGGAGCCAGTGCAAACCGAACCGCTACGGTCCGGAACTGCGCTGGGGCGTCAGGAAC
>DATJFD010000018.1:0-3474 GCA_035495855.1 Binatia bacterium | reverse complement strand
GCCGCCCGCGCGGTTCTTGTAGCGGGGACCGAGGTCCTCCATGATCTTCTTGGCGACGTTCTCGCCGTAGAAGAACGAGGAGAGCTTGCGGCGGCTCTGGAGCGTGCCGCGCTTGCCGGCGGTGATCATCTTCTCGACGATCGGGCGGACGGCCCGGGCCTTGGCCCTGGTGGTCTTCACCTTCTCGTAGAGGACGAGGCTGGTCGCGAGGTTCCTAAGCAGGGCCTCCCGGGGGCCTTTCTTCCTGTCGAGTACTGATCCTGAGTTGCGGTGGCGCATACTTGGGGAGTTACCTTGCTAGGCCTGGATCCCGGGTCAAGCCCGGGATGACAACTTACCTATTTCTTGGCGTTCTTGGATTTCTTAGGCTTCTTCTCTTCCTCTTCGGCCGCCGGGGCTTCCGCCGCGGGGGCCTCTTCGGCCGCCGGAGCTTCCTCCATCATGGCTGGAGCCTCTTCGGACGGGGCCTCTCCCCCTTCCGCCAGCGCCGGGGCCTCTTCGGCCGTGACCGCGCCGCGGGTGAGGATGAGGTTGAAGTGGTCGAGGATGATGCGGAGGGACTGGTCGAGCGCTTCCTGCGGCGTGATGGTGCCGTCGGTCTCGATCGCCATGATGAGCTTGTCGAAGTTCGTGATCTGGCCGACGCGGACGTTCTCGACCTTCCAGCCCACTTCGCGGACCGGCGAGTAGACGGCGTCGACGGCGATCATGCCGAGTTCCGGCTTCTCCTTCGAGCGCTCTTCCACGGGGACGTACCCGCGGCCGCGGCCGACGAAGATCTCCATCTCGAGCTCGGCCTTCTTGTCGGTGAGCGTCGCGAGGTGGAGGTCGGGGTTGACGATCTCGACGTCCGAGACCGCTTCGATGTCGGCGGCGGTGACCTCCTTCTCGCCCTTGACCTTGAGGGTCAGGCGGACCGGCTCGTCGGTGAAGAGCCGCATGCGGAGCATCTTGAGGTTGAGCATGAGCTCGAGGACGTCCTCCTGGACGCCCGGAAGGCCGGCGAACTCGTGGGACGCGCCCTTGATCTTGACCGCCGTGACGGCCGCGCCCGGGAGCGAGGACAGCATCACGCGGCGCAGGGCGTTGCCCAGCGTCGTGCCGTAGCCGTGCCAGCACGGTTCGACCGTGAGGGTGGCGTTGCGCTCATCCTTGCCGGGAGTGAGCTCGATCTTCGACGGGAGTAAGATCTCTTCCATAGGTGTTCCTCCTAAAAAATGAGTGACGGGACGATGAACTTAGCGAGAATAGAATTCGACGATCAGCTTCGGATCGAAGTTCTGCTTGAGTTCTTCGCCCTGCGGCTTCGACAGCACCTTGCCGGACATGGCCGGGACGTCGAGGTGGAGCCACGACGGTGCCTGGTGCTTCTCGAGGCGGGCGGTCTCTTCGGAGAACAGCTTGGATTTGGAAATTTTGGCGGACAGGGAAATGACCTCGCCGGGCTTCGTCTGGTACGAGGCGATGCTGACCTTCTTGCCGTTCACGCGGATGTGGCCGTGGCCGACGAGCTGGCGGGCCAGCGCGCGCGACTTGGCGAAGCCGAGGCGGTAGACGACGTTGTCCAGGCGCATCTCGAGCATCTGCACGAGGAAGCTGGAGGTGTTACCGACCTGCTTGGTGGCCTTCACGAAGTAGTTGTGGAACTGCGTCTCAAGGATGCCGTAGGTGTTCTTGGCCTTCTGCTTCTCGCGCAGCTGGATGCCGAACGGGGTCGGGCGGGTGCGGGAGGTCGGGCCGTGCATGCCGGGCTTGAACGGCCTGCGCGAAACCGGGCACTTCGGGGTGAAGCACTTATCGCCCTTGAGGTAGAGCTTTTCTCCCTCGCGGCGGCACTGTTTGCATTTCGGTTCGGTCCTTCTTCCCATAGTGGTGGCGCTAGACGCGGCGCGGCTTAGGAGCGCGGCAGCCGTTGTGCGGGATCGGCGTGATGTCCTTGATGCCCGTGACGTTCAGTCCGTTGGCGTGGAGCGCGCGGACCGCGCCCTCGCGGCCGGAGCCGACGCCGCAGACATAGACGCTGACCTCCTTGAGGCCGGCATCCTTCACCTTGTCGCAGACGTCCTTGACGATGACGCTGGCGGCGTAGGGCGTGGACTTCTTGGGGCCCTTGAAGCCGACGACGCCGGCGGACGACCAACCCAGCACGTTGCCGTTGGGGTCGGTGAGCGTGACGATGGTGTTGTTGTACGTCGCCTGGACGTACGCGCGTCCGACGCTCACGATCCGGGTGGCCTTCTTCTTCTTGCCGCGGGCCTTGGCGGGGGCCTTCTCGGCCTTGTCGCCGGCCTCGGTCGCGGCTTCGGCCGCCTGGTTGGTCTTTTCGTCAGCCATAGAGATGATCAGGATTTACTTCTTCTCGACCTTCGTGCGGCCGGAGCCCATCGTGCGGCGAACGTTGCCTCGGACGGTGCGGGAATTGGTCTTGGTGCGCTGGCCGCGGACCGGGAGGCCCTTGGCGTGGCGGGAACCGCGGTAGCTGCCGATCTCCTTCAGGCGCTTGATGTTCGCCTGCGTGTCGCGGCGCAGCTCGCCCTCCACCTTGTAGTTCTTCTCGATCTCATCGCGCAGGAGCTTCTCTTCCGGACCGGTGAGCTCGTTGGCGCGGGTGTTCTTGTCGATCTTCACCTTCTTGAGGATCTCGACGGCGCGGCTGCGGCCGATGCCGTAGACGTAGGTGAGCGCGATCTCGATGCGCTTGTTGGGGAGAGTGATACCGGCGATGCGTGCCATAGTGGGAGTCGAGAGTTGAAAGTCGAGAGTCGAGAGAGGTGGAGGAGGGTCAGTGGGGTCGGCGGTCGAACTTTCGACTTCGACTCTCCACTTTCGACTCTCTTCAGCCCTGCCGCTGCTTATGTTTCGCGGTCTTGCAAATGACATGAAGGCGTCCATGGCGCCTGATGATCTTACAGTTCATGCAGATTTTCCTGACGGACGCCCGGACTTTCATGTGGTCTGTCGTTATAGAGAAAGATGCCCAGCCTCTTACGGCGGGGGCAGTGTACACGCGCTTACGGCGCTTGTCTACTGCTTGGTGTGAGCTTCGAGCTTCGAGCGCCGAGCTTCGAGCTATGAGGCTCAGTACCGATAGACGATCCTGCCCTTGGTGAGGTCGTACGGCGTCATCTCGAGCTTCACCTCGTCGCCGGGCAAGAGCCTGATGCGGTTCATCCGCATCTTGCCGGAGAGGTGGGCCAGGACGATCTGACCGTTGTCGATCCTGATGCGGAACGACGCGGCCGGAAGGCATTCTTCCACCACGCCGTGCATCTCGATGAACCCCTTGGAGACCGCCTGCGCGGCCGATTCCTGGTTCCCTCGACGATCCCTTTTCTTTCTCGGTTTCCTAGCCATAATGCGGCGTCATCGTACCGAGATAGAAAAAAAATCGCAAGCCCCAGGCCCACGACTTTACGGGGGCTGTTGAACCGCAAAGCAGTGGCATTGTAGCAGCATTTTTGAGGGTGTCAAGGG
>DATJFD010000017.1:0-36997 GCA_035495855.1 Binatia bacterium | reverse complement strand
CGAGGACCGCGACGCGGTCGAAACGGAACGCGATGGTGTGCTCGTCGAGATCGACGCGCGCGATGCGCCGGTGGACGGTCCGCCCGTGTTCGTCGCGTTCACGGACCGCGCCGCCGACGTAAGCGGCGTCCTGCAGTCGTTCCCATTCGCTCATCTTCTTTTTTGCCTTTCGCAAAGAACGCCCGGACAGTATGTCGCGCAGGCGTCCTCGTCAAGGGTCCGCCGCAACTTCGTGAGAACGAAAAGCGGCCCCGGTCAGGGCCGCTTCTTCCTTTTATACGGTGACCCTGTCACGCTTCTCGTTCTTGAGGTTCCCGGCCTCGTCGAGGTTGATGGACAAGAGCATCGAGGTGCCGTCCTGACGCATGGTCACGCCGTAGAGGACGTTGGCCTTGCGCATGGTGTAGCGGTTGTGGGTGATGACGATGAACTGCGTCTTCTCCGCGAGCTGCTCGATGATGGAGGCGAACTTGTCCGCGTTCGACTCGTCGAGCGCCGCGTCGACTTCGTCGAGCACCACGAACGGCGACGGGTTCGAGGTCATGATGGCGCAGATGAGCGCGATGGACACGAGCGCGCGCTCGCCGCCGGAGAGCATGGCGATGTTCTTGATCTTCTTGCCGGGCGGCGTCGCGGTGATGTCGATGCCGACGATGTGGTCGCGGTTCTCCTTCCGCTCTTCCTTTTTCTCTTCTTTCTCTTGCTCGGCGCCTTCTTCGTCCTCGTCCTTCGGCTCCTCGCGCAGCTGGATGAGCTCCGCGTGGCCGCCGCCGAACAACGTCTTGAAGTAGCGGTCGAAATCGCGGTTGAGCTGGCGGAAGGCGGACTCGGACTTTGCCTTGATGGTCACGTCGAGCTCGGCGATGACGTGGTCCAGGTCGTCGATGGCCTTCTTGAGGTCGGTCGTCTGGCCGTCGAGGAAGTCGAAACGGGTCTTGGTCTCCTCGTATTCCTTCACGACCTCGGTGTCGATGCCGCCGATGAGCTGCAGCTGGTACTTGAGGCGCTGGATCTGGGGGAGCACGGCCTCAGGGCGCTCGCCGTTCTCCGGCGGCGTGAACGATTCGCGCACGTGCTGCGCCTTCTCGCCCAGTTCCGCGGCCATCTCGACCTCGAGCGCCTCGCGGCGGGTGTCGAGCCGGGCCTGTTCCACGCGCTCGTCGCCGAGGCGGCGTTCGAGGGCGTGCGCGGCGCCGATCTTCTCCTGGAGGCTGCGCTGCAGGCTGAAGAACTTCTCCTTCTTCTTCTGTTCGCCCTGGTTGTAGGCCTGGAGCTTGCCCTGCGCCTCGCGGATCTTCGTCTCGGCCGCGGCGATGCCGTCGGCGAGCGCGGCGAGTTCCTTGAGGAGCGCGGGATCGTGTTCCGCGGGGCCGGACGATTCCGGCGCCGGGCGCTCCAGCCGCTCGCGGAGCGACGAGGTGTCCTTCCGGAGCGCGTCGAGCTCGGGGACGATGGCCTTCGCGTCCTCGACCGTCTTCGCGTCCCTGAGCTTCCCGATGAGCGCTTCCTGGCGCGAGGCGAGCTTGCCGATCTCCTCGATGATCTTCGAGAGCGGCATCGTCGAAGCGACGCGCTTCTTCACCTGCTCGGCGATCTCGATCTTGCTCTTCGCCTGCAGTTCCTGGCTCTTCAGCCGGTTCTTCTCCTCCTGCAGCTTCTCGTATTCGGCCTGGAGCTCGGAGAATCCGTCGATGCCGGTCTCGGCCTGCTCGAGCGAGGCGAGCTCGGCCTTGGCGCCGTCGAGCGTCGACTCTTTCTCGTGCCATTCCTTTTCGAGCGCGCCAAGCGAAGCGGCGCGGGCGTCCATCTGTTTCTTGAGGTCGGTCCAGAGAGTGCCGTAATACTGGTGCTTCAAAGCGTGCAGCTCCTCTTCGAGGCTGCCGCGCTCTTCCAGGCGCTTCACCTGGCGGGCGAGCGAGCGCATGCGCGGTTCGATCTCGGCGAGGAGCATCTCGGCCTGCTGGAGGTTCTCGCGCGTGGCGTCGAGCTTGATGACCGACTGGTGGCGCTTGAGCTGGAACTGCTTCACGCCGGCGGCCTCGTCGAAGAACTCCTTGCGTTCCTGCGGGGTGGCGACGAGCACGCCGTCGACCATGCCCTGGCCGATGACGGAGTACGAGCGCGCGCCGAAGTTCGACTGGGCGAGCAGCAGCTGGATGTCCGTCAGGCGGACCTTGTTCTTGTTGATGAGGTACTCGGAATCGCCGTCGCGGTAGATGCGGCGGGAGATGGCGACCTCGGAGAAGTCGACGGGGATCTTCCCGTCCTCGTTATTGAGGTAAAGGGTGGCCTCGGCGAAACCGGACCGCGCGCGTTTCTCGGAACCTGAAAAAATGACGTCCTCGGCCTTCTTGCCGCGCAGCAGCTTGAGGCTCTGTTCGCCGAGCACCCAGCGCATGGCGTCCGCCACGTTCGATTTGCCGGACCCGTTCGGCCCGACGACCGCGGTGATGCCTTTGGTGGCCTCCGACGGCGGGAGGAAGTCGAGTTCGGACTTTTCCGCGAAGGACTTGAAGCCGACCAGTTCGAGTTTCTGGAGATGCATAGGAAGGGAGCAGCGGTCGGCTTTTGCAGCCGGCCGCCGCCATATCGGGGAAAGTGTACCAGCCTCGGGCGCTTCTGCAAACGGAGCCGCCATTCTTGACAAAATGGCTTATTTATGATAAAAACGACGGTTCCGCAGCAGTACGCGGACCGTACTTTTCACGGCCAATTCCGGCCATTACAAGGAGGGAGCCATGGAAAGCTCCGCACAGTCCGCAGCACCCGCAACGTCGAACCGCCTGGCGGCGGGGAGCGCCGTCTCGGCCATGGTGGCCGCCATCGTCGCTCTCTGTGCCAGGATCGCCCGGGGCGCTCAGGCCCTCCGCGCGGCGGTCGCAAAGGCCGTCCGGCGCATGCCCGTGTCGTACCGCGTCCACGAGACGCTCATGGACGACCTCGGCATCGTCGAGCGCCATGCGCTCGAAGTCGCCGGCCGCATCGCCGACCGCGACGAGCGGGCCAGGACGTACCTCGAGCTCGCCCGGCTCCGCGACCAGTTGCGCCGTTCGCCGGACGCCGCGCTCCGCGTGCTCGTGGAGGAGCTCCGCGATCCCCGCTGGAGCGGACGCGCCGACCGCATCTACCTCGCGGCGCGCCTCTCGTGCTCGGCCGCGGGGCTGGGCGCGATGCACGGCTGCGACGAAGCCAGCCGCGACGCGTACCTGCTCGGCCAGACGTTCTACGGAAAGGTCAGCGACGCCGATCGCAAGATCGGCCTGGCCGTCGCCTTCTCGGTCTCGGCCAGGTTGATGGGCAGCGTCGGCGACCAGGCTTCCTGGCTCGCCTCGGCGATGGACCTCGCCTGCGAAGCGCGCGAGCGCGAAAGCAGGATCGACGCGGTCCGTTACGTCGCCGAGAAGATGGTCGAGGCGGGCATCCCGCCCTCCGTGAGCGGAGGCGCCCGTCAGCGGTTCGCCGTCGACGCATCGGCCAGGGCGGCGCTTCCCGCGCCGGCCGACGATGACCTCAAGCTCGAGTTCTGAGCGTTCGCCAGACCGCCGTCATCCGACGGCGGTCTTTTTTTTTGCAAAAAAATCCCCATGAGGTCATGGGGAGGGGACGCCGTTCGCCTTGAGGAACGCGCGGAGCGTCTTCGCGGAGACGGCGATGAACGGCGAACTCGAATGGCTGCGTTCGAGCATGGCGCCGACGGTCATGCCCGCGAGCCTGCCCGTGGCGGGATCGAACACTGCGGCGCCGCGCCTGCGGATGTCGCCGGCCTGCGGCGACGACACTTGCATGGCGTCCTCGAGCACCATGTCGCCGGTCGTTTCGGCGGAATAATGCGCGCGGTCGATCGAAGCGGGCAGCATCCTCAGCTCGACGATCGGTGGCTCGCTCTCGAGGTCGGCGAAAGCGACGATGACCGCGGGGGCGCGATCGGCGGGCGCGTCGTGCGCGAGCGTTGCGTGGCGGGGGAGCGGCCGGTCGGCCTTGATGAGCGCCAGGCCGCGCGCCTTGTCGACGGCGACGATCTTCGCGGGAACGCGCTCGGCGCCAAGGGTGGCGAGCCGGCGGTGGAACTCCCACTCGTCGAGGTTGCCGAGCGCGGTGATCACGTATCGAGGGTCCACGGCGACGCCGGCGCCGCGGAACTTCCCTCCCATGTCCACGCGGACGACGGCCCCGATCTGCGCGGCATCGAGCTGCGGAGGCGGGGTTTCGATGGGTGCGGGCGTTCGTTCGTTGCGAAGGCGGTCGCAGCCTGTTCCGCCGATGGCGAGGGCGGCGAGCAGTATGACGGTGTTGCGCATGGCTCTCCTTACGTCGGGAGCACGGTCAAAAGGACCTTCGAAAGTGTGGCAGAGATCGAAGAAATGAGAAATGAGAGTTTAGAATTTAGAAGGTCATCTACATTCTCAACTCTCAATTCTAAATGCTATGAAAAAAGACCCTTCGTGGAGGAAGGGTCCGAGGTCAGCGATGCGCGCGTCGTCGGGGGGCGCCGTCGTAGGGGATACGGCGGGCGTCGAGGAAGGCGCGGACGGTCGCGCTCGGGACGGCGATGGTGTCACCGTCGTCGGTCGTGCCGTACATGATGCCGAGCAGGGCGTCGTCGGCAGTGGCGACGAGACCGGTGCCGGCCGCGCCGTTCGGGCAGGCGATCGAGGCCAGGAGGCCGTTGCCGGACGTCGGCGGGTCGCCCGGGTAGCTGACCCGCGAGACCGAACGCACGTTGCCGGCGAGGAACTGGACGTCGTTGCCGTCGTACGAGTAGGCGTGCAGCGGTTCTCCGGGTCGCGCGGCGCGCGCGGCGAGGCGGACGGCGGAGGGGAGCGCCGCGGTCCTCAGGACGGCCAGGCCGGTGACATGGTCGGTGGCCGCGAGCGTGGCGCGGTACCACAGGTCGCGGTCCGGCTCGGGCGCCTCGACCCAGATGCGGCAGTCGCCCTGGGCGGGGCAGTGGGAGAGGATCGAGGCGGCGGTCAGGACCGTGCCTTCGCGGGAGACGGCGACGCCGGTCGTCGTCCAGGTGCCTTCGACGCTCACGCGGTAGACGGCTTGGCGTCCGGCCGGAACGTCGTCGGCGTTCGCGGCAGGAGCCGCGAGCGGCAATGCTGCCGCCGCGACGGCGAGCGCGAGCAGGGTGTTGGTCCTTTTCATGGCGATACCTCCTTGGAACGGAAAAGAGCGATGATTGCGGCATCCTAGGCACCTCTTGGAGGTTCGGTCAAGCATGAAAAGAACGGCCGGAGAGGCCGTTCGGTCAGTTCCCGTTCGGGAGAGCGATGGTGAGGCGGGCGAGGGTGGCCGCGATCTTCGATGCCGGCATGGCGATGAGGTCGTTCGAGCCGTCGCCGGTTCGGCCGATGACGATGCCGAGCAGGCGGCCGGTGCGGGAGGAGAAGAGAGGCATGCCTTCGGCGCGCAGCCGGTCCGGCTGGTCCGTCGGGCGGGCGATGAGCAGGTCGTCCACGTCATCGTCGCCGGACGCTTCTCCGCGGAAGTGCGGGTCGCTCACGCGGGCCGGGACGGCGCGGCGGGCGATCATCGGCGGGTCGCTGCCGGTCTCGGCGTAGCCCGCGAGCCGGGCGAGGTCGTCGCGGCTGACGGTCGCGGGGACGTCGAGCCGCGCGTACGGCATAGGGCCGGCCTGATCGGCCGGGCGCACGGCGAGGAGCACGGCGATGCCCCTGCGCCGGTCCACGGAGAGGACGCGCGCGGGGTAGCGCGGCGCGCCGACCGTGACGGCCGAGTACTCGTAGCCGTGGATGGTCCGGGTGGCGACCACGATGTGGCCTTCGGGCGTCACGACGACGCCTGAGCCCCGGAAATACCCGCCGACGTCCACGCGGACAACGGCGGAAAGCACCTGTTCGGTCATGGCCGCGTCGGGCTGCGGCGGCCTGGCGTCGGCGACGCCGGGGCTCGCGCAGGCCACGATGGCCAGGAACAACGCGATGATCATTGTTCGCATCGTTCGTCTCCTTCTTCACTTAAAAGAACACGTTCATCATGCGGTCGCGGAGCCCTGGGGTCAATCGCGCCATAGGGGTCCATAGGGGTCTGACCCCAAAGGGTCAGACCCCTTAGGGTCAGGCACCAAGGGATCAGACCCCGGGGATACTGGGGTCAATCATGGAGAGGTAGCAGGGGACCGGTATCAGTAACAGGGTCGCGGGCGGATCCCTTCATCCAGCAATAAAAAACCGGCCCGACATGATGTCGGGCCGGCGATGGTCAGCGGCGGCCGCGGTGGCGGGCAACGCCGGCGGCGGAGCGGCTGAGGTTGCCGAAGGCGGCGTCGCCGTCGGGGAGCCAGGCGGTCGCCCAGGGCGAGGCCCAGCCGTAGGCCTGCTTCACGGCCTTCTTGATGGTCGCCGCGGCGGCGAGCATCATCGGCCAGACGAGCGACTCGCGCTCGAGGAAGGCGGCGATGCCGTCGCGGTCCTCGACGACCACGTAGCGGACGGCGCCGCGCTCGTCGGGGTCCTTGCGGTCGATCTCGAGGACGAGCGCTTCGCCGTGATCGGCGGCCTTCACGCGGGTGACGCCGCGGGGGCTCACGGAGCCGGCCATCGGGCCGGGCGCCAGGAGCACGGCCTGGCCGGGGACGTACGGCTCGACGAGGGCGCCGGCCAGTACGATCCACGGTTCGGGGCCGCGGTCCGCGGGGTTCGAGAGCCAGCCGACGTCGTTGGGCGTGGCGCCCACGATGAGCACGCGCTTGGCGGCGTCGAGACGGACGGTTCGATGTTCCATGGAACTGCCTCCTTTCGGCAGGGTTTGTGGGAAGAACGACGATGGACCATAGCGCCGGAAGGCCGCGCTGTCAACCGGGTTGACCCGTTCCGGCGGCGCTGGTATGGTCACGGGCTTATGGACATCAGCTACCTCCACCGGGAAGCGCACGAGAAGCTGCGCGGCGCGCGCCGCGTGCTCATCGTGGCGCACAAGAAACCGGACGGCGACACGCTTGGCGCCGCGACGGCGATGTTCAATTTCTGCAGGGCGCGCGGCATCGAGGCGACCGGCTTCTGCCACGACATCGTCCCGCACCAATATTCCTACATGCCGGGCACGGAGGAGTTCACCGCCGACCACGCGGTCTTCGCGGATCCGGCGCACGACGTCATGGCCGTGTTCGACGCCGGCGACCTGCGCTTCGCGGGCATCGCCGACCTGGTCGCCGCCATGCCGGCGCAGCCCGTCATCGTGAACTTCGACCATCACGCCACCAACGAGCGGTTCGGGTCCGTGAACGTCGTGGACGTGAAGGCTTCGTCGACCGCCGAGGTGGTCTATGACTTCCTGCGCACCGTCGGCGCGGAGATCGACCGCGACATCGCCACCTGCCTGCTTACGGGCATCGTCACCGACACCGGCAGCTTCTCGAACCCGGCGACGACCGACAGCTCGCTCGAGGCCGCCTCGGACCTGGTGCGGCGCGGGGCCAAGATGCAGGAGGTCGCGACGAAGCTCATGCGCAACAAATCGCTCACCTCGCTGCGGCTGTGGGGCAATGTGCTCTCGCGTCTGAAGCACAACGAGAAGCTCGGGGTCGCTTCGACGGCGATCTTCGCCAAGGACCTCGAGGAAGAGGGCGTGGACGAGGAGCACGTCGAGGGCATTTCCAATTTCCTGAACCAATTCCTGGACGCGAAAGTGGTGCTGGTGCTGAAGGAGCTGCCGGATAATAAGGTAAAGGGCAGCTTCCGCACGGCCGAGGACATCGACGTGTCCGCGCCGGCGAAGATCCTGGGCGGGGGAGGACACAAGAAGGCCGCGGGGTTCACGGTGCCGGGGCGCATCGTGGAGTCGGCTGCGGGTTGGAGGGTGGAGTAGTTTCGCGGTCCCTTTCTGAGGACGGCGCTGGTCCTGTCGCGGCGACCACCCCGACTCGTCCTCGGCCCCGGCCTCCGAGCCGGGGCACTGCGGGGAGTCGGGGTCCCCGTTCGCCGCGCCACCCGCGCTTCGCTGCATGAACGCCGGCGGCTGGATGGGAGGGGAATGCAAATCCGGCCTTCGTGGCGCGGTCAGTCGCCAATGTACGGACGGGCCGGATTTCTCGCAGGATCTCTGAGCTCGGCTTCGATGGTGCCTGTCGTGTCACCCCGTACTTGATGCGGGTCCGGAAAAATCGAAAAGAAAAAAGCGGTCCGAGGACCGCTTTTGGTTTGCCCGCTCAGTGTGAGGCGGGCGGGGGAGAGGGTGCGGCTCGCGCGCTGCCGGTCGGCGCGGGGTGCGGCGCCGGAGGGAGCGGAGCGTACTCCTCGACGGTGCCGTCCGCGTGCGGGAACGGAACGCGGTTGGCGACGAGGAAGCGCCGGAGCATGTTCGCGGGCGTGAGCGCGCGTACCACCATGGGCGGCATGCCGCGTCGTCCGACGGCGATCATCATGCGCATCTGGCCGGCGAGGTGTCCGTTGGAGGACAGGTAGACGCCGGAGCCGGACGTGCCGGGGCCGTCGGGCAGGTCCGCGAGGATCATGTCGCTCAGCGGGGTGCTCAGCTCCGTGGTGGAGTAGTGCAGCCGCATGATGTAGCCGCGGCCCGTCATCTCGCCGAAGTCGTAGGGATACCCCACGTTGTACAGCGAGTCGCCGGGATGCAGCTCGTCCATGTCCGCGATCACCGCGGGAGCGCGGAATCGGCGGTCGATCTTGAGCAGCGCCATGTCATGGACGCGATCGGTGGCGAGGACGGTCGCCGTATAGACGTGCACGCCGGGCCCGCCCTCGTAGATCGAGATCGAGACCGAAGCCTCGTCCTCGACCACGTGGTAGCAGGTCAGAATGTGCCCTTCCGCGGAGACGACCACGCCGGAGCCGTGGCCGCTGGTCACGTCGATCCGGTAGGTCGCGTCGCTGTTCTCGCCGTAACGGACGAGGTCATGGCGGGCGCCGGATACGGTCGCGCAACCGGAGAGCGAAAGCAGCAGGCAGCACAGCACCGAAAGGTACAGCGTGGGCCCCGTTTTCGTCATGGGACACCTTCTTTGGCGAAAATAGGTGAAAGAACCTCCTGAAATCGAGCATAGCAAGCGAGCCGGGGGCGTCAAATGGGCAAGGCGGCCCGAAAGGGGAAGAGGGGCAAAGGGATAAAGACGCCGGACTCTTTCCTTTTACCCCTTTCCCCCTTAAAAAAGACCCCGCGTCTGACGCGGGGTCGGTGGACCTATTCTCTGGAAGCGGACCACGTGCCCGTGACGCCGCCAGGACCGGTGTAGGTGCCGGAGATGGCCTCGCGCGAGGTGAACGTGCCGACCAGCATGAAGCCCTGCTGGGAGAGGGTGAACTGGTCGCCGTCGATGGTGCCGGCGAGGTCGCCGGTCGTGGCGGTGTAGCTCACGTGACGCCCGTGCTGATCGAGCGTGAGCGTCTGGTCGCCGAGCCCGCTCACCGACGCGTGCCAGCGCCCTGCGGCGTTGAGCACGATGGCGACGGGGATGGAGGCGCTGACCTCGTCGCCCTGGCCCTGATGGTAGGTGACGATGAGGTTGGCGCGCGGCTCGTGCGCGGTCGCCGGGTCGCCGCCGTCGGGGACGGTGTCGAACCAGTCGGCCTTGCCGGTGATGAGGGCCGCGTTGCCGAGGCCCTTCACGTCGAGCGCGGGGTCGTCGGACTCCCAGACGAACTCGGACGCGTCGAGCTCGACGGAATGTCCTTCGCCGTCGCGGACGACGACGCCGACGAGCGCGCTGCCGTCCTTGCGGATGGGCAGCATGCCGTTCTCGATGTCCTGTGACGCGAACTCCAGCGAAGCGACGTTCGGCGGTTCCGAAGCGCAGCCGGAGAAGGTGGAAACGGACGCGATGGCCGCCAAAACAGCGGCGAGCAGGAGGCGGCGGGAGGGCCAGCGCATGGATGACTCCTCTTTTGGGCTTGAAAAAAGACCTGCAGGCACCTTCGCAGACGAAGGTGGAAAGGTAAAGAGGTGAAGAGGGGAAGAGGGCCTTTTCCCCTCTCATCCTTTCCCCCTATTTCCCTTAAAAAAAGACGGCCCGCAGGCCGTCCAAAAGTCATTGCTTGGTGCAGGTGAGCGTGCCGTGGAGCCCTCCGGAGGAGGACGCGTACGTGCCGTTCACTTGCGTGCGCGACGAGAAGGTCGCGTTCACGTTGATGCCGGAGACGGTCAGCGTGAGCGCGTTGCCCGCGATGCTGCCGCCGTAGCCGGTGCCGGTGTCGGTCACCGCGCGTCCGGACTGCTGCAGGGACAGGAGGTATGAAAACCCGTTGTCGAGCCTGGCCTGCCAGTCGCCCGAGGCGTTGATGACCACGGTGACCGGCATCGAGGCTTGCTTGCCTTGGTAGCTGGCGGTGATCGTCGCGGACGGCTCGGAGCCGTTCGCATCGAACCAGTCGCGCAACCCGCCGACGTCGGCGGCGGCGCCGTCCGCGATCACCTCGACCGAGGCGGAGTCGCTGCTCGACCACTGCACGGCGCCGGGGTCGACCGCGACCTCGCTGCCGTCGGATGCGTGCGCCACCAGCGTGAGCCGGGCGTAGGCGCCGTTCGGGCACTCGCAGGAGCTGCCCGCCTGGGCGCAGGATGAATCCACGCCCTGCTGGGCGGGTTCCATGCGCAGCGCGAGGGTCGTGCCCCCGCCCGGTCCGTCATCGCCCGAACCGCAGCCGGTGGCCGCGGCGAGCGCCAACGCTGAAAGAAGCGCGAACGTCGTCGTTCTCATGGTCATGTGCATCCTCCTTTGGGAATGTGCTGCGTGCAACATAAGCCGTAACAGGGCCCCAGGTCAAGGCTGGCGGCCCCTTCCGGCCGTTGTACAGGCGGGCCCGTCGGCGATATACTGCAGACAACTTCGACACCATCGATCGCTCAGTCACTCAACCGTTCGGTACTTCGCCACTCCTATGTCCAATCCTTACGAGATCAGGTCCCAGATGTCGCAGTATCTCATCCCGACCGTCATCGAGAAGACGACGCACGGCGAGCGCGCTTACGACATCTACTCGCGCCTGCTGAAGGACCGCATCATCTTCCTCGGCGACGCCATCGACGAGCACGTGGCCAACATCGTGGTCGCGCAGCTCCTGTTCCTCGAGAGCCAGGACAAGTCCAAGGACATCAAGCTCTACATCAACAGCCCGGGCGGCTCGGTCACGGCCGGCCTCGCCATGCTCGACACGATGAAGTACATCAAGCCCGACGTCGCCACCATCTGCATCGGCATGGCCGCTTCGATGGGCGCGGTGCTGCTTTCCGCCGGCGCCAAGGGCAAGCGCTTCGCGCTGCCGAACGCCGAGGTGATGATCCACCAGGTGATGGGCGGCGCCGAAGGCCAGGCTTCCGACATCAAGATCCGCGCCGAGCGCATCATGAAGATGAAGGACGCGCTGAACCGCATGCTGTCGGAGAACTGCGGCCAGCCGCTCGCGAAGGTCGAGAAGGACACCGACCGCGACTACTTCATGACCGCGGACGAGGCTTTGGAGTACGGGTTGATCGATAAGATCATCAAGTAAAAGTCGAGAGTGGAAAGTGGAGAGTGGAGAGAAAAAAGGCCTGACATGACGTCAGGCCTTTTAGGTGATCTCTATCTGCAGCTGGGTGATCGCGGGCACGTGCGCGCGGACCTCTTCCTTGATGGCGTCGGCCTCGGCGCGGGTGAGCGCGAAGACCCACGGGACGAGGGGCTGCGGCTGGCCCTGGCCGCCGGCGATGGCGCGCCACTTGGCGGCGAACCATTCCGGGTCCCAGCGCAGCACGATGATGCAGCCGACGTCCTCGGGGCCGCGCATGACGGTCACGATGCGCCGCACTTCGGCGATGGAACGGCGGGCCTGCAGCAGTCGCAGGACCGCGTGTTCGACGTCCGGAGGAGCCGCTTCGCCGATGAGCAGCGAACGGCTGCGGTCGATGAGGAACAGCGACGAGACGCCGAGCAGCGCGGCGATGGCGAGCGAGAAGCATGCGTCCCAGACGGCGTTGCCGGTGGCGACGTAGAGGCCGTAGCCCGCGCAGGCCAGCGTGACGCCCAGGATGTCGGCGCTGTTCTCGACGAGCAGCGCCAGCAGCATGGTATTGCCGGTGTCGCGCAGCCGGGCGCCGGCACGCAGGGTCTTCCGCATCCTCCGCCAGACGACGAGCAGCGAGTACGTTTCGCCGACCGCGGCCATGCCCATCACGGCGAGCGCGATGCGCGAGACGTGCGGGACGCGGCCGGTGAGCAGCGTTTCGATGCCGTGCCGGGCGGTGAGCACCGCGCCGACCACGAGCATCAGCTCGGCGGCGATGAGCGACCAGAAGAACGCTTCGCGGCCGTGGCCGAGCGGGTGGCGCCGGTGCGCCGGGCGCGCGCTTCGCCGCTGTCCGATCCAGAGGACGAAAGGGTTGAGCGTGTCGGCGGTCGAATGCGCGGCTTCCCCGAACAGCGAGGGGGAGCGGGTCAGCGCGAAGGCGAACCATTTCGCGATCATGATGACGATATTGACGACGAGCGTCACCGAGACCGCTTTCGCGGTGCCGGCGTGGTGGTCGTGGGCGTGGCCATGACCGTGCGTGCCGGACATCCGTCACCTCCGGGGTGCTGAAAAGGACCTTTGAAAGTAAAGCCGACCGGCCAGGAATGGGCAACCGGAAGGAATTGAGGAATTGAGAGATGGAGGACCTGAGTGCCGTTCCCATCCCTCAATCGCTCCGGTCCTCAAGTACTCCATAACTTCATAAATGAAGACCCCTCCGCAGAACATGCGGAGGGGTCGGTGTCGTGATGAAGGTGCGTTGCGGTCCTCTCAGGAGGACGTGTCGGTCGCGGGGTGCGTGGCCCCGTTCGCTCTCGGATCGCCGGCGCGACGGCGGACGGGCGCGTCCTCCTCGTCGTCGACGTCGTAGAACGTGTCGAGCAGGCTGTCGATCTGGCGGAGCCGGACGCCGATCTCCTCGCAGGCGTCCGGGTTGAGGACCTTGCGGACCTCGCCCGTACCGTCCGGAAGCTTGATGGCGACCTCCATCTGGAGCTCGCCGTCGCGCTCGCCGGCCACGATCTTGACCGGGCCGCGCAGGAACTTGATCCTGCCGTCGCCGAGCTTCACGGTCTTCGGGTCGTCGTGGGGCACGATGGACGGATTCGCCATCGCGCGCACCACGTAGCGGAACACGCCGTCGGGGATGAAGCCTCCCTCGTCGAAGCGGATCCGGATGTTGTTGCGGGTCGTGTTCGTGTACGCCTGGACGAACACGGTGAGGTCCGCTTCCACTGCGAGTCTGATGAACGGTGAACGCTTGGATCGCATGACTGCCTCCTCCGTCTGGGACGGTGCGATGGTTCGGTGGATCGTTGATGGTTGAAGAGAGAAGCGCCTAGTTCAGTCTGTTCGGGTCGAACGGCGGCCGCTCGGTCACCGGTGACGTTTCGACGCTCGCGAAGTTCGCGAGCTGGTCGAGCGTCGCCGAGACGACCTTGAAGCCGCAGTCCATGGCGAGCGCGTCGGCCGCTTCCGGGAAGCCGAGCTCCTCGAAGCGGCACATCGCGTGATGCAGGGCGAAGATCAGGAGATCCCGCCCGAGGCCGAAGTCCCTGGCGATCAGGGTCGCCAGCGCGTATGCGCCGAAGCGCAGCGCCCTGGCATACGCCTCGTACGGCGTATCCTTCGGATGCAATGCCTTTCTTTCCATGGTTCCTCCTGTATGCGGGTGGACGTGAAGCGGAAAAATAGTGGCAGCGACGGGAGTCGAACCCGCGCCTACCCCTGACCGACCCCTTGTGGGGGCCCGACTGCCCGTCTGTTTGGTTTTTTGTCAGGGCTGCTGCCGAATGCTGGTTTTCAAAGTCCTGCATCGAGGAGATGCTCCTCGCCCGGGAGCCTGATCAAGGCGGCCGGGCCAGGCGACCTCCGAAATATCGCACATTCGAGGCGGAAGTCCCGCCGCATGGCGGGGAGACCTCAAATGGGTTCGATGAGCAACGAAGCACCATAGCACGAAAGGCCGCTCTTGTCAAGGCTGACGTGGTGCAATTTTTGGCTCTATGTGGGGCAAAAGCGGCCGCCACGGCCGGATGGTGGCCGACCCCTTGACAGGGTGCCGGACATGTGGTAAGGTCCAGCGTTGTTACAGGGCGTCCCTTCGACGACGGCAAAAAACACCCCAAAGATTCGCGCTCACGACAAGCATGGGGACCATCTGAAGGATGTCTCGGGCTCCGGCTCGGATTCTCCTCCGGATGATCTTCTTGAGCGCGACTCTGTGGGGTGTTTTGTTATCGAAGCTTCGAGCTCCGAGTCCCGAGCTTCGAGCGCGCATGAAAAAACGAGGTCCATGACCTCGTTTTTTCAAATGCTTGGAGTTTGGCGCTTGAAGCTCGGCGCTCCTCCTAGTTCCCCGTCGCTCCCGCGGCGTCGGATGAAGGAACGCCGTCATCCGGCGTGCCCGAGCCGGCTGGCGGCGCGTTCGGGTCCTTGCCGACCAGGCAAACCTCCTGCCAGGGCTTGTAATGGCTGTGGATGTCCTCTTTCTTCACCGTGCCGTCCGCATACGTGACGGTGTAGGTGAAGACCGCGTCGCTGCCGACGTGGGCGTGTTCGGTGCACTTCTCCTCGCCCGGCTTGAGGTCCTCGGTCTCCACGACCTTCTTCTCCGGCGGCGGCACGATGTTGTAGACGCGGGCCTTGGTCTGCTCCGACTTGCGGCCGTCGCTCACGCCCCAGAAGATGAACGAGAGCTTGTTCCCCTCGATAGCCGTCTTGATGAGGATGTGGTGGCCGGTGTCGTTGAGGAACTTGAAGTCGGGGGACGGATCGTAGATCGTCGCGTCCTTGCCCGGTCCGATGGTCGAGCCGTCGCCGTCGCGTTCGTAATAAGGGACGCGGTACGAGTGGTTGCGCCGCTCGACGACCGGCAGGCCCGATGCGAGCACCGCGCGGAAGGTGGTCGAGCCGATCTGGCAGAGCCCGCCGCCGTACTCGGGTTTGGTCTTGTTCTCCTTGATGACGAGCTCCTGGAGGTAGCCGGTCGTGCCGTCGATCTTGCCGAGCACCTTGAGCAGCGAGAACGTTTCGCCCGGCCCGATGAGCGAGCCGTCGACGCTCGCGGCGCCGACCGCGATGTTGTGGCGGCGGTTCTTGGGGCTTCCCATGAAGTTGGTCGAGCCGATGCCGATGATCTCCTTGATGCCGTACGGGTTCGCGGCCTCCGTCGTGATGGCGGGCGGCACGGCGACGATGGGCAGCTCGAGCGACTCGCCGGTCGGCGCGGGCTCGCCGAACAGGGCGTGCTCGAGCAGGCGCAGCGAACCGTTGATGTCGAGCGTGTCGCCGTCGATGCCCGGCTCGAAGACGGTCACCTTGCCGTCCTTCTCTTCGAAGACGGCGTTCTTCGCCGGCGTCGCGATGGACGTGGCGCGCGCGGCGAGATAGGTCTCGACCTTGTCGCGGTCGAGGCCCAGCGAGACGGTCCCGCCCGCGTCCGCGGCGCGAACGCCCGCGAGCCAGTCGGCCAGCGTCCGGACGCTCACGGTCCAGGTCTCGCCCTTGGCGGTGAGCGTGAGCGGCCCGCGCGAGAGCGCCTCGCGCACCCTGGGCACGAGCGGCTCGAGGTCCTTCTGCAGCACCTCGGGCTTGTCCTTCTTCACGGGCACGTTCACGACGTCATCGGAGAATTCGCGCAGCCGCTGGTCGGTGGCCGCGACCACGGCATCATAGTCGACCGTCATGCCTTCTTCGGCCGCGGCGACGGTGACCGTCGGGGAGCCGGAGCCGTCGATGGAGATGATGAAATGGGCGTCGCGCGCGGCTTTCGCGCCCGACTTGAACTTCTGTTCGAGCAGCGCGCGCAGCGCGTTGCGGTCGAGCTTGTAAGGAAGGACGACCGTCGAGCCGAACATGCCTGCGTTCAGCCGCTCGGCGAGCGCGCGGAGCGCGTTCACGTCGCGGCCGACGTCCAAGGCGCCCTTGAGCGCGCCGTCGAGGTCGTACGAGGCGACGGGGCGGGCGCGGTCGGAATCAGGATCGATCTGGGTCTTGGTGCCGGCGAACGCGTAGGTCAGACGGAACGCGGCGACCCTCGCGGCGAGGGCGCTCGCCGCCTGCTCGCGCGTCATGCCGCCGACCGCCACTTCGTTCACGCGCACGCCCTTGGCGATGGCGTCGCCCTGCACCGCGCCGAGCGCGCCGAACACGCCGATGCCGACGAAAAGAAGCGCCAATAAAAAAACCGCCACCGTGCGCAGGCTCACCGGCGGCCGACGTTTCTTGCTTTTCCTCCGGCGCGGGGCCGCGCCTTTCGCGCGCAGCATGTTCGCCGGAGGGGCGGTCTGGTCGTTCATGGGACGGTCAGCAATTCATTGAGCATGGCGCGCGCGAGCGCCGAGCGTTCCTCTTCCGGGAGCGTCCACGTCGCTACGTCCTCGAGCTGCAGGCAGAAGGCCGCGCCCGTCTCGCACGGGCCGGGCAGCCGGTCCGCGCCGAGCGCGAACGCGTGTCCGCCTTCGGTCGCGAGCCTGGCGGTCCTTCCGTCGAAGGCTTCGACCGTCACGCGGAGGGGGAGGCTTCGCATGGTCAGCGTCCCTGGACCGCGATCCGCTTGGAACGGTGCGTCTTGGGCATGCGGACCATGAGGACGCCGTCCTTGATGGTCGCGGCGATGGCGTCGACGTCGACCTCCATCGGCAGGATGACCGAGCGCGAGAAGGACCCCCAATGGCACTCGCGGACGAGGTACTTCGCACCGGCTTCGGTCGTCGTGTCCGCGTGGCGCTTCCCGCGGATGGTGAGCATATCATTGTGCACGAAAACCTCAAGGTTTTCCGGCTTCACGCCGGCGATGGCGGACGTGATGATGAGTTCCTTGTCGTTCTCGAGCACGTCGACGGCCAGACGGCCCTCCTCGTGCTGCTCGAACCAGCGGTCCTCCGCCGGCGCTTCTTCCGTCCTGACGGCCGCCAGGTGCGGCGCTTCAGGGAAGAGCAGCATCTCGTCCTCGTTCTCGTCGGGGTTCTTTCTGAGGGGGATGATCGGCGCCATAGCGTAGGTCATTGATAGGCCCAGTATAGCACTATTCCGGGAAGCGGTGGAAAAAGCCCGTTGACGTCCATGCCCCGGGGGCGTAGCGTGACCGGCTGTTCCTTCATACTCAGGACCGCCCCGTCAAGCGGGACGAAAGGCAGGGTTACGACCCATGAACGTGCACCTTCGGTGCGAACCGCGGAAGACCGTCGATTGGGACGAGTTCTCCGCGTATCCGCCCTACAGCATCGCCATCGACGGCTATTGCTCGGGCCTTCCGCGCTCGTCGGAAGACGGGCTCCGCCTGAACATCAACCATCACGAGGACTGCGATCGCATCGCGACGCGATCGAGCTGCGCGCAGGCCTTCCATCTCGTGCAGATGGGCCTCTACGACATGTTCTCCGACGAGAACGGTCCGTGCGCGACGCTCTACGTCAACGACTGCGACCAGGACGTGCAGTGGACGACGTACGCGCTCATGAACCCGGACCAGATCGAGGACCCCCGCTTCAAGTTCAGGATCAAGGAGCTCATCAACCTCGAGGACGTGCTCGACATGTCCGCGGGCCTCTATCCCATCAAGAAGCGCTGGCATCTGCTCAAGCGCCTCCTGTGGGTCAGCGAGCCGTACACGGACGTTCGTTGCGACGGCACGCTCCACCGGATGGACGGCAAGGCCATGCATGACCTGCTCCGCGAGACGCATCGACGCATCCGCGCGACGCTCGCCGGCCGCGGCAAGGAGATCGAGCCGGACGACCGTTTCGAGGTCATCGCCGATTTCGACCGCTGGCAGTTCATCCGCGAGGTCGGCAAGCACGCGCGCATCGGCATCGCGCAGAAGGGCCTGAAGGCCTTCGTGTCCCTCGTGTCCTCGAACGACGGCCGCGCGCGGTACGTCATCGTGCGTCGTTCGCGCTTCATCCGCTGGTTCCCGCTCGAGGAGATCTGCCGCCGCCTCAACGAGGCGGAGGGGATCCCCGAGGGCGACAAGGACCGCTGGGGCGGCAGCGACAACGTCATCGGCTCGCCGCGTCAGCGCGGCAGCAAGCTCAAGGAGGACACCGTCCTTCTCATCGTCAAAACGGCCTGCGACGAGGCCGCATGAACCTTCTTCAAAGGTCCGGACATCCGGACCTTTTCGTTTTGCAGGGAGGCCGATTTTTTGCTATAATAAAGCCAGTTTTTTATGGCTGACCAGCACGAGGCGCCGAAGGAAAAACGGCCGGAGCGCGTCTTCCTGCACACCCTTTCCGGGCGCGTCGCGCTTTTGTCGCTGTTCTCGGCCTGCGCGATCGCCGGCATCGCCGTCGCGGCCGCGATGGACCTGCGCAAGGCGGTCATGGCGGACGCCGACGCGGCCGCCCGCCGGCTCGCGACCGTGAGCGCCGTGGTCGAGCGGGGTTTCGTCGATGACGCCCGCCGGACGCTCGCGAGCGCCTCCGCGCTGCGCGTCCAGCCGTCCGCCGAATGCGACGCCGCCATGGCGGGCCTGCAGGCGCGCGACAAACGGCTCCTCGCGGTCGGCCTGGCTTCGCCGCTCGGGAACGTGTTCTGCGGCGCCCCCGCGGGCCAGAAGACCTTCGCCGACCGTTCGCTCAAGCGCGCGATCGCGTCCAAGTCGTTCGCCGCGGGCGATTACGCCTTCGACGCCGGCGCGGACCGGCCGACCATCGCCTTCGCGCAGCCGGTCATCGAGAACGGCGAGATCAAGGCCGTCACTTTCGCGATCATGGACGTGCGCGCCCTCTCGGACGACGCGCTCAAGGACGTGTTTCCCGCGGACACCGCCTACGGCATCGTCGATGGCCGCGGCGTCATGCTCATCCGCCACCCCGAGCCGGACCGCTGGGCCGGCAAGCCGCTCCCCGAGACGGACCTCATCGCCGAGATGCTCTCCCGCAAGGAGGGCGCCGCAAGGCTCATGGGTGAGGACGGCATCGACCGCATCTATGCCTTCCGGAGGCTCGACGGCATCGCGCCGCCGTCGATGTACGCCTACGTCGGCGTTCCTTCGGACGCCGCGGAAGCGAACATGCGCGCGGCCGCCGTCCGCGAGGCCGCCGTGGCGCTCGTGCTCCTGATCGTCGCGTTCTGGGCCGCGCTCACGTTGGGCGACATCCTCATCGCGCGCCGCGTGCGCCGCCTGGTCACGACCATGCGCCACGTCGTCATGGGCGAGAGCGGCGAGAAGGACGAACTGCCGAAGGGCATGGGCGAGATGGACGACCTCACGCAGCTGTTCGACCTCATGGCGACGAGGCTGAAGGAGGCCTACGGCCATACCGAAGAGACCATCAAGGCCAGGACGCTCGCGCTGGAGTTCAACAAGGGCATGTCCGACCTCGAGGCCGCGCGTCTCGAGGCGCTGCTCGCCAGCATCGGCGAAGGCGTGGTCGCCGCGGACAAGGAAGGCAAGATCATCTTCATCAACCAGGAGGCCATTCATGCGGGCTATTGGACGGGCAACCTCGTGGGCAAATCGGTCTACGACGTGCTGCGTCTCGTGGACGAGAAGGGGGAACCGGTCCCGCTCGGCGATCGGCCCGCAAGCATCGCGCTCTCGACCGGCAAGAAGATCATCACGCAGTCGGTGCCGAAGCCGTACTACTATCAGCGCAACGACAAGAGCGTCTTCCCCGTGAAGATCACGGCCAATCCGGTGATCCTCAATGACGAGGTCATCGGCGTCATCGCCGTGCTGCGCGACATCACCGACGAGGTGGAGTTCGACCGCCGCAAATCGGAGTTCATCTCCATCGCTTCGCACCAGCTGCGCTCGCCGCTCGCGGCCACGAAGTGGCTGTCGGACATGCTGCGCAAGGGCGACGTCGGCAAGCTGCAGCCGAAGCAGCAGGAGATGGCGGACAAGCTCTTCGACGCCAACGAGCGCATGGTCGTGCTCGTGAACGAGCTCCTGAACGTCGCGCGCATCGATTCGGGCGCGACCAAGCTCACGCCCCAGCCGACCGACGTCGGCAAGCTCGTCGAGGGCGTGATGACCGACACGACGCCGCTGCTCGCCCAGAAGAAGCAGACCTGGGCCTACGACAAGAAGCCGCTGCCGACGCTGAACATCGACGGCATGCTCATCCGCGAGGTCATCGCCAACCTCATTTCCAACGCCAGCAAGTACTCGCCGGAGGGCGCGAAGGTCACGATGTTCGCGGAGGTGAAGGGGGACGAGGTCTACATCGCCGTGAAGGACCAGGGCATCGGCATCCCCAAGGCCGATCAGAACCAGATGTTCAGGAAGTTCTTCCGCGCGGAGAACGCGCTCAAGAGCGCGGTGCAGGGCACGGGACTCGGCCTTTATTTCTGCAAGCAGGTCATCGATCTCTCCGGCGGGCGCCTCTGGTTCGAGTCCGAGGAGAACAAAGGCACGACGTTCATCATCACCCTGCCGCTCAAAGCGCCGCCGCCGGCCGCCGCCTGATATGAGGAAGAAGCATGACAGCGGAAAGAAGAAGATCCTGGTGATCGAGGACGACCGCCTGTTCTCGGACATCTACGCGGCCAAGTTCGCCGAGGAAGGCTTCGACGTGCTCCTCGCCGCGGACGGCGAGGAAGGGCGCGCCAAGCTCGTCGCCGAAAAGCCGGACGTCGTGCTGCTCGACATCATGCTGCCGAAGATCACGGGCATCGATCTGCTCGAGCTGATCAGGAAGCACGAGGACGAGCGGGTGAAGGCCATGCCGGTCATCGTCGTCACCAACCTGAGCCGCGACCAGTATGAGGCCAGGATCAGGGCCTACGGCATCGAGGCGTACTTCCTGAAATCCGACGTGCTGTTCTCTCAGGTGCTCGCAAAGATCCAGGAGATATTCTCGAGGAAGAAGTAAGAATTGAGAGTTTAGAATTTAGAAGCTCTCAATTCTTGGCGCGACGGATTGACCATTCCGGGTTTTCGTGCATAGACTGACCGTGATGCTCCGCAAGGGCGCACGGTCTTTTTCCACCCGCATGAAAGGAGGCCCGCCATGGGCACCCCCGAACGTTTCGACCAGCGTCTTCCTCCCGAGCTCGAGGGCTTCGGCCCCGCGTTCTATCGCGACCTCCGCGACCTCGCGGCCAGCTACGGCTCCGACGTCCGCGGCATCGAGGGGCTGCGGAGGATCGACCTCCCGACGCCGCTCCCGTGCCAGGTCACGGTGACGGTGCCGCCCTCGAAGATGGGCAACCTCAACCTGCGGCCGTTCCCGTTCGACGGGAACGTCTCGCGGTTCATCACCTTGGTGCTCGACGACGAGGTCAACTCCTACGTCCAGTGGGACATGCGCGTTACCGCCGCGCAGGTGAAGGAAGCGATGGCCGCGATCGACGCCGAGATGGCGCACTGCCGCGACCCGCTGACGGGTCGGCGCCGCCGCGTCGCGTCCGACACCTACGCGCCGCCGCATCTCCAGGTGGACCGCGTCTTCGGCGAGCAGGGCGCCGTGATGCTCCTGCCGAAGGACGTGGACCCGGAGGTGATGCGCCTCCAGTTCGACCGCCCCGCAGACCTCATGGTGCTGCCGGACGCGGACGGGAAGGGCCATCGCGGCCTCTGCCGGAAGAGCGACGTCGTCCTGCGCTCGCGCTACGACGAGGTCGTCGAACGCGTGCTCGCTCGCTACGGCGTGCACGGCCAGGCGCAGATCGACGGGATGTCGCGCGAGCGGCTCCAGGCGATGCTCGAAGAGGTCGAGCGCGAGCTCGAGAAGGAGTGAACGGTCCCCCGCTATGGCGGGGGATTTTTTATATATGAGAGTTCAGAGAACGGAGAGGAGAGGGAGATCAAAGAGCAGAGTGCAAAGTAAGTTCAGAGAACAAAGAGGCCGCAGCTTTGTCGTGAGCGAGGCGGCGGCCTCTGTTCTTTGTTCTCGCTCTGCACTTTGCTCTTTGTCCTCCCTCCGTCCTCTGTTCTCTGAACTCCAAAAAAAGAAAAAAGATCCCGGTCATCCCGAGATCTTGAGATAGTTCGGCCTGCCGAACGGTCCGCCGCAAGCCGGGCCTTCGCGGTGCCACATCCCGAAGCGCGCGCCGCGGTCGTCCATCCTGACGATGGTCGACGAGCGCGTGCCGTAGCCGCGTTCCGGCATGTGCACGCAGGTGCCGTCGAGCGGCGAGGAGCCGTGGACGCCGAGCATGGCGCCGAGCGCGGCCGGCGTCGGCGGGCAGTGGCGCGCGTGCCGGCGGTAGGCGACGGCGGCGTTCGCGGCCCGGGCGCAGCTGTCGGGACCGAACCCGAGGTTCGTCACGACGTGCAGCCCGCTGCCGAGCGGGTCGAGGCGGACGCCCATGCCGTCGCCGGAGACGAGGAAGGTGTCTTCGCGGTCGGCGATGACCAGGCGGAAGCCGTTGTAGGCGCGGCCGTCGGTGCGGGAGAGGCGCTGCGCCGCTTTGCGCGCGTCGCGTTCGCCGAGCGCCTGGAGCACGAGCGCGCCCCTGCTCGCGAGGCCGTCTCGCGCCGGGACGTCCGCTCGGTTGGTGATGCCGGCGAACACGCCGGCGGCGTTCACGCCGATCCACGTCCCGCCGCCTTCGAGGTCGGCGGGCGCGAGGACGAGAGGATCGAGGTCATGCCGGAGCGCCGGCGGAGCCGAAGGGCGGTCGAGCCGCTCGTCGCGGTTGGCGGCGACGACGAGGGGAAAGAGCTGGTAGACGTTCCTGGCGACGATGAGCGTGCACATTGCGTCTTCTCCTGCCGCGCGCGGGATGCGCGAGGACGGTTCCTTATACTTCCGTACGGACGGTTCGTCAATGAGCGGGACAGTATTTACGTTTTCCGTTTACCGTTTTCGGTCGCGGTCGGACGGAAAACTGAAAACGGAAAACCGAATAAAAAATTTCCCCCGCTCCAGCAAGCGCTGGGCGGGGGAAGAAGTGCGCGTCAGGACGCGCGTCGTTCGTCGAGGCTAAGGAGCAGGTCGAAGGAGCGTTCGAGCTCGCGCGCGGGCGGGATGCCCCAGTCGGGTTCGATGTCGGCGAAGACGTACTCCACCTTCACGACGTGGTAGGCGGCGAGATCGCCTTCCCACACGGTCCTCGCTTCTTGCACGATGCGGTACGCGTCGGCCCATTCGGGGGCTTCGGCGCGGACCAGCGCGTGGTCGAAGGTGAGGACCTGATGATCGCCGTTCACGATGGGCATCTTGAACGTGCGGACGTCCTCATGGACGGCGATCTGCCTGACCGGGCGGTCGGGCTCGGCGGTGCCGGGTTCGAAGCCCGTGCCGGGATGGCACGAGAACCAGAGACCGTCGAAGGTCCGGAGCAGGGGCAGCGAAGGCGCCTGTCCGGTCGCGCGGCGCACGAGGCGCCGCCACAGGCGGGAGAAGGACGTTGCCGTGAGCCCGAGACCGGGATGGACGCGGCGGATCGGGCCGCCTCCTTTGATGCCGATGGCCCCGGAACGATCGCCCCAGTCGTAGAGCGAGAGCTCCGTGACGAGGCTGCGGTGCATCCGGTGCTTGTCCCAGTGGCCGTGCGCGTAGTCGGTCAGCGGCGAGACGTCGAGCAGGTGGGCGTAGGCCCATCCGTCGTCCTTGAGCGCGGCATAGCCGGCCCGAGGCGTGTCCCGCAGGCTGAGGACGCAGTCGTTGTCCCTGTACGTGAGGTCTTCGTCGCCCAGCCAGCCGCGCGAGATGCGCCGATGGCGGTCGAGGAACGCCTGCGCGTGCTCGCCGAGGCGGGCCCTGACGAGCGGGTCTTCGCAGGCCTGCTCGTAGGTGAGCATCTCGAGCAGCGGGAACCGCCGCAGCCGATGGAGCGCGAGGAGCTCGATGATCGCGACGTCGCCGCAGGCGCCGTCCACGACCTTCAGGAACTCCTCCCGCGGTATGCGGGCGTGGCGCTGGCCGTCGCGGTTGGCGACGTACGCCAGGATCGGTCCTTCGGGCTCCGCGAGCGGCCCGTTGCCGTGCGCCACCGCGATGAGCGGGACGCCGGCGCGCGAGAAGCCGAAATACTCGGCGCTCGCGGTGGTGAAGGGCCGCTGCCAGACGACGTCTTCCGACGGTGCGGCGGCGCGCGCCGCGATGATGTCGGGCAGCGTGGCGACCCTGCCTCCCTCTCCCGCGAACGCGCGGGCGAGATCGGCGGGCCGTTGTCGTTCCTTCGGGTCGAAGAAGGCCATCGCATTGCAGAGCGATGCGTCCGTGCGGTCATCCATGTCTCCCTCCGATGTTTGGTGGTGGAAAGGCCGGTCCGCGCGGGGCGCGGAATTTCGATATGATGTCCCCTAAGGGACGGCCGACTTTAGCATAAAAACGGGGTTTCGTCAATGTTGCAAGGCGCGTTGACCCTGGGGGGCGGAAGTGGGACGATACGGCCGTCCTTATTCTTCAAAAACAACGCATATGGGCGCATGGTGGCCGTTGATCTGGGTATTCGTCGTCTTGTTCTTCATGACCCTCCGCCAGGTCAACCAGTACGAGCGCGGCGTCAGGTTCACGATGGGCCGCTTCTCCGGCATCGCCGAACCGGGCTGGCGCGTGCTGATCCCCGTCTTCCAGTCGATGAAGAAGGTCGACATGCGCATCAAGGCGGTCGACGTGCCGACGCAGGAGTGCATCACGAAGGACAACGTCTCCGCGAAGATCAACGCGGTCATCTATTACAAGGTGGTCGATCCGGCGAAGGCGATCATCGAGGTGATGAACACCGACTACGCCGTGCTGCAGCTCGCGCAGACGACGATGCGCAACATCTCGGGCGAGTTCACCCTCGACGAGCTCCTGAGCCAGCGCCAGGCCGTCTCCGACAAGATCGAGAAGAACGTCGACGAGGCGACCCTCGGCTGGGGCGTCGAGGTCACGACGGTCGAGCTCAAGGACATCAACCTCCCGCCGGAGATGATCCGCACCATCGCCAAGCAGGCCGAGGCGGAGCGCGAGAAGCGCGCGGTCATCATCAACTCGGAGGGAGAGCTCCTCGCTGCCGAGAAGCTGGCGCAGGCCGCCGGCATCCTCGCCGCGACGCCGGGCGCGCTGCACCTGCGCACGCTCAACTCGATCAACGACATCTCCTCCGACGAGTCGAACACCGTGGTGTTCACCGTGCCGCTCGAGATCCTGCAGGCTTACGTCGGGATGAAGCAGCCGAAGGGGTGATGGAGAGTGGAAAGTGGAGAGTTTAGAGTGGAGAGCGGAAAAACCGGCCCGCGGGCCGGTTTTTTGACGGGAACTTTTATATTTTTGGACCCTGAAACAAGTTCAGGGTGACATTCCTTTTTTTGGACCCCGCATCAAGTGCGGGGTGACACAATTGCCGCACCATCGAAGCAGAGTTTGAGATCCGTCGAGAAATCCGGCCGGCCGAGATGCGACAGCGCCTCATCTCTGAGGCCGGATTTCCATCGTTCATAGAATTCCTGGCGTCCGGTACACGAACCGCGGGTGGCGGGGGCAACGGGGACCCCGGCAGCGCGCAGGGCTTGTCCCGAGCACTGACGGGGTGGCTGCCCCCGACAGGACCCGCGGGGATGCGCCATGGAGAGCGCCAAATGCCGTCCCATGCTGGCTCTTAACCAGGAGAAACAAAAAGCCGCCCGATGAGGGCGGTACGGGTCAGGCTTTCTTCGGCTTCGCCCCGTCCTCGGCGGGGAGCGTCAGCACGAACGTCGTGCCGCCGGACCCGGTGTTGAAGGCGATCGTGCCTCCCATGAGTTCCAGCAGCATCTTCGAGATGTACAGCCCGAGTCCGGCCCCCTCCGTCGTGCCTTTCTTCGCGAAGGCCGACGCCTTGTCGAAGACCGTCTGGCCGATCTCCTTCGGGATGCCCTGGCCGCGGTCGCGCACCATGACGCGCACGCTGCCGTCCGCCTTCAGCGCGCCGATGTCGATCGCGCCCCCTTCCGGCCCGTACTTGATGGCGTTCTCGATCACGTTCCGCAGGGCGTCCACGGCCTTGCTTGCGTCGACCAAGGCGGTCAGTTGCGGGGGCACGTCGATATGGAAGGTCGTGCGCCTCTCCTTCGCCGCTTCGCGCAGCGTCGACAGCGCGTCCTCCACCAGCGTGGCGACGGATGTCTCTTCCTTCTTGATCTCGAGGATGCCGCGTTCGATCCGGGACAGCGTGAGCAGGCCGCCGATGGTGCGCACGCCCTGGCGGACGATGCGGCGCATGTCGGCGAGCGTCGAGGCGCGTTCATCGGCCGGGGTCTGGGGATCGTCCACGACGTCGACCATCCAGTTCAGCTCGGTCAGCGGCGCCCGGAGCTGATGCGAGACGAGCGCGGCGAAATCGTGTTCGCGCGTGACCGTCGTTTCGAGCGTCGAGCGGACGTCGTAGAGGGTGGCGAGGAAAAAGCCGCAGAGGAGCGCCACGGCGAGCGTGACGAGCGCGATCGCAGCCGCGACGGGCGTGAGGCCGCCGGACTTCGAGGCGACGAAGATGGTCCATGGCTGGCCCTCGACGTCGGTCGTGGCCACGCCGTGCATGACGCCCGTCGGGATGCTCGGTGCCGAAGCGTCCGGCTCCGTTTCGCCTGACGGCGCGACGACCTTCCGTCCGTACTTGAAGATGACCGCGCCGTCCGTGCGAAGCACGGCGTCGCCGCTCACGATGAGGATGCCGTAGCCCTTGAACGGCGTCGTTCCGGAGAATTCGCGGAAGAGCGTGCTCAGGCGCACGACGCCCACGGCCATGCCGAGGTACTCGTCATCGCGATAGATGGGCTGGTAGATGACGACGCCGGGGAAGCCTTGTGCGAGCAGGATCGGGCCCGTCATGACCGGGGTCCGGAGCTGCTTGGCGGTGAGGATCGGCGTCAGCCGGTTGGGGAACTTGTTGTTGTCGAGATCGATCGCCTTGAGATTGTCTCCCTCACGCGGATAGACCATGCGCACGACGTTGCCGGTGTCGACCCATTCGAGCGCCACGATCGGGCCATCCGGCTGGAAGACGGTCTTGGCATACCGTTCGAATTCCTCGGGCTTGACCTCCTGGCTCCCGATCCAGAAAGCGGCGATCCCGCGGAGCGTCGCGACGGAGGTCTCGAACCTGGTCTTCAGATGCTCGGCCGCGTTCAGCGACACGTCGTCAGCGGAGCGGAGCCTCTGGTCGTCGCCGATGCGCTGCACCAGCGCCGTCATGAAAATGCCGAAACTGGCGACGAGGAGCGTCGGCAGGACGAGCGAGGTGAGCAATTGGGCGTTGGAACGCTTCATCTTCCCTAATTTTAGCATTTTTCCGGCCCTTTTGGAAGCGTCCCCATGCCCGTTCCCGCCTTGACAAAAACGCGTTTTTGCCCTATGGTGCCGCGTTCCGTGCCTCGGCCATGCCGAAGAAGAGAGGACTGGACCATGAAGACGTTCTTTGCAAGCGACCTGCATTACGGCGTGAACGGCCAAGGGAACGCCGCCGTGCGGGCCCTTGCGACCCATCTGCGCTCGCCGAACGCCTCCCGGGACGACGTGCTCGTGCTGGTGGGCGACATCGCGACCGACGACAAGGCCCTGCGAGCCTGTCTGCGGCTGTTCCGGGAGTTCCCCGGGCGCAAGCTGGCCGTCGCGGGCAACCACGACGTCTGGGTCGAAGGCGAGGAGAGCTCCTGGACGCGGTACCGCCGGCTGTCGGCGATCTTCCGCGCCGCGGGCTTCCACCCGCTCGAGGACGAGCCGATCGTCATCGGCGGGACGGCGTTCGCCGGCTCGATGGGCTGGTACGACTACTCGTTCAGGGACGAGGAGATCGGCATGCCGTTCCGCGCCTACGAGAAGAAGACGCTGCCCGGCGCCGAGCATCCGCTCTGGAACGACGCCAACCTCGTTCGCTGGGGCATGTCCGACCAGGACGTGACCCGGTGGCAGGCGGAAAGGCTCGAGCGCCATCTGTCCGCGCTGGCGGGAAGCGACGACATCGTCCTCGCCATCCACCACGTGCCCACGAAGCGGCTGCTCTTCCACCCTCGCTGCCTCGTCCCCCGCGAGACCCGCTTCGCCAACGCCTTCCTGGGCAGCGAGCGGTTCGCGGAGATCGCCTGCCTGCACCGCGTCGCGCTGGTCGTGAACGGCCACATCCACATGGCGGGCGACGCCCGCATCGGGGAGACGCGGTTCGCAAGCATCGGCGGCGACTACCGCGGCAAGCAGCTCATCGTCCGCGATCGCGGACGGCTCGTCAGGTCGATGTTCACTTCGGAAGGGATGCGTCCCGGCATCGCGTTCCGTCTCGGCGCCTGAAAACGGCGCCTTTTTTTTATGCCTGAAAAATGCTAGACTTAGCCGAAGATGAGGTTGTAGGTGGTAGGTTGTAGCGACCACCGCCTACCACCTACAACCTACAACCTCAACCTATGCACAAGGACGAATTCCAGAAGAGCGTGCTCGAGGAGATCAAGCGTGAGCTTGAGCGGGGCGACGTCCCGCTCTCGAAGATGCGCGAGCTCGCCGCCGCGGCCCTCGACATCGGCCAGAAGTACCCTGACGAGATCCCGAACGAGGAGGCCGAGCGCCTCGTCGAGCACTTCGCCGAGATAGCGCGCGAAACGGCCAAGGAGGTGAACAAGGAATCGAAGCGCGAAGAGGACGAGGGCAAGATCGACGAGATCCGCCGGTCGATGGGTTTGCGCTGAACGTATGGGAGAGGCCGAACGACAACTGCCGCCGCCGCTTCCCAAGAAGCGGAAGCCGAAGCTCATCGAAGGGGCCGTCGGCGACTCGCCGTCCTCGGACGACGAGATCCTTGAGCTGGCCGACGAGGACATCATCCCCGTCGAGGACGCTGAGGAGCTCTTCGAGGTCGACGTCGACCTGACGGAACTTTCCCCGGAAGAGATCGCCAAGGCGGAGACGCGCGAGAAGGAGCGCAAGGAGCGGCAGCCGCTCCTGGACGCGCTCGCCGAGCGCGGCCTCTCCACCGAATCGTCGCTCGAGGTCATCGCCGCGTACGATCCCGAGATGCTCAAGGACAAGGAGTTCAAGGGCGAGCTCGAGGACGTCGCGCGTTCCTACGGCGTGCGCTTCGAGCGCATGGGCAAGGCCGAACAGGAGAAGCTCGCCGTCATGTACCTCGGCATGAAGAACGGCCGCATCGAGGAGAACAAGGCCGACATCGCCGAGAAGCTCGAGAACGGCGTCATGGTCCAGCTCGTCAACCAGGCGTTCGCGGACATCGGCGCGGTGAAGGAGGGACTGGAGGCGGCCAAGGCGGATCCCGAGAAGCTGAAAGGGAACCTGCGAGAGGCGATGGCCACGCTGGGCGCGCTGTCGAAGCGATTGCCCTTCGACAAGCCCGAGAACGAGGGCATCTGGACCGACATCTACAACCGGTTCAACGAGTTCCGGCTCGAGAAGAAAGGCAGCAAGGGCGCGGGCGACGTCGAGAAGGCCTTCCAGGACATCTTCGAGGAGTTCTCCGGCTTCATCGAGGACGACGTCGTGGCCTACCGCATGAAACATTCGCCGGGCGCGAGCATCGAGCACGTCACGGCGGACACGTACGGCCGCACCAAGGAGGAGATGGAGATGCTCAAGCGCCGCAACCGCGAGGCGGTGGTCGAGGCCATGAAGAAGATGAACGAAGGGCCCGGGGTCGAGCTGAAGATGCTCGAGGAGCTGCACCTGCTGAACAACAAAGGCATCGTCCCCAGGCAGTTCTCGAAGATGCGCGAGAACCCCGACGCCGTCGTCACCTTCGGCAAGCGGCTCGGCATCCTCGGCGACGATGTGAAGCCGCTCGTCGGCGAGATGCTCGACCGCGCCAACGACCTCATCGACCGCGACGCGGTCAGGGGCGTGTCGAAGCTGCGGTACGAGATCGAGGCCGCGCAGCTGCACAACGACCTGCTCGACATGCATCCTTTCGGCGACCGCAACGGCAGCACCTCGCTCCTGTTCCTCGAGCTCATGATGATGCGCAAGGGCTACGAGCCGTCGAAGGAGCGCGAGCCGAACTATTACAAGCACCTCTCCCGCGTGGTCGGCTACAATCCCATCGCCGTCGCGGTCGTCGGCCACGAGCAGTACAAGATCAGCAAGCAGGAGGGCTATTACGAGGGCAAGGGCATGACCGACGAGAAGAAGCAGCGCTACGACAAGATCATGAAGATGATGGCCGAGTTCAAGAAGAGACAACAGAAAAAATGAGAATGTAGAGTTTAGAATTGAGAATTAAGAAAGCGGCCCCGCGGCCGCTTTTCTAAACTCTGAACCCTCAATTCTAAATTCTTTTATTTGTCCGGCTCGACGGCCTCGAGCGTGGTGTTCCGCGTCACGTCCTTGTACGTCGCGGTCCTGCCCGTCGCCGGCCAATGCACGGTGACCTCGGCCACCGGCGCGTCGCCTTTGCCGAGGCCGAAATGGGCGGCCTTCGAGCTCTGGCCGAGGAAATGGGTGCTCGCGCCGATCTCGCGGACCTGGACGGGCCCGCCCGCCTTCGCGCGCAGCTCCACCGTCGCCCCGAAGCCGTCGCGGTTCGACGCCGTGCCGCGGACCTTCACGTCGAGCCAGCCGTTCTCGTTGCCGCCGTCGTTGCGCATGAGCCGCGGGGACGTGTTGTCGTTCACGATGAACAGGTCGAGGTCGCCGTCGCCGTCGTAATCCAGCGTCAGCATGCCCTTGCCGGAGGAACGGTCCTCGAGGCCGACGTCCTTCGAACGTTCGACCATCGGCCTGTCGGGGCCCTCGTTCTCCCAGAAGCGGAACGGATCGTTCCTGTACCGGACCTTCGTGTTCATGCCGTTCGTCATCGCCAGGTCGAGGTCGCCGTCGTTGTCGTAGTCGAAGAACGACGTCCCCCAGCCCCAATAACCCTGGCGCACGCCCATCTTGTCGGTGTCGTCCTCGAACGTGCGGTTCCCCATGTTGCGGTACAGGCGGTTGCCGGAGTTGATGACGCAGTCGATCGGCCGGTCGGGCTTGTTGCAGACCTTCTCCGGGAGCCCGATCGACGTCACGAACCAGTCGATGCGACCGTCGCCGTCGAAATCGCCGAAGGTCGAGCCCATGCCGTGCTCTTCCCCGGAAACGTGGGCGGCCGCGGTGCCGTCGGTGAAGGTCCCGTCATGGTTGTTCCAGTACAGGTGGCTGGTGGCGAAATCGGACGCGATGGCGATGTCCTGCCAGCCGTCCCCGTCCAGGTCGACGAACGCCGCCGAGAACGAGAACTGCCCGGAATAATCCTTCTGGTCGCCCGGGACGGACTGCAGGTGCCCGCCGTCGTAATACGTGAGCTGGTCGGCGTCCTTTTCCGAGATCTTGCCCTGCGCCTTCAGCTTGTCGACGAGCACGTTCGCGAGCGACGACTCCATCTCGCCGAGCGTGTACCAGACGAAATCGTTGCGGGTCGCGAAACCGGCTTTCTCCGTCACGTCCTCGAAGTACCCGGGGCGCGCGGCGCCGCGGTTATGGAGGAGGCGCATGTGCGATTCGCGCAGGTCGAACCCCCACTGCGTCGTCATGATGTCGACGTAGCCGTCGCGATCGTAGTCGCCGAACGCCACGCTGTAGCCCTGGTGATGTTCGACGCCGGGGACGTCGGCGCCCCTCGCCGCGCCTTCCTCCGTGAAATGCCCCTGCCCGTCGTTGATGTAGAGGCGGAAGCGCGTGTCGTCGATGGTCGTGAGATAGAGGTCCTCGTCACCGTCGTTGTCGATGTCGGCGAAGCCTGCGCCGTTGGCGTTGCGCACGCCGTCGAGCCCGGCGTCCTTGGTCTTGTCCTCGAAGGTCCCGTCGCCCTTGTTGCGATAGAGGATCGGCGCGTTGTTCATGCGCGTCACGAGCAGGTCGATCTTCCCGTCCTTGTCGTAATCCTCCGCCGCCGCGCCGCCGCTCATCATCATCGCCATGCAGGCCTGCCCGCATTTGCTCATGCGCATGAGTTCGGCGGTGTTCTGCAGGTACTGGATGCCCGCCTGGCGGGAAACGTCGGTGAATCCGACCTCGGCCGTCTTCGGCTTGAGCGGATGATACGTGTCGATGGCGTAATTGAGGTCGGCCGACCTTCGCATCGCCGGATGCGGGACATACCAGGCGACGCCCGCGGCCGTCACGAGGATGATGGGCGCGAAGAACGCGAGGATGCGCAGGACGCGCTGGCGTTCCGCGGAAGCGGCGATCTTTGTTCTGGGCCGGGACATGTGCCGCCAGTATAGCAGGTGCGTTCGGCGCGGAAAAAGAAAACCCCCGCCTTCAGGGGGCGGGGATCAGCGGTTCTCGATGCGATCGAGCGCGCGCAGGAGCTGGCCGGGCGGGATCGCGCCTTCGATCCTGGCGACGCCCTGGCAGGACTCGTCGAGGACGATCATCGTCGGGATGCCCGAGATGTTGGCGGACTCCGCGAGATCGTTGTTGCGGTCCACGTCGACGATGATCGTGCCGTAGTTCTGGAGCCGTTCGCGGACGCGGGGGTCGGCGAGCGTGTGATGCTCGAGCTCCCTGCAGGCGGGGCACCAGGCGGCGGTGAAGAGGACGATGGTGCGCCGGTGGGCGGCGCAGGCGGCGGGCATGCAGGAGCGCTGTGGCGATTCCGCGCACCACTCGAGCGGCTGGACCATGACGGCGTTGATCGCCAGCGCGGCGCCGAGCGTCGCGGCGAGCGCGGAGACGGGCAGCAACCAGCGCGAACCGGCGGGACGCTCGCGCATGCTGGCGACGAGCGCGTAGATCGCGATGCCGCCGATGCCGAGCATGAGCCCGTAGACGAGCGACGCGGGAGCACGGAGGACCGGGAACGCGCCGCGCAGGAACCAGAAGGCGCCGGCGAGCAGCACGATGCCGAAGAACCCCTTGATCGCGGTCATCCACGGTCCCGACTTGGGGAGCCGCAGCGCGAACGCGCCCACGACGAGGAACGGCAGACCGAACCCGATGCCGTACGAGGCGAGCAGCGCGGCGCCGAAGACGGCGTCGCGGGTGGTCGAGACGTACGACAGGATGGCGGCGAGCACCGGTCCGATGCACGGCGCGGCGATGAAGCCGGCGACGAGCCCGGCGGCGAACGCGCCCGGGGGGCCATGCCCGCCGACCTTCGACGCGAGCTGCGTCACCGCGTTCGGGAGGCGGAACGGCAGCACTTCGAAGCTGCTGAGCGCCATCGCGACGAACAGCGCAGCGAGGACGATCGCCGTCGCGGGATGCGAGAGCAGCGAGCCCAGCATCCGTCCGGAGAGCGCGAAGGCGACGCCGAGCGCCGTGAACGTGAGCACGATGCCGGCCATGTAGGCGGCAGCGGTCAGGAACGCGCGGCCCCGCGACGTCGCGCGGGTGATGCCGACGGTGGCGAGCGTGATCGGCACCATCGGAAGGACGCAGGGGGTCGCGACGGACAGCAGTCCGGCGACGAAGGCCGCGGCGAGCGCGGCGAGCGGGCTCGAGGGCAGCAGTGCGGCCAGAATGTGGTCTTGCATCGGACGACCTTTCTTTTTGAAAAAGAGCCTTCCGACCCTAACATCGGGAGTCGAAAGTTGAAAGTCCAGAGTCAAAAGGACCGTCGCGCGCGTCTCTCGACTCTGGACTCTCGACTTTCGACTTTCAAAAAAGACCGCCGGAGCGGTCAGGGAGGAAGGACGAGATAGTCGCCCTGCGGAGGGTCGTCGTAGTGTTCGAGGCCCATGGCGGTGAAGAACGTGCGCAGGCCGCGGCCGTGCCCGATGACGAGCACCGTGGCGTCGTGCGGGCCGGCGCGGACCAGGGCGAGTATCGCCTGCATGTGGCGGAGCGCGACGCGCTGTCCCGACTCGCCGCCGAAGAGGCGGAAATCGTAGGACAGGCGTTTGCGGTACGGCCGCCCGCGCATGCCGCCGAACAGCATCTTGAACCAGCGGAAGGACATGCCTTCGACCAGGCCGAACGAGCATTCGCGCAGCCGCGCGTCCGTCTCGACGGCGACGCCGAGCCTGGCGCCGATGATGCGCGCGGTCTCGACGGCACGCGACAGGTCGGAGCAGACGATGCGGGAGACGTTCTCGGCGGCCAGCTTCCCGGCGAGCGCGGCCGCTTGGCGGCGGCCGTTGTCGTTGAGCGGGATGTCGGCGCTGCCCTGCACCTTGTGGCGGGCGTTCCAGTCGGTCTCGCAATGGCGGGCGATGAGAAGTCTCACGCTGCCTCCTCGTGGTGGAAAGGACGGGCGAAGCCTAACAGCGCGTTCGTCGTGTCGCAAGCGAGCGCGCGGCTGCATGGAAGGCGGCCGACCGCGTACGCCACCGGCGACCTCGGTCGGCTACGCCGCCCTAAAACGGTCGCCTTGTGGCGCACCCGGCTCGGCCTCCGCTTCCGGAGAACGCGGACGCTGCCTTCGTGGGTATCGATGGAAATCCGGCCTCGATGCAAGAAGCCCGTCCCTTTCTAGGACGGGCCGGATTTCTCGACGGATCTAAGACTCTGCTTCGATGGTGCGGTCAGCGTCTGGCTGGTTCGTCCGCGGCGGTCTCCATTTTTCTTCCGATGCTCCAGAGGAGGTCGAAGGTCTGGCGGGCCATCTCGGCCATCGAAGCGCTCTTCACCGTCCAGGCGAGCTTCTCGCGTTCGGCCGTGAAGAAGGCGACGGTGTCGTCCCAGACCATGATCGACGAACGGAAGGCCATCTCGCGGGGGAGGAACTTGGCCTCGCGCAGTTCGCGCGCGTGGGTCGAGCGGGAATATCTTTTGATCTCCTGCGATTCGACGCGGAGGCTCAGGAGCCGCACGCCGGCCTGCACGCGGCGCCGCGTGAAATGGAACTTCTCGCCGAGGATGTCCTGGATGTCGCGCGCGGCGACGATCTCGCGCACGGTCTTTTCCCTGGCGGCGAGCGCCTGATGGAAGATCTCCGTGCGGCGGTCGCGCCAGTAGACGCGGAGCGCCGCGGGCGAGGCGTCGTCGGTCCGCAGGCGGCGCAACACCGGCACGATGCCGGCCGCTTCTTCGGCCTGCCGTTCGAGGATGCGCACGAGCGCTTCGGGATCGTGCGCTTCGTAGACGTGGCGGCTGCCGCGCTTCGAGACGTCGACGAGCCCGGTCTCGGCCAGGCGCGCGGCCACGGACTGCGCGGTCGTGAGCCGCAGTCCGGAGGCGCGGGCGAGCGGGGAGAGCGTGGCCGAGCCGAGCGGCAGGAGCGCCAGGTAGACGGCCTGCTCCTTGGCGTCGAGGCCGAACCGGCCGAGGACCTCGGCGATCTCCTTGCGGCGCGCGGCGGTGAGGGCGGGATGTGCCATAAGTACGAGATTTTTCGTAGTGAAACCTGGCTTCGATATCGCCAAGTATAGCTAAAACGCCGTTTTCGGCAAACTTTTTTACGAATATTCGCGGCGCTGCCGCGCGGCATCGTGCATGATGGCCTTGTCGCCGGGACGTCCCGCGGCGCGATCTTTCCACCATGAACGAGGAGACCTCCATGAAGGTCATCAAGAGCGGCAAGGACAACCACGAGTTCGGCAAGGAATTCACATGCAAGGGGTACGGGCTCGGCCCGAAGGTCGGCGGTTGCGGCGCAGTGCTGCTCGTGAAGCCCTGCGACGTTGCAAGCCACACCGACTGCGACGGCGACAGCACCTACTGGTTCGTCTGCCCCGAATGCGGCGCCAAGACCTACGTGTCCTGGAACGCCTTCAAGTGAAAGCGCCGCGTAAAGGACGTTCGTCCCACGCGGCAAGGAGGAAGCCATGAAGGTCATCAAGAAGGGATCCGGCGCGAAGGGCTGGTCCAAGCGCGTGAAGTGCACGGGCAACGGCAACGGCGGCGGGGGATGCGGCGCGACGCTCCTCGTGGAGCACGCCGATCTCCTGCGGACGGGCAGCCACCACTACGACGGCTCGTCGGACTACTACACGAGCTTCTACTGCTGCGAGTGCGGGGTCATGACCGACCTCGAGGACTATGACGGTCCCGCGCCGGCGAAGGCCGGTCCGGGCGGACGCTAGGAGGAAGCCATGAAGGTCGTGAAGGAAGGCAAATGGAACGTTCCCTGGTCGGGCGAATACGGGTGTCGGACGTGCGAGGCGGTGCTGCATCTCGACGAAGCCGACGTCAAACCGACCGACAACCGCTCGAACGAGTTCTACTTCGTCTGTCCGGTCTGCGGAAAGACGACGGAGGTCCCCGCCAAGGACCTGCCGCTGCGGGTGAAGGAGACGCTCGAAAAGAAGCGCAAGTACTGGTCATCGGGCGATCCCTGGTGACCTCGCGGACCCGGTCCTCTTGGACCGGGTCTTTCTCTTCTAAGAACGGGTGAAAAATGCTAGAATGCTTGCATGAACGCCCAGGAGACCGCGCAATATCAGACGGCCAGGAAGGAGCTCGATCGCATCTACGACGAGCTCGACGCCGTGAAGGCCGAGTTCAAGGACCTCATCGCTGCGATGGCTGCGCAGCTTCTGGCCGAAGAGACCGCCTGACTATGGAGCGACACGAAGGCATGGACATGGGAAAGGGCGCGCCGAAGGGCCCGGAGAAGGCAGGAGCGCCCGAGAACGGCGCCGACGCCGCGTCCGTCGAGCTCAGCCACCGCGCGGATTCGCTCGGCGATTCCTTGCGTTCCTTCGAGAAGGAAATGGACGGCGCCGACGCCATGCTCGCGAAGATCAAGGACCCCGCGAAGCGGGAAGAGTTCACGACGGCGCTCGCCTCGCTGCGCGGCAGGACGGGCGGCCTCGGCAACGCCCTCCGCGGCGCGGTCGCCGGCATCGCGCTGTTCGCCGGCGGCGTGGGCGTCGGTAAGGGCATGAACGACGAGCGCCACGAAGCGGCGATGATCGACGTGGCCCGGCAGGCGGCGGCCGCGGAAGTGGAGAACCGCATGCTCCGCCAGCAGCTCGCCGAAAAGAAGCCCGACGTCGCGGCCGAGGCAAAGGTGGAACGCGTGGAGAAAGCCTCCGAGAAGGTCATCGACGCCATGGCGGAACAGAACAACATGCTCCGCCAGCAGCTCACCGAGATGCAGAAGGAGCTCGCCCGGCTCCGGCAGGAGCGCGACGAGGCCAACGCCCGCGTCATCGCCGAGAAGGAGAAAGGACTCGTCACGCAGGACACCCTCTTCAAGCAACAGGCCGTCTCCGGCAACCTCGAGCAGCTCTACAAGAAGATGAAGGACCTCATCGACGGGTCCGGCGACCCGAAGCTCAAGGAGGACGCGGATCGGTTCTTGGCGGC
>DATJFD010000016.1:0-3115 GCA_035495855.1 Binatia bacterium | reverse complement strand
ACGATGAGCTCGACGAAATGGTTGTAGAGCACGCCGCCGCGCAGGAGCGGCCTGGGCAGCCAGTGGAAGTACCAGCTGAGCGGGTTCGGCATCGGCTGCGTCTCGAAGTGGCGGTACAGGCAGGTGAGGTCGCGCCAGCACGCGTCGCCGCGGAGCTTGATCATGCCGGCGCCGAACATGGTGCGGAACAGCATCCAGCGGAACATCATGATGACGAGGAACGGCGGGCGGACGCCGGCGGGGCCGAGGAAGGCGGCGTAGAAGCCGGCCTCGCACAGCATCGACTCCCAGCCGAAGCCGTAGAAGGTCTGGCCGACGTTCACGAAGGACATGTAGAGGACCCAGAGCGCGAGCCACGAGGCCATCGAGACGGCCGTGCCGAAGCGTTCGGTGACGCCGAGGAGCGCGAGCGCGGAGATGACGGCGCCGGCGGCCGCGGCGGCGGCGAAGGCCGCGTCCTTGGGGAACCAGAAGAAGATGCTGGGCGAGTCCGAGAAGCGCACATGCTTCACGAACTCCGGCACGGGAAGCAGGCCGTGCTCGCCGAGGAGCGGCCGGAACTGGAACCACGCGGCGGCGAAGGCCAGCAAGTACACGAGCGCCATGCCGCGCTGGAGGAGCAGTTTGGCGAGCATGTAGCCCGGCACGGTGCCGTTGTCGAACAGTGACGCGGCGGCGGACGAAAGGGTTCCCATGCGGTCATGATACCGCGCCGGCGGCACCCGCGCGAGGGACATTCATGGTAAAATAGTTAAGGTATGAAGCAGGTCATCTACGACGGCAGCTGCAAGCTCTGCCGCATCACCATCGACAAGGCGAAGAAGGCGGACGCGGGCAAGACGCTCGAGTTCGTGGATTTCACGAGCCAACCGCTGCCGCCGGGGATGGGACGCGAGGCCGCCGAGAAGGAGATCCACGTCATCGACGAGAAGGGCCGCGTGCACAAGAACGCCGAAGGGATCATGGAGCTGCTCGAGGCCGACCCGAAACGCCGCTGGCTCGCGCGGCTGGGCCGTCTGCCGGTCATCCGCACGCTCCTGCGCTGGGGGTACCGCCTCGTCGCGCGGTACCGGCACGGGCACGAACACGCCTGAAAGAAAAAACCCGGCCTGGAGGCCGGGTCTTTCATGTGAAGGTGATGCCTTGCGCGAGCGGAAGGTCGCGCGACCAGTTGACGGTGTTCGTCGCGCGACGCATGTAGTTGCGCCAGGCGTCGGAGCCGGACTCGCGTCCGCCGCCGGTGTCCTTCTCGCCGCCGAACGCGCCGCCGATCTCGGCACCTGACGGGCCGATGTTCACGTTGGCGATGCCGCAGTCCGAGCCGGACGCGGCCATGAACCGCTCCGCCTCGCGCACGTCGTTCGTGAAGACGCACGACGAGAGCCCCTGCGGCACGCCGTTCTGGAGCGCGAGCGCTTCCTCGAAGGAGGTGAACCGCATGGCGTAGAGGAGCGGCGCGAAGGTCTCTTCGCGCATGCCGTCGGTGTGCCGCGGCATCTGCATGATCGCCGGGCGCACGTAGCGCGCTTCGGCCAGGTGCGGCATCTCGCGGCCGCCGCCGACGAGCAGCGTGCCGCCGTCGGCGACGGCGCGGCCGATGGCCGCCTCGAACGCCGCGGCCGCCTGCGCGGTGCGCAGCGGTCCGACGAGCGTCGCCGGGTCGAGCGGATCGCCGACCGGGACGGTGCAGTAGGCCTCGATGAGGCGCGGCATCAGCCGTTCCCAGACGTCGGCGTGGACGAACAGCCGCCGGAGGGACGTGCAGCGCTGGCCGGCGGTGCCGACCGCGCTGAACAGGATGGCGCGCAGCGCGAGGTCGAGGTCCGCGGTCGGACAGACGATCATCGCGTTGTTGCCGCCGAGCTCGAGCAGACAGCGCTTGCCGAGGTCGCCGGCGATCGCCTGCTTCACGGCGTAGCCGAGGGCCGAACCGCCGGTGGCGGACACGAGCCGCATCTCGGGCGCGCGCGCGAGCGGCACGACGGCCTCGCGGCCGCTGAGCACGACCTGCGACAGGCCGTCCGGCACGGGACCGAAACGCTTGCAGGCCTCCATGAACAGCCGCTGGCACTCGAGCGCGGTGAACGGCGCGAGGTCCGACGGCTTCCAGACGACCGGATCGCCGCAGACGATCGCGAGCGCGAAGTTCCAGGCCCAGACCGCGGCCGGGAAGTTGAACGCGCTCACCACGAGCACCGGACCGAGCGGATGCCACTGCTCCATCATGCGATGGCCGGGCCGCTCGGAAGCGATGGTCAGCCCGTAGAGCTGGCGCGAGAGGCCGACCGCGAAGTCGCAGATGTCGATCATCTCCTGCACCTCTCCGATGCCCTCGCGGAGGATCTTGCCGGACTCCTTCGTGACGAACGTCCCGAGCTCCTCGCGGCGCTCGCGGAGCACTTCGCCGAACAGGCGGATGAGCTCCCCCCTTCGGGGGGCGGGGATGTCCCGCCAGGCGAGGAACGCCCGTTGCGAGCGTTCGCAGATCGCCGCATAGTCCGCCAGCGGGGTCGCCGGGACGGAGCCGAGCACGGAGCCGTCGATGGGCGTCCGCACGGTGATGTGTGCCGTCATTGGCCGTTCTCCTTTTCGAAAGAACCCGTTCCAAGCCGGAACGGTCGTACTTCAGCCGCAAACGGCGGTCCTGTCAAAGCGGAGGTTGCCAAATGGCGGCCGCCGTCCTACGTTCCTGGCAGGCTTGTTCTTTGCAAGGAAGCGAGGATTCCCATGACCGACATCAGGACGATGCTCGACCGGCTTTGGGACGACTACGCGCGGCTGAACCCGCGCGCCAAGGCCGTCCATGACCTTCTCACGGCGCGAGGCGAACGGGTGGTCAACGACCACATCGCCTTCCGCACGTTCGATCTGTCCCCCATCGCCCTGCCGGCGATCGCCGCGCACTTCACCGCGCGCGGCTATACGCACGGCGGCGACTACGACATCGCCGAGAAGCACGCGACCGCCGTCCACCTGGAGCCGCCCGAGGAAGGGCTGCCCAAAGTGTTCGTGAGCGAACTGCGCACGGGAGAATGCTCCCCCGCGCTGCGCGCCGTCGCGCTCGGCCTCGCCGGCCAGGTTCCGGACGGCGCAGTCGCCGATCCCGCGTTCCTGT
>DATJFD010000015.1:0-14990 GCA_035495855.1 Binatia bacterium | reverse complement strand
CCTCCTGATCGCCGCGATGAAATTATAGATCGGTATCAAAATCGCGAAGGCCATGCCGAGGGCGACGAGCCCGATGAACATGAGCAGCACCGGCTCGAGCACGGTCTGCAGGTTCTTCATGGTGGTCTCGACCTCCAGTTCGTAGAACTCGGAGAGATAGCCGAGCACTTCCTCGAGCTTGCCGGCCCGCTCGCCCACGCCGATCATCCTCGAGGTGATGCGCGGGAACAGCTCCGGGTAACGGCCCATCGCCTCCGAGAGGGGCTGGCCGCGCTGCACTTCGACGAGGATGCGGCCGAGCGCGCGCCGGTAATACATGTTGCCGAGCACGGTCGAGGTGACCTCGAGCGACTTGGTGATGTCGATGCCGCTGCGCATGAGCGTGCCGAACACCAGGGAGAACCGCGAAAGGTTCACGTCCATGACGATCTTCCTGATGACCGGCATCTTCAGCACGAACAGGTGCGTGAAGGGCGCGATGAACTTCCGCTTGAGGAACCAGAAGATGAAGTAGATGCCGCCGAACAGGCCGACGAACGACAGGAAGGTGTACTTGCGCGCGAACGCGGAGACCTTGAGGAGCACGACGGTCACCCACGGCAGCTTGATGCCCTGGAGGCCGGAGAAGAGGTTGGCCACCTGCGGCAACACGTAGGTCGCGAAGAAGAAGCCGATCCCGGCCGCCGCCACGAGCACGATGGTCGGGTAGGTCAGCGCCGTCCGCACCTTCTGCCGCAGCTCGTGTTCCTTGGTGAACTGCACGGCGAGATGCTCGAGGTTCTCCTCCATCGTGCCGGAGAGCTCTCCGGAGCGGACGATGTTCACGTAGAAGGCCGAGAAGACCTGCGGGAAGGTGCCGAGCGCGTCGGAGAACTTCTCGCCGCGCTCGACGCGCCGGTAGATCGCCTTGAGGACCATGCGGAAGCGCCAGCTCTGCGTCTGCTCGATGAGGATCTGCAGCGATTCGAGCAGCGTCAGGCCCGCGCGGAGCATGACGGAGAGGTGCTTGGTGAAGAGCACCTTGTCGACGTGGCTGATGGTGCCGAGGAGGAAGCCGCTCAGCACCTCGCCCGAGCGCGCGCGCCGCACTTCGTCGACGGAGACGACGACCATGCCGCGGGACTCGAGGTCCTGCATGACGGCATCGCGGCTCGCCAGGTCGGAGATGCCCCGCCTGATCTTGCCGTTGTTGGTGGCCGCGACGTATTGATAGGGCATGTGGGCGAGGTTGTAGGGGGTAGGTTGTAGGTTGTAGCTATCGAGCCCTACAACCTACCACCTACAACCTAGAACCTAACGTAAGATTAGCATTTTTCCCGCCGCGGCCGTTAGCCTCCGGTCACCCGGATCACCTCGTCGATGGTGGTCAGCCCCTCCTTCACCTTCTGCACGCCGTCCTCGAACATCGTCGTCATGCCGTTCGCGATGGCCTGCTTGGTGATGGCGTTGGCGTTCGCGCCCTTCATGATGAGGTCGCGGACCGCGTCGTCGACCTCGAGCACCTCGAACAGGCCGAGGCGGCCGAGGTAGCCGGTGTGGTTGCAGCGGTCGCAGCCCTTGCCCTTGTAGAGGCGCGGCGGCGCGGCGCCCTTCGCCCGCGGCGGGACGATGCGTTCGATGACGTCCTCGGGGACCGCTTCGCGCTTGAGCTCCGCGCGATCGGCGTCGTAGCTCACGATGCAGCGCGGACAGATGCGGCGCGCGAGGCGCTGCGCGATGATGCAGTTCACGGTCGAGGCGATGAGGAACGGCTCGATCTTCATGTCGCGGAAGCGCGGCAGCGTCGTGGCGGCGTCGTTGGTGTGCAGCGTCGAGAGCACGAGGTGGCCGGTCATGGCGGCGTTCACCGCGATGCTGGCCGTCTCCTCGTCGCGGATCTCGCCGACCATGATGATGTCCGGGTCCTGGCGCACGATGGAACGGAGGCCGGCGGCGAAGGACAGGCCGGTCTTCGGGTTCGCCTGGATCTGGTTCACGCCCTCGAGCGCGTACTCGATCGGGTCCTCGATGGTCGCGATGTTCACGTCGCGCGTGTTGAGGATCTTCAGCACCGCGTACATGGTGGTCGTCTTGCCCGAGCCGGTCGGGCCGGTCGCGAGGATCATGCCGAACGACTTTTGCATGTGCCGGCGCAGCTTCTTCATGTCGCGGTCGGCGAAGCCGAGGTCCTCGAGGTTGAAACGCTTCCCCTTCTCCGAAAGGAGGCGCATCACGACCTTCTCGCCGTCGACGATGGGCAGGATGGAAACGCGCACGTCGAGGCGCTCGCCGTCGATGATCTCCTGGAGCTTGCCGTCCTGCGCGGCGAAATGCTCGTCCGTGCGGAGGCGCGCGAGGATCTTGATGCGCGTGACGATGGGGTCGAGGATCTCGCGCGGCAGCGAGACGACGTCATGGAGGATGCCGTCGATGCGGAAGCGGACGAGGACCTCCTTCTCGCGGGGTTCGATGTGCACGTCCGACGCGCCGTGCTGGTAGGCGTAGTTGAGGATGAGCTGCACCGCGGTCACCACGGTCTCGTCCTCCTCCTCGCCCTTCTCCTTCGCCTCGGCGCGCTCCTCGGGCGTCATCGACAGGTACTTGGAGCTCTCGATGAGCGTCTTCATCGCCGCGTCGAGGTCGCTCGCGTACTTCTCGATGGCGACGGAGAGCCCGCGCTCGGTCGCGAAATACGGCAGCACGTGCTTGCCGGTCTTCTTCTCGATGAACCGCACCATCTCGAGGTCGTCGGGATCGCGCATCGCGACCCGCAGCGCGTCGTCGGTCGCGGCGAAGGCGATGACCTTGGAGCGGCGCGCGACGCGCTCGGGGATGACGCGCAGGATGTGGTCCTGGATCTTCTCCTTGCCGAGCTTGGCGAACGGATGGCCGAGCGCCTCCGCCACGATCTGCCCGAGATAGTCGTCGGGGATGAGGTTCTTGTCGACGAGCACCGCGTCGACGGGGATGCCCTTCTTCTCCGCCTCCTTGAGCGCGGCGTCGAAGTCGGCCTCGCTCACGAGTCCCGGCTCGACGACGGCGCTCTTCAGCTTTTCGGGGGCGATCAGCATATCAATGGCCCTGCAGGTGGCGTACGTAGATCTCCTTCACCTTCTGCACGACCTCGTTGATGGAGATGTCGGCCTTCACGAGGAAGTCGAGCGCGCCGAGCCCCTTGGCGCGGATGATGTCCTCCTCCTGTCCGAGGTTCGAAAGGATGACGACGGGGACGTTCTTGGTCTTCGGGTTGGTCTTGAGCTCGGTGAGCAGGTCGAAGCCGGACATCTTCGGCAGGATGAGGTCGAGCAGCACGATGTTCGGCGGTTCGGTCAGGATGAGCTGGAGGCCTTCCTCCGCGTCGGACGCCGCGCGCGCATCGAAACCCTCCTTGATGAACTTGGTCATCAGGATCTTCTGGAGGAACTTGTCGTCCTCCACGAGCACCACTTTCAGTTGTGCGCCGCCTGCGGCGGCCGTGGGCGTCGGCATAGGAGGGGGTTCGATCCCCCGGGGCGCCCCGCGATCTTCGCGGAGCCTCCCGGGAGGTCGAGCGTCACGCGCTCGCCTTCCCTTTTTCCTTCTCTTTCTTGCCGAGGAGCTTGCGGACCTCCTCGACGATCTGTACCGGCGTCAGGTTGGCCTTGGTGAGGAACGCCTCGGCGCCGAGCTGCATCCCGCGTTTCACCTCGTAGCCCTGGCCGAGGTTCGAGAGGATGATGACCGGGATCTCGCGCGTCTTCGGGTTGTCCTTCAGGTCCTTGAGGACCGCGAACCCGTCCTTGATGGGCAGCACGACGTCGAGGAGGACCATCGCGGGCGCATACTGGATGGCGGCGTCGAGCCCCTCGATGCCGTCGCCCGCTTCGAGCACGTCGAAGCCGTCGATCCGCAGCTTCGTCGAATAGATGTCGCGGAGCGCGGGCTCGTCCTCGATGATCAGCACTTTGATTTTCGCGGTGTTCGTGTCCATAGGTTCATGCTTCTTTGGCCGCCGCCTGCTTCCATCCGTCGGGCTTCTGCGTGGGGACCGTGAACGTCACTTTGGTGCCGACGCCCTCCCTCGATTCCAGCCGGATCTCGCCGCCGTGCAGTTCCACGATCTGCTTCGTGAGGTAGAGCCCGAGCCCGGTGCCTTCGATCTCGCTGCCCATCACGTTGCTCGCCCGGAAGAACCTCGTGAACGTCCGCTCGATCTCGTCCTTCGGGATGCCGATGCCGTTGTCCTCCACCGTCACCCGCAGGAACTTGCCTTTCTTCATGCCGCTCTCGGCCGCCTCCTCGATGTCGATCTCGATGTGGCCGTATTGCGGCGTGTACTTGATGGCGTTGCCGAGCAGGTTCTCCATGATCTTCCGGAGGTACTGGCGGTCGGCGTAGGCTCGCGGCATGGCCACCTTCGGCCGGTTCCAGTGGAGCGCGATGCCCTTCTTGCGGCTTGCGACCGCCATCGATCCGGCGACCTCGTCGATGACGTCCTCGACCGACACGTCCTCGACCCTGAGCGCGAGCTTCCGCTGGTCGATCTTGATGGCGTCCTGGAGGTTCTGGACCATCTTCATCAGGCGCTCGTTGGTCTGGTGGAGCTGCTCGACGAGCTCGAGCTGTTCCTTGTTGAGCCGCCCGGTGTCGCCGAAGCGCATCAGTTCCAGCGTCCAGCGGAAAATGTTGAGGGGCGTGCGCATCTCGCGGGTGGTGTGATCGAGGAAGTCCTCCTGCTCGCGCAGCGCCTCCTTGAGCTTCACCGTCCGGTCGGCGATGGTCGCCTCCATGGCGTTGAAGGCCTCGGCGAGCTGGCCGAGCTCGTCGGGGCTCTTGTAGCCGATGCGCGTGTCATAGCGCTCCTCCTTCGCCGCGCGGTGCGCGGCGGCGCGGATCTCGCGGATGGGGCGCAGCACGACCGTCATGCCGAAGAGCAGGATGCCGGTCATGAAGACCACCGAAAGGACGACGAGGACGGTGACGACCGCGATGATGCGGAAGACCTCGAGCTCGAACATCTCGCTCGTCAGGTAGATGTAGAAGAATCCGTTCGGGAAGCCGTCGGTGGCGTAGACCCGCTGCGCCAGGTAGACGGCGGTGTCCGTCTGGTGCTCGGCGGTCGTGCCCGCGCCGAGGCGTTTGAGCAGCGTCGAACGCATGAGCGCGTCGATGCCCTGGCCGGAGGTGTAGACCTGCTCGCCGTTCTCGGCGATGAAGCCGTAGCCCGCGGCGTAGATCGGCGAGACCGACGCGTAATCGGAGAAATCGAACGCGGTCTGCACGTCGGTGTCGAGGATGACGGCGGCCGTCGTGCCGTCGTCGCGCTTCACCGGCACGCCTGCGCGCACGGTCCAGACGCCGAAGGTCTCCTCCTTCTCGACGGCCGCGAGCTTCTTCCCCGACAGCGCCTTCTCGAGGACGCGGGAGGTGAGCATGTGCTGGCCGACCTCCGCCGGGGAATAGGAGCTGTAGGTGATGACGCCGTCGGTGTCGATGACGCGGATGATGCGGGAACCGCGCCGCTTGCGCATGAACTCGTCGACCATCGCGGGCATGGTCTCCTGCTCGCTCGACGGCTCGATGATGGTCCGGACGACGTCGGGCATGGCGGCGAACCGCGCCGTTTCCTCGAGCAGCGACTGGCTGTAGCTCGAGTACGACTTCGCGAAGTACAGGAGATCGCGCCGCAGGTTTGCGTGGCGCGCGTCGACCGACGAGGTCACGAAATAGGAAGAGGTGATGGCGAGGAGCGCGACGGCCAGTATCCAGAGGATGAGGGCGTTGAGCGCGACGGCCTTGAACACCAGGCTCCGGGTATACAGGGTGATCGGACGCCTGCGGATGGCCGGGTCCGGATGCTCGGCCGCGGCCGCGCCGACCATGAGCAGTCCGATCTGGACGAGCATCGAAAGGAAGCTCACGGGCATGAGCCAGCGCCAGCCGAGCGCGGTCGAGACCACCGCGGCGAAGACGAACAGGAAGCCGGTGACGCCGGACCAGAGCAGGATGCGGTCGGACGAGGACGCCGTCATCCTGAGACGCCGCGCCTCCAACAGGCGTTCGGCGGAAAGCGCCACGAGCAGCGTCGAGGCGAAGAGCCAGGAGCCGAGCGTGACGGCGAGCACGGCGGCGTCGTACTGCAGGAACATCATGCCCGACACCACGATACGCGAGTGCGGGCCGAGAGCGGCGGCGGCCAGGCCGAGGAGGCAGACGATGGTGCCGACCGCCTGGAGCAGGGTCCGATGGCGCCGGGCGAGCAGGTCGGCGGCCGCGAGGGCGAAGAAATAGCCCTCGAGGACGATCAACATCGGGCTGAGCTTCAGCGCCGTGACGGCTGCGGCATCATGCCCGTAGGCCCCAAAGACATGGCCCATGAACAGGGCGCAGAGGGAGGTCGAATGGATGGCGAAACCGATGGCGAAGAGCATCAAAAAACGGCTCTTCCTGGCCATGTATTCGCGCATCAACAGCAAGAAAGCGACCACGGAAAGGACCGCGATCAGCATCTCATTGAAGACCGTGCCGATGATCGAGAGAACGTCCATGGGACCCCCACTAGGACAGGCTGGTCTTTATGGCCTTATTTTAGCACATTTTTCCACCTTTCCCAAGGGCGGTTACGCACACCCTTCAGGACGACGCGAGGCTTTCTTTGAGGAGGTCGACTATGCGGTCGACGTCGCCCATGGTGACCGCGCCGAACCAAAGGTCATCGGGCATGATGACGACGGTCGGTCCCGTCGGGCACATGCCCATGCAGCCGGTCTTGGACACGCGGACCGGCAGGGCGAGGGCCTTCACTTTGGCCTTGAGGGCGTCGCGGATGGGCTCGGAGCCGCCGGCGGAGCAGCATTTCTCGCCTTCCTTGCAGTTCGTGCAGACCAGGACGAGTTTCTTGTAGGGTTTATGGGTCGGTTGCATGGCTTTATTGTAGCATTTCAAGGCTTGCTGCGGCTCTTTACGGTTTCGGTGGGCCGTGTTATAAACAGTGCGTTCGTTTTCGGCCCTTCAGGGGCCTCGTTTTGAAAAAACTTCGGGTCGGTAGCTCAGCTGGTAGAGCAAGCGCCTCTTAAGCGTTTGGTCCCGGGTTCGATCCCCGGCCGACCCACCATAGATAAAGCCCCATCTTCCGATGGGGCTTTGTCTTTGGACGCAGGGTCGGCCGGGGATCGAAGGGTACGACGGCGAGCGCCTAGTATGGCGCTCGACGGCGACCCGGGCGACGGAGGAGCGTTCGCACATAGGAATTCGAGCGAACGCGGGGGAGGAGGATCCCCGGCCGACCCACCAGAAAGAACGCATCCACGCGATGCGTTTTTTCTATGCAAAAAACCGCCAAAGTTGGCGGTGAAGGTCATGCGGGAAAGAACGGCTTGGTGCCGGCCTTCCATTGGTCCTCGTGGGCGCGCAGCAGGTACCCGATGACGATGAGCGTGGTGGCCTCCGGGGCCAGCCCGGGGCTCCAGCGCTTGGCGATGCTCTCGGAGTATTCGACGATGGCCTCGATGAGGTCGGGCCCGATCTCGCGCATGAGCAGCGCGCGGAACTCCTCGCCGCGGGTGGCCCCAAGGCCGTTCAGGAACTCGATGGCGACATCCTTTTTCGTTTTCGTGATCATGGCTTCCTGCCGCGTGGAAAGAACGGGTTCAAATACAGTGTCTAGCTTTCAGCTTACAGCTGTCAGCTTTCAGTGTGGAGAGGGCAGCGCTCAGCGTCGGCGTGGACGTACTTGACCTCGCACGGCTCGCGGCGCAAGGTAGAGCGTCGCACCTTTCAGCTTAAAAAGATCGCTTGGCGCCCGCCTGGCGGACGCCGGAAGCAACCTCCGCTCCCCGGAGCACGTCATGCAAACCATGGTCACGGCCGCGCGAACGCTCGCAGCGGCCATCGTCTCGCTCTCCTTCACCGCCGGCGCGTGCGAGAACGCGCGCCGCGCATCCGACCCGAGCCCGGCCGGCCCAGGGTCGTCAGCCCCGTCCGCGACGCCTTCCTCCCCCGTCGAAGCATCGGCGCCCGCGGCCGGAGCGCCGGACCGGTCGACATCGACCGTGCCGTCGCCCTGCCCGCCGTCGACGACGCTGGTCGAAGGCTCGTATTGCAACGACCTCCGGCACTGGTGCCTCGAGGGGTATCCGTCGATCGGCGCGCCGTGGACGAAGTACTATCCGGGCGGCGCGCTCGGCGTCACCTACTGCGAGAAGTACGTCGTCGGGAAGACGGAGTGCCGCGGCGGCGAACGTCCGCTGCGGTTCTGCATCGACACCTACGAACATCCCGGCAAGGGCGAGAAGCCGACCGTGATGGTCTCGTGGCTCGACGCGGACAGGCTCTGCAAGGCGCGCAGCGAACGGCTCTGCAACGACGACGAATGGACGCTCGCCTGCGAAGGCCCGGAACGCACGCCCTATCCGTACGGATGGGAGCGCGACGAGACGGCCTGCAACATCGGCAAGGACCTGCCGCCGCACCGCAGCAACGAGAAGATCTACTCGAAGGATCCCGCGGTGTCGCAGGCGGAGCTCGACCGACTCGACCTGCGCGTACCGTCGGGATCGATGCCGCGCTGCGTCTCGCCGTTCGGCGTCTACGACATGACCGGCAACGCCGACGAGTGGTGCCGCAGCGTGACGAACAAAGCCGCGTCGATGACGCGCGCGCCGTTCGTCTCGGTGTTCAAGGGCGGCCACATGCTCGGCAAGGTCAGGAACCGCTGCCGGCCCGAGACCAACGCCCACGGTCCCGAGTTCTACTACCACGTGGAAGGGTTTCGTTGCTGCGCGGACGTGAGGGCGCAGTAACGGGATGTTTCCAGGCTTTCGACCGGCCTTTCGGGGCCGGTTTTTCATTGCGTATTTTCCTCTTCATTGCGCGAAAAAACCGGCCTTGCCGGCCGGCCTTCTTCGCGTCATGACGCGCCTTCCCATTCGCGATCGAACCGCAGGAGGAAATCTTCCATGTACCGATGGCGCTCTTCGGCGATGCGCCTCCCGGCCGCGGTGTTCATGCGGTCCTTGAGCAGCAGGAGCTTCTCGTGGAAATGATTGATGGTCGTACCCTCGCTCTTCTTGTACGCCTCGGCGGTCGCGTGCATCACCGGCGCGGCGCCGGGCACGTGCATCTGGCGATGCTTGTGGCCGCCGTAGGCGAAGGCGCGGCCGATGCCGATGGCGCCGAGCGCTTCCAGACGGTCGGCGTCCTGCACCACGCGGCCCTCGAGCGTCTTCATCGGGATCGTGACGCCGGCGCCCTTGAAGCTGATGGTCGCGACGATGTCGCAGACGTGTTCGATCGTCGCGGCATCCGCGCCGAGCGACTCGAGCACCTCGCGCGACGCGCGGGGGCCGGCCGTGTCGTCGCCGCCGTGGAACTTCCAGTCGGCGATGTCATGGAGGAGCGCGGCGAGCTCGGCCACGTGCGGGTCCGCGCCTTCCTCGGCGGCGATCCGCTTGGCGAGGTTGCGCACGCGATGGACGTGCCACCAGTCGTGGCCCGACCCCTCGCCCTCGAGGCGCTCTCGCACCTCGTCCGCGACATCGTCGATGATCCTCGTCTTGTCGTTCGTCTTCTCCATGATCATTTCCATAGGCAGACACTCTAGCACGGCGGGGTCCGGGCGGTCCTGTGGACGAAACGGATCGGCATCTCGGTCGTGCTCCGGTAACCGGTTTGAAGCCCGAATGGCCCTTTTCAGGTAGACTGTGAATTGCTAAGGTGCGCATCGCCTCGGCTCACGCGCCTGTGGTGAAATGGATATCACGGCAGCCTTCGAAGCTGCTTTTGGGGGTTCGAATCCCTCCGGGCGCACCACGAAAACGACTCGCCTCTGGCGGGTCGTTTTCGTGTTTGCACGCCGTGGATTCGAACGGGCGGCGAGAGGGCTGCCTTGAATGGCAGCCCGGTGCGCAGCCGCCCCGGGCCGCGCGTCGGAGCGCGCGACGAATCCCTCCGGGCGCACGCTGTGACCCGGGGGTCGCGTCCGCCTGACGCGACACAGCGAACGGGCGCAATGAAACGGATGGATCCGCCCGTTCCATGCAAGGCTCGCCGCATTCGGCGGCGAGCCGCGAAAATCCCTCCGGGTGCACCTAAAATAGATCTGGACCCTGAAACAAGTTCAGGGTGACATTTATTTTTTCTGGACCCCGGGTCAAGCCCGGGGTGACAGTTTTGGGGTGCGAGGCGGGGGGGGTGAGCAAGCCGAGACGAGGGTGACGAAATAAAAGAGCGGGCCGGCGGCCCGCCCTTTCGACTTTAAACTCTCGACTCTCGACTTTCGATCACCACGCCTTCTTCTTCTTCGGAACGTCGTCGATGTCGTCGGTCAGTGATTCGTTGCCGATGACGTATTGCATGGCGATCTCCTTCTCGATCATTTTCTCCTTGATGAGCCGCTTGAGGTCCTGCGTGAGCGTGACCATGCCTTCGGCCGAGGAGGTCTGCAGCACGTTCTTGATCTGCGGGATCTTGTTCTCGCGGATGAGGTTCGCGACCGCCGGCGTGTTCACGAGGATCTCGCGCGCCGCGATGCGGCCGCCGCCGATCTTCGGCAGCAGCTGCTGCGAGATGACGCCGCGCAGCGTCAGCGCGAGCTGCGAGCGGACCTGGCTCTGCTGGTTCGGCGGGAACGCATCGATGATGCGGTCGATGGTCTGCGCCGCGCTGTAGGTGTGGAGGGTGGCGAAGGCGAGGTGGCCCGTCTCGGCGATGGTGAGCGTCGTGCCCATGGTGTCCATGTCGCGCATTTCGCCGACCATGACGACGTCGGGGTCCTGGCGGAGGATGTGCTTGAGGCCTTCGCCGAAGGTCAGGAAGTCCTGTCCGAGCTGGCGCTGGCGGACGACGCCCTTCTTGGCCTCGAACAGGAACTCGATCGGGTCCTCGAGGGTGATGATGTTCACCGGCTCGGTGGCGTTGATCTTGTCGATCATCGAGGCGAGCGTCGTCGATTTGCCGGAGCCGGTCGGGCCGGTGACGAGCACGAGGCCGTGCGGATAGTCGGTCATGTTGCGGATGACCTCCGGCAGCTCGAGCCCCTCCATCGTCGGGATGTCCGACGGGATGGTGCGGGCGACCATCGAGAGGTTCGTCTTCTCCCAGTGAAGGTTCACGCGGAAGCGCTTGCCGGACGGGATCTGATGCGCGACGTCGAGCTCCTTCATCTCGATGATGGTCTTCTTCTCGGCTTCGGAGAGCAGCGAGAACACCAGTTCCTGGACGGTGTCGCGCGTGAGGACCTTGGCGCCTTCGATCGGGATGATCTCGCCGAAGATGCGCAGGAGCGGCGGCTTGCCGACCGCGAGGTGGATGTCCGACGCGTTCTTCGCGACGGCGATGTCGAAAAGCTGGTCCATCACGTCGAGCGCGCTGCGGGCAGGGGCATTGGCCATATGCGCTCAGTTTACCATAAAAATGACGGGTCGGATAGGGACCATCGCGATGAAAGCCGGCCTGCCTGGGCATTCCACCGGAGACCTCGGTCGGCTTCGCCTCCCTCAACGGGATACCTCCTTTTGGAATGCCCGGCGCGGCCTCCGCTTTCGGCAGAACGGGTGCGCTCACTTCGTGGGCGGTATCGATGGAAATCCGGCCCCATACATGCATTCTCTGACATATCTCTATGGGCCGGATTTCTCGCAGGATCTTTACCTCTGCTTCGATGGTGCCGTTACGGATCTTAAGAGGCCTCGTCAAAAAACCGGCCCTCAGGCCGGTTTTTCCGCTTTCAACTTTCAACTCTCCACTTTCCACTTTTCACGCCCAGCCCTTGGCCTTCAGTCCCTTCTCCGCAGCGTCGATCTGGGCCTCCTGCTTTGATGTGCCGACGCCGCTCGCGACATGCTCTTCGCCGAGATAGACGCCGACCGTGAACTCCTTGGCGTGGTCCGGGCCCTGCTCCTCGAGCACGCGGTAGGTAGGCGTGACGCCGGCCGTTTCCTGCGCGCGTTCCTGGAAGCGGCTCTTCGGATCGAGATGCAGCTGGTTCTCGAGGATGTACGGCAGCCGCGACAGCACGAAACGGTCGACGAAGCCGCGCACGACCTCCGTGCCCTGGTCGAGGTACATCGCGCCGATGACCGCCTCGATGGCGTTCGCAAGGATGTACTGGCGCGCCTTGCTGCCCGCGTCCTTCGACTCGCCGTGCGAGAGGTACAGGTTCGCCTCGATGCCGATCTCCTTCGAGATGTCGGAGAGCATCTTCGCGTTCACGAGCGCGGCGCGCCAGTTGGTGAGCTCACCTTCGGGGTTCGGGTAGTTCCGGTAGAGATGCTCGGTGACGACGAGCTCGAGCACGGCGTCGCCGAGGAACTCCAGCCGCTCGTTGTGGCCGTAGTCGAAACTGGGATGCTCGTTGAGGTACGAACGATGGACGAACGCCTGGGTCAGCAGACCCTTGTCCTTGAACTCGACGCCGATGGTCGCCTCGAACTTCGAGAAATCCTTCATCATACTGCACGCGGCCGGCGCTGGGCCGGACGCGCGGCATCGCCAATCGTCCGTCATCCTCCGGAGGAGGATAAGAGACCATTGAGGATCCGCTTTGGTTAAGAATCTTGGGAGGCTAGTCCTCCTTCTTCTCCTCTTTCTTCTTCGACTTCTTCTCCTTTTCTTTTTCCTTTTCCACGGGCTCCTCCGGCTTCTGCTCGCCTTCGGGCTTCTCCTTCTTCTTCTTTTCCACCTTGTCCACTTCCTTGATCTCGCCCTTCACCACCATGTCCTTGTAGATGGCGCCGAGCACGCCGTTCACGAAACGGCCCGACGATTCGCCGCCGAACGTCTTGGCGAGCTCGATGGCCTCGTTGATGGCCACCTTCGAAGGGATGGACTCGGTGAACTTCAGTTCCTGGACGCCGATGCGCAGGATGTTGCGGTCGACGTTCGTGATCTGCTCGATCGGCCAGTCGGGGGCGTACTTGGTGATGATGGCGTCGATCTTGGCCTGGTTCGCCACCACGTTCTCGACGAGCTCCTGGACGAAGCCCTTGTCATCGAAGTCCGGCGCGAACTCCGAGAGGTTCGCGGTGATGATGTCGGTGACGCGGCCGGACGGCTTGCCGTTGAAGTCCCACTGATACAGGGACTGCATGGCGATCGTGCGGGCGAGGTGGCGGTTGGACATAGGACGCGGACGAATGAACGTGGGTAAAAAAGACGCGCGGGGAATGCCGCACGTCCGCCGGGGTTACCCGGCTTTTTCCTCATGCTTATGTTCTTTGTGATCGTGCTTGTGCTCGTGCTTGTGCTTGGCGAGGGGGCTCGCGAGCTCCCGCACCTTGCGTCCCGCGTACGTTCCGCAGGAGGGGCAGGCGCGATGCGGCATCATCGGCTCCTTGCACTTAGGGCAGGCGGCCAGCACCAGTTTCTTGAGCGCGAAATGCGCTGCGCGGCGGCGCTTATGCGAGCTTGTTCGGCGATGTCCAGGAAGACCCATAGCTGACCTTATTAAAGCAAAGTGCGTACAGCGTAGTCAAAAAGCCGCCCCCTGTCAACTGGGGACGGCTTGGGAAAGCTGCGAGCTTCGAGCGCCGAGCTTCGAGGATTTTTAGGCCAAGGCTCGAAGCTTGGGCCTCGGAGCTTGGCGCTATCGAACCCGGAGGATGACCTTGCGGCCGTCCGGGTCCCTGAGATTGGCGGTGAGCAGTCGGCCGGCGCCCGCGGGCGGGACGGGCGGTCCGCCGAAGCCAGCGGTGGCGAGGGCGGCGAGGGCGTCCTCCACCGAGCCGACCGTCAGACCGACGATGATGCCGTCCTGGAGGCCGTCGGCCTCCCCGGGGTAGCGCGGGTAGATCTCGAGGACCGCGCCTCCGAGGTCGCAGGCATGGTGCACAGGCCCGTTGCCGTGCTTTTCCTCTTTGAACGCGAGGCCGAGCGCGCGATAGAACGCGAGCAGCCTGTCGGCTTTGAACGTGCGCAGCGCGATGAACGACAGCGCCGGCGGCGCGGACTTCTTGTCCATGGTTCCCTCCGCGGAGAAAAGAAAGGCCCGGGCGCGATGCCAGGGCCGGAAGTCAGCCGGTGATGAACGAGAGCGTGGGTCCGAGCTCGATGACGTCGCGCAGCGTGGCGGCCTTGATGTCGCCGTCCACCTGCGTGATCGTCGGCTGCTCGTAGTCGATGACCAGGCGCGAGACGTTCGCGTCGTAGGTCTTCGGGATCGAGTAGCCGGCCCAGAGCATGCCGAGGTTGGCGGCCAGGCCCCAGAACGACAGCGCGGTGTCGCGGAGCATGAACGTGCCGGGCTTGTTGCGGGCGTCGGGGAGGCCTTTGCAGCCCATGCCGATCTGGTCGATCGAGCCGCACATGATGCCGGTGTGCGTCATGTAGGGCGCGACCGGCGGGTCCATGCCGTCGGGCAGCGTGATCTTGGCGTGCACCTGCTTCATGAGCGGGTTGCGCGGCTTCCTGAACGTCAGGAGATGGCTGATCTCGTGCCAGAGCGAGCCGAGGATGACCTTCACGGCGCGCTTCGGTCCCCTGTTCTTGTCCAGGTAGTACTGCTCGAGGAAGTTCACGACGATGCCGCTCCCGTAGAGGAAGCCGTACTCGTCGTTGATCTTCATCGGCGCGAGGTGCACGTGGTCGAACGGGCGGTTCTCGCGGATCTTCGCCGCGATGAGCTCCGCCAGCCGCACGGCCGGATGCCGGGTGAGGCCCAGCGTGGTCGCCACCGTGTTCATGGTGCCCGTCGGGACGACGAGGACCTGGGGGAACGGCAGGCCGGACGCCTGGTACTCCCGGATGATCCGGGTGAGGGTGTTGTGGACGGTGCCGTCGCCGCCAACGACCACGATGGTGTCGGGGCGCGTGCGCCGCAGTCCTTCGCACTTCTCCTCGAGCTCCTCGATGGTGCGGGTGTCGTACGTCCATGACGGCGTCGTCAGGATCGATGCGACGACCCTCCCGAGGCCGGCGCGGGGGGTGTTCTTGCCTGCGTTCGGATTGGTGAACGCGGCGACCTTCCGCTGTCTTCTCACGTCTGCCTCCACGATCGTTGTGTGGAAAGGACATGGCACGGACCTTCCGGGCCACAC